>NZ_CP022221.1:1691039-1997078 GCF_004114935.1 Bradyrhizobium zhanjiangense
TTCGCGCGGGTCGAGCGCGATCCGAATCTGACGCTTGTGGTCGCCGAGAGCGAGGGCAGGGTGGTCGGCTGCCTGCAACTCGCGATCCTGCCCGGCATCAGCTCGCAAGGCGGCGTGCGCGGCCTGCTCGAAGACGTCCGCGTTGCTTCCGATTGTCGCAGCCGCGGCATCGGCGAGCGTTTGGTGCAATGGGCGATCGCGGAAGCGAAAGCGCGCGGCTGCCATCTGGTCGAGCTGCTGACGCATCAGACGCGCGTCGACGCGCAGCGCTTCTATACGCGGCTCGGATTCGCTGCGAGCCATGTGGGCATGACTGTCCGCTTTTGAGGCAGCAAGAGCGTTTCAAACGAAGTGGATACCGGTTCGCGTAAAGAAAACGCGTCAAGACGAGATTCTGGAGCCCTGTTCTGATTCTATTGTAACGAAAGTGGCTCTAGCCGCGGGCCTTGCGCGATCAGCACATCCGGATCGCGCATTCGTTCATCTTAAGAGCTGATAAACTACCTGACCGTCGTTCATGTTTGTACAAGAACGAACGGTGCTACGGCAGCGTCAGACACCGAGCTCGGTCGGTTCGGGGATTTCGATGACAAGCTATTCGATGATCAAGGTCGGCAACGACTACGTCGTGCAGGTCAATAACAAATGCATTTTGAAGGTCGGCAGCCGCCGCAAAGCCGCGCAATTGATCAGCGAGGCCACGGACTTGCTGAATGCGCTCGCTGCCGTCGAATCCCCTGGTATCGCGCCAGAGGCGCCTTCACTCCCCCGTGAGACGCCGGAACTTCCTTGACTGCCCTTCCCGATTCCCGTATCAGCCGCGGCGGGACACCTCCCCCCAACGGGAGGCTTACTATCTGGAAGGGTAGATGATGACTGTAGCGAAGCCCGCTTCGCGGCCGAACGTGCCGCACTTCTCCTCCGGCCCCTGCGCCAAGCGCCCCGGCTGGAACGCCCAAAATCTCAAGGACGCAGCCCTCGGTCGCTCGCATCGCGCGAAGATCGGCAAGGCCAAGCTCAAGCTCGCGATCGATCTGACGCGCGAAGTGCTCGAGGTCCCCGCCGATTACCGCATCGGCATCGTGCCGGCCTCCGATACCGGCGCGGTCGAGATGGCGCTGTGGTCGCTGCTCGGTGCGCGGCCCGTCACCACGCTCGCCTGGGAATCCTTCGGCGAAGGCTGGGTCAGCGACATCGTGAAGGAATTGAAGCTCAAGGACGTCACCAAGCTGAACGCAGCCTATGGTGAGATCCCCGACCTCTCCAAGGTGGATCCCAAGAGCGACGTCGTCTTCACCTGGAACGGCACCACCTCCGGCGTGCGCGTGCCGAATGCGGACTGGATCAGCGCCAACCGCGAAGGGCTCACGATCTGCGACGCGACCTCGGCCGCTTTCGCGCAGCCGCTCGATTTCGCAAAACTCGACGTCGTCACCTTCTCCTGGCAGAAGGCGCTCGGCGGCGAGGCCGCGCACGGCATGCTGATCCTCTCGCCCCGCGCGGTGGAACGGCTTGAGACCTACAAGCCGGCCTGGCCGCTGCCGAAGATTTTCCGCATGACCAAGGGCGGCAAGATCAACGAAGGCATCTTCGTCGGCGAGACCATCAACACGCCCTCGATGCTCTGCGTCGAGGATTATCTCGATGCGCTGAACTGGGCCAAGTCGATCGGCGGCCTCAAGGCGCTGATCGCGCGTGCCGACGCCAACACCAAGGTGCTCGCCGACTGGAAGGCGAAGACGCCGTGGATCGACTTCCTGGCGAAGGATCCTTCGATCCGCTCCAACACCTCGGTGTGCCTGAAGTTCACCGATCCCGCGATTACCTCGCTCTCCGAGGACGCGCAGGCCGACTTCTCCAAGAAGCTGGTCGCGCTGGTCGAGAAGGAAGGCGCCGGCTTCGACTTCGCTTATTACCGCGACGCGCCGGCCGGCCTGCGCATCTGGTGCGGCGCCACTGTCGAGGCCAAGGACGTCGAGCTCTTGACGCAGTGGATCGATTGGGCCTTTGCCGAGACCAAGGCGCAGCTGGCCAAGGCAGCGTGAGTTTCTTTTTCGCCTCTCCCCGTTCTTACGGGGAGAGGCCGGATTGCGCAGCAATCCGGGTGAGGGGCTCTCTCCGCTTGCACCTTCGCCTGTGGCTGCCCCTCACCCCAACCCTCTCCCCGTAAGAACGGGGAGAGGGGGAAGACAAAGCCTCTTCATTCAATTCGGCCATCGCAGGCCGATCCTCCCTTTAGGGAAGGCGAAGGATCATCCCCATGACCAAACCCAAAGTTCTCATTTCCGACGCGCTCTCGCCCGCAGCCGTGCAGATCTTCAAGGACCGCGGCGTCGAGGTCGACTTCCAGCCCAATCTCGGCAAGGACAAGGACAAGCTCGCCGAGATCATCGGCAATTATGACGGCCTCGCGATCCGCTCCGCGACCAAAGCGACGGCCAAGATTATCGACAAGGCCACGAAGCTGAAGGTGATTGGCCGCGCCGGCATCGGCGTCGACAATGTCGAGATTCCCGCCGCCACGGCCAAGGGCATCATCGTGATGAACACGCCGTTCGGCAATTCGATCACGACCGCCGAGCACGCCATCACCCTGATGCTCGCGCTCGCCCGCGAGATCCCGCAGGCCGACGCCTCGACCCAGGCCGGCAAGTGGGAGAAGAACCGCTTCATGGGCGTCGAGATCACCGGCAAGGTGCTGGGCGTCGTCGGCTGCGGCAATATCGGCTCGATCGTCGCCGACCGCGCGCTCGGCCTGCGCATGAAGGTGATCGCGTTCGATCCGTTCCTGTCGCCGGAGCGCGCCAAGGACATTGGCGTCGAGAAGGTCGATCTCGACGATCTCCTCAAGCGCGCCGACTTCATCACCCTGCACACGCCGCTCACCGAGAAGACCAGGAACATCATCGACGCGGCCGCGATCGCCAAGATGAAGAAGGGCGTGCGCCTGATCAACTGCGCCCGCGGCGGCCTCGTCGACGAGCAGGCCGTGGTCGATGCGCTCAATTCCAAGCACATCGCCGGCGCCGCCTTCGACGTCTTCATCGAGGAGCCTGCGACGTCCAACGTGCTGTTCGGCCATCCCAACGTGATCTGCACGCCGCATCTCGGCGCCTCCACCACGGAAGCGCAGGAGAACGTCGCGCTCCAGGTCGCCGAGCAGATGTCGGACTATCTGCTCACCGGTGCGATCTCGAACGCGGTCAACTTCCCCTCGATCACCGCGGAAGAAGCGCCGAAGCTGAAGCCGTTCATCGCGCTCGCCGAGAAGCTCGGCTCGTTCGCCGGCCAGCTTACCGAAAGCGGCATCCTCAAGGTCGAGATCACCTATGAGGGCCACGTCGCCGAGATGAAGATCAAGGCGATCACCTCCGCCGTGCTGTCGGGCCTGCTGCGGCCGATGCTGGGCGAGGTCAACGTGGTGTCCGCGCCCGTCGTCGCCAAGGAGCGTGGCATGGTGGTGGACGAGATCGTGCGCGCTGCCCAGAGCGACTATGAGAGCCTGATCACCGTCACCGTCACCACCGAGCGGCAGGAGCGGTCGGTCTCGGGCACCGTCTATGCCGACGGCAAGCCGCGCCTCGTCGACATCAAGGGCATCCGCGTCGATGCCGAGTTCGGCAAGTCGATGATCTACGTCACCAACGAGGACAAGCCCGGCTTCATCGGCAGGTTCGCCAGCCTGCTCGGCGACGCCAAGATCAACATCGCCACCTTCCATCTCGGCCGCGTCGCACCTGGCAGCGATGCCATTGCCCTCGTCGAGGTCGACGGCGCGGTGCCGACGGACGTGCTCGCCAAGGTGCAGGCGCTGCCGCAGGTCAAGCAGGCCAAGGCGCTGACGTTCTGATCGCGCTCTCACCGTCGTCATGGCCGGGATTGTCCCGGCCATCCACGTCTTGGCACTCGGCACGAAGAACGTGGATGCCCGGGACAAGCCCGGGCATGACGCGCGAATAGAGTCACGCTCCTATCGATATTCCGACCCGCGGAACAACGCCGCCTCCAATACCTGGAGGCGGCGTTTTATTTTCCCGCGCTCGCCAAACTTTGTGTACCAATGGCGATAAGGACGCTCCGTTCAAAATCGTTCAAAAAGGGAGAACACAATGCGTGAAGCCGTCATCGTTTCCTATGCGCGCACGGGCCTTGCCAAATCCGGCCGCGGCGGGTTCAACATCACGCCGCCGATGTCGCTCGCGGCGCACGCGATCCAGCACGCGGTGAAGCGCGCCGGCGTCGACAAGGACTATGTCGAGGACTGCTATCTCGGCAATTGCGCCCATGGCGCGCCGAACATCGGCCGCCAGGCCGCGCTGCTCGCAGGGCTCCCGAAGACCACCGCCGGCGTCTCGGTGAACCGCTTCTGCTCCTCGGGGCTGCAGACCATCGCGATGGCCGCCAACTCGATCCGCTCCGACGGCGCCGACTGCATCGTCGCCGGCGGGGTCGAGAGCATCTCGATTCCGGGCGGCGGCTCGCCGAAGGAGTCGATCGATCCGGAACTGCTCAAGGTCGCGCCCGACATCTTCATGGCGATGATCGACACCGCCGACATCGTCGCCGAGCGCTACAAGCTCAGCCGCGAATATCAGGACGAGTTCTCGCTGGAATCGCAGCGCCGCATGGCCGCGGCGCAGCAGGCCGGCAAGTTCAAGGACGAGATCGTCCCGATGAAGACCAAGATGAAGGTCGTCGACAAGCAGACCAAGGCCGAGAGCATCGTCGACTACGTCGTCGATCGCGACGAGTGCAACCGGCCCGACACCACGATGGAAGGCCTTGCCAAGCTCGAGCCGGTCAAGGGTCCCGGCAAGTTCGTCACCGCCGGCAATGCCAGCCAGCTCTCCGACGGCGCCGCCGCCGTGGTGCTGATGGAAGCCAAGGACGCCGAGAAGCGCGGCCTCAAGCCGCTCGGCCGCTTCGTCGCCTGGGCGACCGCGGGCTGCGAGCCCGACGAGATGGGCATCGGCCCGGTGTTCGCGATCCCGAAGCTGCTGAAGCGCACCGGCCTCAAGATCGACGACATCGATCTGTGGGAGCTCAACGAAGCCTTCGCCAGCCAGTGCCTGTATTGCCGCGACAAGCTCGAGATCGATCCCGCCAAGTACAACGTCAACGGCGGCTCGATCGCGATCGGCCATCCCTTCGGCATGACCGGCGCGCGGCTCACCGGCCATTTGCTGCAGGAAGGCGCACGCCGCAAGGCCAAGTGGGGCGTGGTGACGATGTGCATCGGCGGCGGCCAGGGTGGCGCCGGCCTGTTCGAGATCTACAGCTGATCCAGGCCGCAGGAACGCGAAAGGGCACGGCGCCGCAAGCGCCGTGCCTTTTTATTTGAGTTTATTTGAGCGCCTACGCGGGAACTCGGGCAAATCACGCGATCAACCTCTACGGTGCTATTCTAATAAAGACAACCGCAGCGAAAGGTGCTAAAGCTTGCTTGCGATGCAGCTTGCAATGGGGAGGGGCGCAAATGGCCTTTTCGGACCCGAGCTTGGCGATCCAAAACATCATAGACGCGGCCGTCAGCGATTACATGGGGATGGCAGTCTACGTCTTCACGGATTTTGACGGCTCCGGCACCCCCTCCGCAAAGTTCTTCTCTCCCTCTAAGACTGAAGTCTGGGACTCAAATCATGATGTCGTGAGCGCTGCGAAGCTGCCAAATACTCTGTTCGAAATCGGATCCATTTCAAAAGTTTTCACGTCCAGGATTTTTTACAGTCTTCAAGGCACATATGATGGAAATACGGTTGGGTCCTGCATGCCCTCGATTTCCCTGCCGGTAGCGATCAGCGGGATTCCGGTTGCCGATATCGTCACTTATGCTTCTGGGTTTCCGCAGGACAATGACGAGCCCCCCGATCCGCGGGGACAGTTCTGCCCGCCCAGCAACTTGCAGAACCTCGCCGACCTCGTCGATTGGTTCAACAGCGGACAGCACTCGTCCTGGATCTGCCCCGCGAGGGAGTGCTACACCTATTCAAACCTTGCCTGGTCGCTCCTGGCCATCGTCGGTCTCAACCCGCAGAACCCCTACGTCGACGTCTATGATGGTTACAACGCGCAACTCGCGGAGCTGTGCGCGGA
Organism: Bradyrhizobium zhanjiangense; assembly: GCF_004114935.1. Classification (NCBI taxonomy): domain Bacteria; kingdom Pseudomonadati; phylum Pseudomonadota; class Alphaproteobacteria; order Hyphomicrobiales; family Nitrobacteraceae; genus Bradyrhizobium; species Bradyrhizobium zhanjiangense. The sequence goes on from NZ_CP022221.1 coordinate 1,697,133, forward strand.
TCTGGGCATGGGCAACACCGCGTTGTTCAGTACGGGCCAAGTGCCCAGCATGGTGTGTGGGTATACCGGGACGCAGCCTTTCGAGGTGGGCCAGAGCTATAAGCCGGGCCCAACGATGGAGTTCGGCGCCGGAGCGATCGTCAGCTGCGCCTCGGACATGCTTCAATGGCTGCTCTACAACATGGGTCAATTGCAGCCTTCACCAACGGAATTCGCCATCCTGCAGATGCAGCAGCAGGCCAGCCCGGCCCGCGGCAAATGCGGTACGACGGGCACCTGCCAGGTGCAGACGCAAGGCCCGACGGTCGCAATTGGATGGTTCTTTCCGAAAATCGCCGGCGCTGCGGGACGTGTCCTGTCGAAAGATGGCAGCGTACCGGGCTTCAGCTCGTGGATGGGGTTTGAGAGCTGGGTTCAGAACGGCGCAAACGCTCCGTCGGGCAATGGCGTCGTCGTTCTGTCCGCCGGCAGCCTCGCCTCGTCCGTGGGACAGAAAATCATGTCCACTCTTCTGAGCGCCGAGGTCGAGGGTGGTTTGTCGTCGAGTTGACCCAAATCCGGGCTCGTCTTTTTCGACGATAGGATGACGGACAATGCTGCGAAGGGCCTGATCGTCTATGATGTCGGCGATCAGGGACGGCCCAGCCGAGTTCGCGAGGGCTACGCAAGGGCAGGCTATCGGTTGGATCGGTGCGCGCCCAGGATGTTGATCATCTCGCCCCGCTGGTGAGTGATGGGCCTCCGACGCCGCTCTACGCCTTCGCCAGCGCCGGCGCGAACACCACTTCGATCAGCGTGCCGGAATTGCCCGCGCTCTTGATGTTGAACTGGGCGCGGTTGGCTTCGACCAGCGCCTTGGTCAGCGACAGGCTGAGCGCAGCGCTGTCGGCGGCGTCGCCCGGCGGCGGGGTGCGGAACGGCTCCATCGCGGCGGCAACTTCGCGTTCGCTGAGGCCATGGCCGGTGTCACGGATGCGAAGCGCGATCTCGCCGCGATCGGTCAGCGCGGTCGAGACGATGACCTGGCCGCCGGCGCTCGCCAGCCGGATCGAGTTCGAGATCAGGTTCACGGTGATCTGCCGCATCGCGCGCGCATCCACTGTCACCTGCGGCAGCGCGTGCGCCAGCGAGGTGCGGATGATGATGCGCTCGCGATTGGCCTGCGGCTGCATCACCGTAACGCAGGCTTCGACGAGGTCGTTGAGATTGAGGTTGGCGAAGTTGAGATCAAGCTTGCCGGTCTCGATCCGCGACAGCTCCAAGAGATCGTCGATGATGGCGATGACGCGCTCGCCGGAGGCGCGGATGTCCTTCATGTATTCGCCGTAGCGCTCGTTGCCGAGCGCGCCGAAACGTTCGGAGATCATCACCTCGGCAAAGCCGATGATGGCGTTGAGCGGGGTACGGATCTCGTGGCTGATCCGCGCCAGCATGTCGGCCTTGGCCGTCGCTGCGCCGTCGGCGCGACGGCGGGCCTGCGTCAGCTCGCTCTCGCCCTTCTTGCTCTGCGAGAGATCGCGGAACACGGCGAAGAAGTTCGGCCCATCGGGCCGTGTGCGGCCCATGATCATCGCCAGCGGAATCACGCCGCCCTTCTTCTCGCGGCCCAGCACCTCGCGGCCGTGGTCGAGCAGGCTGGCAATGTCCTGGCTCTTGAGGCTTTCGAGATAGTCGGCGACGATCTGCTGGCTCTCCGGCGCGAACAGCGTCGCCAGATTCTGCTCGAGCAGCGCATCGCCGTCATAGCCGAACAGCGCCTCGGCGCTGCGGTTGCAGGCGTGGATGTTGCCTTCGGCATCGAACATCACGATGCCCTCGGCCGTGGTGTCCAGGATCGCGGCGAGATCCTCGGCATCGGCATCGCCGGCGGCGGGCTCGAGGTCGGGCGCGTAGGGAAAGGATTCGGGGACAATGGTCTCCGCGATGATGGGGGCGGCGACCATTGGCGCGGCCTGCGGCAGCGCGCAGATCAGCGCATGCGCGCTCTCGCCGTCCCAGTCGATCGTGTGCAGATGCGCCTCGGTGGTCGCAAGCGGCGCTTCGCCGGTCGCGATCGCCGCGCTGATCGTCACCGGCGTGCCGCCTTGCGAGGTGCTGCTGGCCGTGGACACGCCCGGCTCGACATAGAGCGCGTCGAGCCCCCCGGCATGCTCCAGTGCGCCGAGGTTGGCGTGGCCCATGCGCGCGAGGAAGGCGGGGTTGGCGTAAAGCAGGCGATCGAGGCGATAGATCAGGATGCCCGTCGGCAACAGGTCGAGCAGCGCGCGGTCGCGCGCCGGCGCGCCGCGTGCGGGCGGCGCGGGCTCGCTCAGCCATTCGGCTGCGGTTTGCGGCGCTTCAAGCTCCGGCGCAGGCGGTTCGGGCGTGATCTCTGCCGCCGGTGGCTCGGATGTATCAGCCGCGATCGACTCGCGCTCGCGTTCGAGGCGCTCGGACAATTGCCGGGCGAGCTCGTTGAACGCGCTGTTCTCGACCGGCGTCAGCGTCGGCGAGCGCGCATCGCCATGCGGGCGGAATGGCACGACATTGGGAGGCGTTTCCACTGGCGTTTCCACGGACGTCTCGGGCTCGGTTGGGTGTGAAGTCACATCAGTTGCGGGTTCGGGCAGTTCAGCTTCAGGCTCGGGCGTGGGCTTGGGTGCAGGCGGCTCGATGGGCGGAGGCGGCGTCGCGGCCTCGGCCTCCGGCTCGGAGTCCGGCTCGACGACGTCGGCGGACAGGCCGCGCTGCGCCGGCACCTCGGCCAGTCGCTCGAAGCGCCGGAGCGCTTCGAGCCGGTTGAGGCCGTCGAGATCGCGGCAGACGCCAAAGCCTTTGAAGCCGGCGAAATTGCGCTCGCGATCGTAGATCGGGAGGCCCGCAAGCTCGACCGGCAAATGCTCGCCGCCATCGGCGGGCCAGTTCACGGTGATGCCGGCCCAGGTATCGTGGCTTTCCAGCGCCCGCACAACGCGCCCCTCGGGATCGAGCGAAAACTCCGCTGCGATCTCGCGCCAGGGGCGGCCGAAGCCGGCGGCGGTGTGCGGGCCGATCAGGCGGATGAATTCGTCGGAGAGCAGCACAAAGCGTCCCTCGGCATCCATCTGCCAGAGGAAGCGCAGCGGATGCTGATGCGGTGCGGGCGTCTCTGTGTGGCCCGACGGCAGCTCGAACATGGCTGACGTGATCGGCGCGGCCTGCGGCGACACAATGGCCTGGGCGCAGTTTTCAACCGGAGTCTTGGCCGCGGTGGTCTCGTCGGGCACCGGTTCTTGGAAGGCCTCCACGAGCGCTTCGCTCACGGCAGGTTCAGGCGCGGGCGTCAGCGTCTCGGCGGTTTCGCTTGCATCGGCCGGCTCTGCGAAGGCGTCGAACAATGCGATCCCGACCGGCGGATCCTGCGATGGCGGATCGTTCGGCATGCTTTTAGGCGAGGCCGCTGCGCGCGCGTCCTGCGCGGGATCGATCAGCGCGACGAGGCCGATATCGGCGCCGACACCGACCCGTTGCAGCACCATCTGGCCGATGCCGATCGGCGTCGCGGCGCGGCCGCAGGTCAGCGCTTCGCTGCGGGCGCGGTCGAGGCCGGCATCAAAGAGATCGCGAAAGCCGAGCAGGGAACGAGCGGCTTCGCTGGCGCCGACGAACATCCCGTCGGGCGCGAACGCGGCCATCGGCACCTTGGCGCCAGCGACGAGACGATGCAGCCGCTCGACCAGTGGCATGGGGCGTAGGGTCGGGTCCATCGCGGCGACGAGCACGCCATGGCCGCCATCGGCAAAGTCGAGCCGGGCGCAGGCGCAGGTCATCAGCATGCCGAGCCGGGCGCCGAAGCCGCGCAGCCGCTCGAGCCGCACGGTCCCGTTCGCCGGCAGGCTGCGGGCGAGCCGGGCGACCTGGCGGCGGTGGCTGTCCGCGGGGCCGAAAATCCTGTCCGCGAGCGCGGCGGCATGCGCCGCGCCGAACAGTTTTGCGCCGACCGGATTGGCCCAGAGCACGCGCGTGCCGTCGATCGACCACAGCCAGGCGGGCAGCGCAGAGGTCGCGTGCACGGCCAGCCGGGGATCGCCCACGCCTCGCAACTGGAAATCCGAACTCTTCATCCGACCGGCTTTAAGTCTCGCTTGTCAGCGTGAGGCGACTGCCGGGAATGGCAGCCTTAAGAAAGGGTTAGTATCGCCCGCAGGCGCGGGCAGGTCCACGGCCACGGTCTCTCACAGCCGTCCTAAAGCCGCGATAACCTTAATGGTGTCGAACCCGCAAGCCGCAGCCCGGTTGCATCCAAGGGATTCGCGGGCGGACGGCTCAAAGCCGTCGCGGCATCACCGGTGGCCCATCCTCCCCTGGAGGGGGAGGATCGGTTCGCATAGAGCGAAGCGACATGCGAACCGAGGTGGGGTGACAGTATTTCCACGGAGGCGGTGCCCGAGTGGAGAGATCACCCCACCCCGCTCGCGCTTTGCGCGATCGACCCTCCCCCTCCAGGGGAGGGTAAGGGCCGGCCTCGCCTCGGCACCAATCCTCCCCTCTCAACCACCGGTTCCCCAGCCCAGGAACCTCACCCTCTCCGAGATTAAATTTTCACGACGCCTGTTGGATCGCATTGCGATGCACAATCTTGACATGATGCGCGGCAATAATGGCGGCACTGGGCGAGCCATCTCGTTTGTTTCGCGTTTCCAGTCTTCGTACCCGCTCAATGCGAAGGGCCCAATCGGGGCCGGCGGGCGCGCCAGAAGGCTCACTCCATTTTTTCAATTTGCGTGAGGACAACCATGACAGGTGCGACTGATCCGTTTTCTGCCTCGATCATCCCGTTCGAGGTTCCCGAGCAGATGCGTGCGTTCGCCGAAAAGGGCGTGTCGCAGGCCCGCGAGAACTACGCCAAGTTCAAGGACGCCGCCGAGACCCACAATGGCACCGTCGAGGCCGTGTTCACCTCCGCCAGCAAGGGCGCGAGCGAGTACACCGCCAAGCTGGTGGAGTTCATGAAGGCCAACAGCAGCGCCCAGCTGGACTTCGCCCAGCAGCTGTTCGGCGCCAAGTCGCCGTCGGAAGCGTTGGAACTGTGGACCGGCCACGCCCGCAAGCAGCTCGAGACCTTCCAGTCCCAGGCCAAGGAGCTGGTCGAGCTCAGCCAGCGCGTCGCTGCCGAGACCGCCGAGCCGATCAAGGCCTCCGCCTCGAAGTATTACCCGCCCGCCGCCTGAGCGGTGAGGCCGGTTTGAGTTGAAAAACCCGGGCCGAGAGTCCCGGGTTTTTTCACCTCTCCCGCTTGCGGGAGAGGTCGGCGCGTCCGGGCGATGCGAAGCATCGTCCCGCGCGCCGGGTGAGGGCTCCCTCGCCACGGGAAGTCTCCTGCGCGTGGAACGGGAGCGCAGCATCCTTTTTGCCGCCATCAAGCCCGATTTCATCGCGCCGAGGGTGATTTCCGCTGGTTTTTCGCCCCTCTGCGGCCTTGCCAAAAACGCCCGTTGCACCTAGTTTCCGCCCCGTCCAGCCCCCTTAGGTCGCCGGCCTTTTTCAGGCCCGCCTAGGAGCGGCTCGCCAGGATGCAGTTGTAGCTCAGTTGGTTAGAGCGCCTGTCTGTGGAACAGGAGGTCGGTGGTTCGAGCCCACCCAACTGTACCAATATAATCAAGCAGTTATGTTAGTTCTCCATTCGTCCGAGCGCGCTGGGTGCGTAACTTAGGTACGAGGGGCCAGGCGCGCATACGCGCGATCGGTGCAATCCGTCTTGCTCCGGTCCCATGTTCCGGTTCGGTGCGACAAACCCGCTTCAACGCTTCCATCAGGTCCTGAAATTTTCCGTCCGCAGGTGAGCAATCGAATGGCTCGCTTCATTGCCGATCCTCATGCGACTCCGAATTCCCGTCTTGAGGCTTGGGATCTATCGGCAACCACCGCTTCCTTCTGCTTTCGCGGATTTCGTTTCGTTCTAATCCGCTCGCGTGAAAGTTGAAAAAATCAGCTCCTTCGCCAAATTGCCGATACACATTCAGGTGTCCTTAACTCATTGACTTGTACTTCTTGATTGTAACAACCTATTGTTACACGCACAGGAGGTTTGAGGTGTTCTCCACATTCAAGAGGTTTCTCGCGGATGAAAGCGGCGCTACCGCCATCGAATACGGTCTGATTGCCGCCGGTATTGCGCTTGCGATCATTACGGTCGTCAAGAATACGGGCACCGCGTTGAGCGGAGTATTCACAAGCGTAAACACGAAGCTCAACGCCACGCCCTAGAGCTTGCGGGAAAGCGAGGCGGCCATCGCCTCCCAGCGCCGAGACCTGGAGCCTCCATGGAGATGCCAACCGGTCGGCCGCCTCGCTCCACCTGATATGGCCTTGTTGCCGAATGATCTGGCTTCCCTGGAAAATGTTGCGGCGGAGTTGCCTCACAGAAAGAGCCGTAAAGTTCGTTCGAAAAGTCCTCTATGATCAGTCGGGGCAACGGCGATCGAATATGCCCTGGTCACTCTCGGTATTTCTCTTCCGATTATCGCCATTGTGAACGCGCCGGGGACGACGCTCGATGGCCTGTTTGGATGGATCTGCGCATTTCTCCAATGAGTTCTCGATCGTCCCGCGGTGGATAGCTCTCACGGCTGCCTGACATTCCTGTGTCGGTGCGGATTGTGCTGCCAGTTCGTTGGCTGATAGCTCCTCCGAAGATTACAGTGACAGTGCACTAAACTCCCGATGCTGCACGGCGCACGCCATCCGAAGTGCTGACAATTTTGTGCACTGTCACCGTAATTCGGCGAACTTTTTCATGACCCCAGGTTAGCTGCGGAATTTCGGTGACAGTGCACTAATCTCCGCACAGCGCGCTATCTGGAGCGCGGGTCCGGCTATTTTTGTGCACTGTTACCATAGTTTCATGCTTGATGTTAGTGCAGCGTTTCTCCTAGCCAGGATCTCTCGTGCGAGCGGTCCAAACTGAGCTTCCATCACTTTGACTATCCGTCGCGCTTCCTCGGATTCAACTTCGAAAAAATCGACGCCCCGATTGTCTTGCGCCCACGTTTGGAAGATGGCGGGTCATCAAGCCTGTTACGGAAAGGGCGGCGAACGCAAGTTCGACGACAAATGCTTTCGCCTCGTAGAGCCCGTCTTCCGTGCCGAGCTCAAAATGGAAATCGTGGACAAACCGGCAACGTCACCGCCGCCAGCAGCGTTCCCTAGCGCGACCGCGCCGGACACCGGGTTCACCAGCCGCTGACTACTGCACAGCAAAAATGTAAGCATTCGCGCCGGTCGGCATCGCCGCGAACAGCACGACGGTGCCGGCAGCTCGCGGGGGCAGGTCGAGCAGTTTTGCCAAAAGCGATCGCCGCGCCTCTCCGCCCGCCTCAAGCCAGATGCCGCTTCAATCCATCTCATCGCACGTCAGGAGATCACCGCCTTGATCTGCGCCGTGTCCGCAAACTCGGTCAGCTCGGCGATCTTGCCATCCTGAAATCTGAACAGGTCCAGGATCTCGGTGCTGAAAGTCTTTCCGCTTGGATTGTGTCGAACGAGAACCCGGGAATGGACTGCGACGCGATCTCCGTCGACGAGCTCGGCCAGGATCTCGCGGCTTTCGAAGCCGAAGGTGTCAGTGAACTGAGTGAAAGCCGCGCGAAGGGTCGGGTGCCCCTCCATGCGCCCCGTCAGTTCGAGCGCGCCCTTGTCGCCCATCAAGGTGAAGTGCCCCTCGGGATGAAAAGCCGTCACCAAGCCCTCGATGTCGCCCTTGCTGCGCGCGGCGTAGGCGGTCCTGATCATTGCGAGCATCTCTTCGCGCTGTGCCATGTGACCCTCCCTGCAATACCTATCAGGGCACACTAGCGACCTTTGCGTGCAAAGGCAAAATGATCGGAACCGCGCTGCGCTACCTCACCCCCGCCACCACCCACACCACCACCGGCAGCGTCACCGCCGCCAGCAGCGTCCCCAGTGCCACCGCGCCCGACACCGGGTTCACCAGCCGCTGATACTGGACCGCGAAGATGTAGGCGTTGGCGCCGGTCGGCATGGCCGCGAACAGCACGATCACGCCGGCTGCAAGCGGCGGCAGATCGAGCAGTTTTGCCAGCGCGAACGCCGCTGCCGGCATCGCCAGCAGCTTGAGCGCGCACATCACCAAAATGCTCAGCTTCTCGCCTTTCACCTCGAAGCGAAACAGGTTGATGCCGAGTGCGATCAGCGCCGTCGGCGATCCCGCCTGCGCCAATAGTTCGATGGTCCGGTCGACGACGGGATTGAGGCCGAGGCCGGTGAAGCGCCAGATCACGCCAAAGCCGATCGCCAGCATCAGCGGATTGCGCGCGAGATCCGCGAGCACGGGCGAGATCACCGACAGCGCCGAGCCGGTCCGCTTGCGGCTGACAAGCTCCATCTGCAGGATGCCGCAGAGCCAGAGCAGCGGCGTGTTCACCGATAGGATCAGCGCCATCGGCCCCGCGGCCTCATTGCCCAGCGCCGAGAGCGTCAAGGGAATGCCGAGCATCACGATGTTGCCGTAGACCGAGCCGATCGCGAACACGACGCCGTCCTCGCTGTCCTCGCGCCGCTTGCGCAGCAGCACTGACAGCGCCAGCGCCGCGATCCAGGTGAGGGCGAGCGCGCCGTAATAGGCGCCCCACATGCGGTAGGGGCTGACGTCGGGGAATTCCGAGACGACGATGGTGCGGAAGAGCAAAGCGGGGATGGCGATGCTGAAGGCGAATTCGCTGATGCCCTTGTGCGCGCTCTCCGAGACGAAGCGAAACAGCACTGCGGCATAGCCGGCTGCAATGAGCGCAAACACCGGCGCGACGATCAGCAATGTGGCCATGCACCCCTCACCTCACGGGGATCTGGCTGACCACCCCACGCATTCTCGATCATGCCATCATGCCACTGTTTTGCCCGACGCGTCAAATTGATTTCGTAAAATCCGTAAAGATCAATCCGCAGCTGGACTTGGCTACTGTGCATGGGGTTGTTTTCGCGGTTTTTGGTTGGATGGTCGCTGGAGCGGCGGGCTGGAGCTCGATCTCGCCCCCACCCACAACCGTCATCCCCCGCGAAGGCGGGGGATCCAGTACGCCGCGTCTGCTCGGGGAACGTCAGGCGCCTCTGGAATACTGAATCCCCCGCCCCAGTGCGCAATTGCGCACAAGGCGGGGGATGACACCTGTTTTGCTGGAAGCAGCTCCGTGCCGACACCAGACCGCCCACCCTGTTGCCGAGACCGCACACGTGCCGGCTTTCGCATCTCCCCTCGGTTGCCAACCAACGCCCGTTCACCCACTATTCCCACTGAACTCGACATGTGGGGGGATCGATGCTGGCGTTTCGCTTGAAGAAGTCAAAAGCCTTGGCCGCTGCAACCCTCGGGATTGCGCTGGCCGTCCTGGTCCTGCCGCGCGCCGGCTTCGCCTACACCCAGGAGGAGCAGCAGGCCTGCACGCCCGATGCGATGCGGCTGTGCGGCGAGTTCGTTCCGAACGTCGATGCCATCACCGCCTGCATGATCGCGAAGAAGTCGCAGCTCTCGCCGCAGTGCCGGGTGTTCTTCAGGCCGGGGCCAGAGCCGGGCGAGGTTCGCGCCGGCAAGCCGACCCACATCGCGCCCAAAACCGCGAAGAAGAGCACCAAGCCGGCGGCGAAGGCGAGCAAGAAGAAGAAATCCAGCGAAGGCTGAGCGCGACAGCACGTTCGTCCTTGAAACCCGGCAGCTGCGTTTGCCCCGCCGGACTCGTTTTGTTCGCGCAATCGGCGCGCTGGGCTTGCGGCAATTGCGAGCGCGCGCGATGGAAAAGAGTCGCGAGCAGGTTTGCCCGGCAAGGTTGCATTCCACTTTATCCCGCCTCGCTGCTCAAGAAACGCACGATTGCAGGCGTTTTCTTGCAGTTTTCATCGGGCGTCGTACCAGGCAGTGTGACTCAAAAGCCAACACGCCTTGTTATTTCGTGGCGGCAACGCAACTCCCGATAAATTTTTCTTTCACGAATCACCGCGCTGATTCATTTTCGAGCCACGGGGTCAATCTGGAGGCCGAAGGTATGAACGTTATTGTTTTTGCATCGCGTAAAGGCGGCTCGGGCAAGAGCACCCTGGCTGCACATCTCGCCGCGCAGATCAAGGCGAGCAAGCAGGTCATGCTGGTGGACGCGGATCCGCAAGGCTCGCTCACGCTGTGGCACAAGCTGCGTGGCACCAACGAGCCGCCGATCAAGCCGGCCGTGAACTCCGTCAGCGGCATCGTCTCCGCGGCCAAGCGCGACGGTTATGAATGGGTGTTGATCGACACGCCGCCGAACCTGTCGGCCGTCGTCGACGACGCGATCAGGAACGCGACGATGGTGATCATTCCGGCGCGTCCCGGCGTGTTCGACGTCAACGCGGTGCAGGAAACCATCCAGATGTGCCGCGCCGCGCGCAAGCCCTACGCGGTCGTGCTCAACGGTGCGCCGGCGCGCCGCGACGAGTCCGAAAGCCCGATTGTCACCATCGCGCGCGAGGCGCTGGCGAAATTCCGCGCACCGGTGTGGGGTGGCCAGATCACCAACCGTTCGGATCTGCTGATGGCGCTCAGCCACGGCGAAGGCGCGCGGGAGTATCAGGCCGAGAGTCGTGCGGCTCAGGAAATTGCACGGCTGTGGGCGGCGATCGAGCGTTCAGTGAAGGCTATTCGCGGCACGGCGTCGGCATCCGGCGCAATGCACAAGCAGGCGGCATAATTTCATCATTCATTTCCCCGGACGAAAACGCGCGGACGAGCCGCGCGTTTTGCGTTTTTCGGGTCTGCTGAAGGGGGCTACGCCACCATCAGCATGTAGAACACGATGACCGGCGACAGGCTGAGGATCACCGACCAGATGCCGGCGGCCCAGAGAATGTCCTCGGTGGTAAAGCTCTGCTGTCCGGCGTCGTAATGCGACGCCATCTCATTATGATTATTCACAAACGCCCCCGCGATTTCTTCGCTTATGGGCGCAGTGATACGCGGGATGTTTTAAGATTCCGGGGCGCAGCTAGCTGCACATTTGAACACAGCTGCTACCACGGGTTAACCATCCGCGCCGCGCTGTCAGCCCGCCAGCCAGACGCGAAACAGCAGCACCGGCATCAGGCCGAGCATCACCGCCCAGAACCCGAACGACGACACCACCAGAATTCCCTGCAAGAGATCGGCCGGCGCGAATTGGCTCGCGGCCGTAGGCCGGGTGCGATGTCCCATGGTCATGCCCCCTTTGGAAGGTCTCAGGCAGAAACGATAGGTGTGGTTGGGTAAACGAGGCGTGGATGCACGATGCGGCGAATGCAAAGGCCGTGTGGGGTGGGATTAACCACGGGCGCCTCTTACCCTCCCCTGGAGGGGGAGGGTCGCTCCGCATGAAGCGAAGCGAAATGCGGAGCGGGGTGGGGTGATCTCTCGACACAGGCAGTGTTCGATGCCGAGAGACCGTCACCCCACCCCGCTCGCGCTGCGCGCGATCGACCCTCCCCCTCCAGGGGAGGGTCAATGAAGCCCTACGCCGCGACCTTCATCCGTCGCTCGATCTCGCGATCGATCGTCGCGGCGAGCTCGCTGCTCACTTCCACCATCGGCAGGCGCACCTCAGGGCTGTCGATCAGGCTTGTCCGCCACAGCCAGTACTTCGCCGGTGCGGGGCTCGGTTCGGCAAACAGCAGCCGCGTCAGCTCCGCGACATCCTGCCAGCGCGCCTGCGCGGCGTCGTGGTTGCCGCGCTTCAGCTCCGCATACACGGCCGCAAATGTCGCGGTCTCGACATGGGCGGACAGCACGATGCCGCCGTCGGCGCCATCGGTGAGCGCCTCGAAATAATTCGCGTCCTCGCCGGTCAGCACGCGAAAATCCTTCGGCCGGTCACGCAGCAGCGCGATCGATTGCTCGCGGCTCGCGCCGCAATCCTTGAGGCCGACGATGTTCTTGTGTTCGGCGAGGCGCAGCAGCGTCTGGTTGGTGATGTTCACCGAGGTGCGATAAGGGATGTTGTAGAGCGCAATCGGCCAGGCGGCGTGATCGGCGAGCGCCTCGAAATGCGCCAGCAGCCCGCGCTGTGACGGCCGCACATAGTAAGGGCTCGCGATCAGGTAGCCGTCGATCGGCCAGTCCGCGGTTTCATCGAGGCGATCCTTCAGCCGCGAGGTGTCCGCGCCTGACAGTCCGAGGCAGATCGGCAAGGTGCGGCGGCCCGCCGCGATCTCGCCGCGGACGATGGCGACGAGGCGCTCGAGTTCAGCCTCGCGCAGCGTCATGCCTTCACCCGAGGTCGCCCCCAGGATGAAGCCGTCGACGGCTTGTGTGCCGTAGTGCCGCGTCAGCCGCCGCAATGATGTCTCGTCGAGACGGCCATCGCGAAATGGCGTCACCAGCGGCAACCACAGCCCGTGCAATTGGTCTCGTAGTCCGGTCATGTTTCCATCTCCTTCTCGGAAAAAACCTGAGACGGAGGGCACATGAAAAAACCCCGTCCAGGCGGCGGGGTTTTCGGGATCAGCTCGCGATGACGAAGTCAGCCTAGCGCGCGCAACATTCCGAGGTCCCCGGATGGGGGCCTTTTTTCGAAACGAGTGCGCACGACTTCGTGATCATTTGCAAATGATGCGAGGTATGCCTGGAACTGTCAATACACGCGGAAGGCGAAGCGCCATTTTGACGAAAAAAAGCCGGACCCGAAGGCCCGGCTTAGGTATTGGCCACGTGAGGCCGACACAATCACCTTCCAAGAGGGATTACTGAACTCCCGCGCCACTGGAGGAGGGGGACAAATGCGCAACGCGAAGGCTCAGCGTGCAAACAGTATGAGCTTGACGAGCGCCCTGCAGCAACAGCCGAGGCCGCATGTCAGTCATGCGGAAATCAGGACGGCCAGCGCTGCGCCTTGCTCACCACGAAGTCGCGGAACACCTGCACGCGTGCGACCGTCTTCAACTCCTCGGGATAGACGAAATAGGTGTCGAGCTGGATCGAATCCGATTCACCGAACAGCTGCACGAGCTTGCTCTGCTCCTCGACGAGGTAGTCGGGCAGGGCGGCGATGCCGAGGCCCTGCTGGCAGGCGCGCACGAGACCGAGGATGTTGTTGACCTTGAAATAGGCTTCGCGCGGACCCGACCCGTTGCGACCGGCTTCGACCAGCCAGTTGCGGTTCTGCAGATGCGGCGCGAAGTTGCCGTCAGCAAGCGTGATGATGCGGTGGGAGTCGAGCTCCTCCAGCGTGCGCGGCGTGCCGAAGCGCTTGATGTATTCCGGCGAGCAATAGGCGTGAAAGCCCATCGCGAACAGCTTGCGCTGGATCAGATCGGGCTGCGTCGGCTTGCGGGTGCGGATCGCGACGTCAGCCTCGCGCATCGACAGGTCGAGCTCCTCATCGGTGACGATCAGCGAGATCCGGATCTCGGGATAGAGCGCAGTGAACTCGCCGAGCCGCGGGATCAGCCAGTTGATGCCGACGCCGGGCGTCGTGGTGATCTTGAGGTCGCCGCTCGGCCGCTCGCGGCTGTCGGTCAGCTTGGCGCGCGCCGCCTGCAGCTGCATGAATACGTCATGCGCAGTGCGGAACAGCAGGTCGCCCTGCTCGGTGAGGATCAGGCCGCGGGCGTGGCGGTGGAACAACGAGACCGAGAGCTCCTGCTCCAGCGCCGAGACCTGGCGTGACACCGCCGATTGCGACAGGCCGAGCTGCTCGCCCGCATGCGTGAAGCTGCCCGCTTCCGCCGCCGCGTGAAACACCTTCAGCTTGTCCCAGTCCATATCCGTAAATCCGTCGCGTGTTCGGGGCATGATTCTATTCCGCTGCGGCGCGCTCGCTGGCGCGCAGGGCCAAGAAACGTTCGGCTTCGAGCGCTGCCATGCAGCCGAGGCCGGCGGCCGTCACGGCCTGGCGATAGGTCTCGTCGGCGACGTCGCCGGCGGCAAACAGGCCGGGCACCGAGGTGGCGGTCGAGTTCGGGGCGACCTCGACATAGCCCGACGGTTTGAGCTTGACCTGGCCTTTGACGAGTTCGGTCGCCGGCGCGTGGCCGATGGCGATGAAGATGCCGTCGGTCTTCAGGTCCCTGAGCGCGCCGGTCTTGACGTTCTTGAGGCGCACATGGGTGACCTTGTTCGGGTTCTCGGTGCCGCAGATCTCGTCGACGGCAGAGTCCCAGACCACCTTGATCTTCGGGTGCTTGAACAAACGCTCCTGCAGGATGCGCTCGGCGCGGAAGTGATCGCGACGATGCACGATGGTCACCTGCGAGGCATGGTTGGTGAGGTACAGGGCTTCCTCGACCGCGCTGTTGCCGCCGCCGACCACCACGACTTCCTTGTTGCGGTAGAAGAAGCCGTCGCAGGTGGCGCAGGCCGAGACGCCGCCGCCCTGGAATTTCCCTTCGGACGGCAGCCCGAGCCAGCGCGCCTGGGCGCCGGTGGCGAGGATGACGGTGTCGGCGAGATAGACGTCGCCGCTGTCGCAGGTCAGGCGGAACGGCCGCTGCGCAGTCTCGAGCTTGGTGACCAGGTCGGTGACGATCGTGGTGCCGACATGGACCGCCTGCTTCTCCATCTGCTCCATCAGCCAGGGGCCCTGGATCACGTCGGCGAAGCCCGGATAGTTCTCGACGTCGGTGGTGATGGTGAGCTGGCCGCCCGGCTGGATGCCCTGGATCAGGATCGGCTCGAGCATCGCACGCGCGGCGTAGATCGCCGCCGTGTAACCGGCGGGGCCGGAGCCAATGATGATGACCTTTGCATGAACAGGAGCGGACATTTCGATGGACGCCTTTCACGGGGGATTTTGCAGCGCGGGCGCGGAACGTGCCGGGAGGCCTCGCGGAGGCGCTGAAATATCAGAGCTAATCTAAGCCTTCTGGTGAGCTATGCAAGAATTGCATTCCCTATCGGCGGATTTTTCCAACAAGGAACAAAAGTCGATTGCGTTGCACGCGCAATAAAATTGCGCTGCGCGCGTGGACTAGGGTATGACGATTGCGACAAACCACCCAATACCGCCGCAAAGGGCAGGAGTTCCAATCACGTGTCGCGGAACCTAGACGAGATCGACCTGAAGATTCTCACCGAGATTCAGGCCGACGGTCGAATCACGAATGTCGAACTGGCCAAGCGCGTCGGCATCTCGCCGCCGCCCTGCCTGCGCCGCGTCCGGGCGCTGGAGGAGGAGGGCTACATCCACGGCTATCGGGGCCTTCTGGACGCCCGCAAGCTAGGCTTCGACGTCACTGTGTTCGCCGCCGTGCACCTGTCCAGCCAGGCCGAGACGGATTTGCGCGCCTTCGAGGAATTCGTCCGCGCCGAGCCCTTGGTGCGGGAATGCTGGATGCTGTCGGGCGAGGTCGATTTCATCCTGAAATGCGTCGCCCCCGACATGGCGACCTTCCAGGATTTCGTCACCCACCTGACCGCCGCGCCCCATGTCCGCAACGTGCGGACGTCGCTGGTGCTGCATAATTCGAAATATGAGGCGGCGGTGCCGTTGGACGTGAAGGGACGAAGGTAACCTCTCTAAGCGTCCCTGCCGTCATCCTGAGGTGCGAGGCATCGGGCGCAAAGCGCCCGATGGGGAGCCTCGAAGGATGCACGGCCCGTATATGTAGCGGCGCGCGGCAACAGTTGGGCCGTCGCCCTTCGAGGGCCGCTGAAGTAGCGGCCACCTCAGGATGACGGTGATGGAATGATGCTCGCTGCATCAACATCGTCATTGCTGTCGATGACGAGTGGAGAGAGCGCGACTTCATCTCGTGCACCGAGCAATGTGCAGACACAAAAAAGGCCGCGCAGCGCGCGGCCTTTTTCGAAACGTCGTCACAGGCAACGGCAAATCCTTACCGCCACTCCACCTTGGTGATCTCATACGCCTTGGCGCCGCCCGGCGTGTTGACCTCGACGGAGGCGCCCTTCTTCTTGCCGATCAGTGCGCGGGCGAGCGGCGAGGTGATGGAGATGCGGCCCTTCTTGGCGTCGGCCTCGACCTCGCCGACGATCTGCCACACCGTCTTCTTCTCGGTGTCCTCGTCGACCAGCGTCACGGTGGCGCCGAACTTGATGGTGTCACCGGAGAGTTTCGAGATGTCGATGATGTCGGCGCGCGCAAGCTTGTCCTCGAGCTCGGCGATGCGGCCTTCATTGTGGGACTGCTCTTCCTTCGCGGCATGATATTCCGCGTTCTCCGACAGGTCTCCGTGCGAGCGCGCCTCCGCGATATGCTCGATGATCCGCGGACGATCCACGGACTGGCGATGCTTCAATTCTTCCCCGAGCGCGGCAAATCCGGCCGAAGTCATCGGAACCTTTTCCATCTTTTCTCTCGTCCTTCGGTCGCGCGCCCCAGAACAGGAATGAGCGCCCAACCTTGATTCGTCGGTCTTTCCGGGGCTCGACACGCGGGCCGCCGGACGTTGACAGATATGGGCTTAGCGTCGGAACAGAACACCCCCATGGCCGGACAGTTCCTCCGGCCATTGTGGCTTCATTGCCAATCACTTAGCGGAAAGCTTGAGCCCCCAAGGCCTTGGCCCCCCGCTAGCGATCAGGTTTCCGAAAAGTAGCTCTGCAGGGTACGAACCTCAAGGTCCCCGCCCAGATAGGCGCGGATGCCCTGCGCGGCCGCCACGGCCCCGGAAAGAGTGGTGTAATACGGCACTTTATGCAAGAGGGCCGCGCGCCGCAGCGAGCGGCTGTCGGCGAGCGCCTGCGGACCTTCGGTGGTGTTTAAGACGAGCTGGACGTCGCCATTGGTGATGGCGTCGACGATGTGCGGCCGGCCCTCCAGCACCTTGTTCACCTTCTCGGTCGGGATGCCCTGATCGGTCAGGAAGCGCTGAGTGCCCGACGTCGCCAGCACCTTGAAGCCGAGCGAATGCAACTCGCGAACGGCGTCGGCGATCCGCGTCTTGTCGCTCTCGCGAACCGAGACGAACACCGTGCCCTTGCGCGGCACCCGCGTGCCGCCGCCGAGCTGGC
Organism: Bradyrhizobium zhanjiangense; assembly: GCF_004114935.1. Lineage (NCBI taxonomy): Bacteria > Pseudomonadati > Pseudomonadota > Alphaproteobacteria > Hyphomicrobiales > Nitrobacteraceae > Bradyrhizobium > Bradyrhizobium zhanjiangense. Next base: position 1,714,075 of record NZ_CP022221.1, read on the forward strand.
TCTTGGCGAACGCCACCGCAAACGAGCGGTCGATGCCCATCACTTCGCCGGTCGAACGCATCTCGGGGCCGAGCACCGTGTCGACGCCAGGGAAGCGGGCGAAGGGGAAGACCGATTCCTTGACGCCGACATGCTTGAGCTCTGCCTTCTTCAGCTTGAAGTCGGCGAGCCTCTCGCCGGCCATGATGCGCGCGGCGATCTTTGCGACCGGCGTGCCGATCACCTTGGCGACGAACGGCACCGTGCGCGAGGCGCGCGGATTGACTTCGAGCACGTAGATCTCGCCGTCCTTGATGGCGTATTGCACGTTCATCAGGCCGACCACGTCGAGGCCGAGCGCGAGCTCGCGGGTCTGCCGCTTCAGCTCCTCGATCATCCCGGCATCGAGCGAGTGCGGCGGCAGCGAGCAGGCGCTATCGCCGGAATGGATGCCGGCTTCCTCGATGTGCTCCATGATGCCGACGATGAAAGTGTCCTTGCCGTCGCAGAGGCAGTCGACGTCGACCTCGGTCGCATCCGACAGGTAGCGGTCGAACAGCAGCGGGTTCTTGCCGAGCACGGTGTTGATCTGCCCGGTCTTGTCGTTGGGATAGCGTGCCTTGACGTCGGCCGGCACCAGCTCCGGCAGCGTGCCGAGCAGATAGTCGTTGAGCTGGTTCTCCTCGCGGATGATCTGCATGGCGCGGCCGCCGAGCACATAGGACGGTCGCACCACCAGCGGCAGGCCGAGATCGGCGGAGACGAGCCTCGCCTGCTCGACCGAATAGGCGATGCCGTTCTTCGGCTGCTTGAGCCTGAGCTTGTCGAGCACGCGCTTGAAGCGGTCGCGGTCCTCGGCAAGGTCGATGGCGTCCGGCGAGGTGCCGAGGATCGGCACTTCGGCGGCTTCCAACGCATGCGCCAGCTTCAGCGGGGTCTGACCGCCGAACTGCACGATCACGCCGTGCAGCGTGCCCTTGCTGCGCTCCTTGGCAATGATCTCCAGCACGTCCTCGGCGGTGAGCGGCTCGAAATAGAGCCGGTCGGCAGTGTCGTAGTCGGTCGACACGGTCTCCGGGTTGCAGTTGACCATGATGGATTCGTAGCCGGCGTCATGCAGCGCGAAGCAGGCGTGACAGCAGCAATAGTCGAACTCGATGCCCTGGCCGATGCGGTTCGGCCCGCCGCCGAGGATGATGACCTTCTTCTTGTCAGACGGGGTGCTCTCGTCCGCAGGCGCACCCGCAAACGGCGCCTCATAGGTCGAATACATATAGGCGGTGGGGGAGGCGAACTCGGCCGCGCAGGTGTCGATGCGCTTGTAGACCGGGCGAACGCCGAGCGCGTGGCGCTTCGCCTTGACCTCGGCCTCCGTCGTCTCGGCGAGCACCGCAAGGCGCGCATCAGAGAAGCCCATGGCCTTGAGCGAGCGCATGCCGAAGGCATTGCCAGGAAGGCCGTTCTTGCGAACCTTCTCCTCCATGTCGACGATGCCGCGCATTTCGCCGAGAAACCACGGATCGATCTTGCAGGAGTTGAAGATGTCCTCGTCCGACCAGCCGAGCCGCATGGCCTGGGCGACCTGAAGCAGCCGGTTCGGCGTCGGCGTGCCGAGCGCGGCGCGGATCGCGTTCTTGTCGTCGTCGCGGCCGAGACCTTCGATCTCGATCTCATCGAGGCCGGTCAATCCGGTCTCGAGCCCGCGCAAGGCCTTCTGAAGACTTTCCTGGAAGGTGCGGCCGATCGCCATGACTTCACCGACCGACTTCATCGAGGTCGTCAGCGTGGTCGAAGCACCCGGGAATTTTTCGAAGGCGAAGCGCGGCACCTTGGTGACGACGTAATCGATGGTCGGCTCGAACGAGGCCGGCGTGGCGCCGCCGGTGATGTCGTTGGCGATCTCGTCGAGTGTGTAGCCGACCGCGAGCTTGGCGGCGACCTTGGCGATCGGAAAGCCGGTGGCCTTGGAGGCCAGTGCGGACGAGCGCGACACGCGCGGATTCATCTCGATGACGACCATGCGGCCGTCGTCGGGATTGACGCCGAACTGCACGTTGGAGCCGCCGGTCTCGACCCCGATCTCGCGCAGCACCGCCAGCGAGGCGTCGCGCATGATCTGATATTCCTTGTCGGTCAACGTCAGCGCCGGCGCCACCGTGACGGAATCGCCGGTGTGCACGCCCATCGGATCGAGGTTCTCGATCGAGCAGACGATGATGCAATTGTCCTTCTTGTCGCGCACCACCTCCATCTCGTACTCTTTCCAGCCGAGCACGGATTCTTCGATCAGCACTTCGTTGGTGGGCGATGCATCAAGGCCGCGTTCGATGATGTCGAGGAATTCTTCCTTGTTGTAGGCGATGCCGCCGCCGGTGCCGCCCATCGTGAAGGAGGGGCGGATGATCGCGGGCAGGCCGATCTCGGACAGCGCCATCATCGCCTGGCCCAGCGCATATTCCTGATAGCGCTTGCGGCGGTCGCCTTCGCCGAGCGTCCATTGCCGGTCGAGCTCTTCGAGAGCCGCGCCCGACAGCTTCTCGCGTTCGGCGTGGTATTTGTCGCGGAACGACTTCTTCAGTTCGGACGCGTTGGCGAGCCGCGACTTCGGCGTCTGCAGCCCGATCTTCTCCATGGCGTTGCGGAAGAGCTGGCGGTCCTCGGCCTTGTCGATCGCGTCAGCGGTGGCGCCGATCATCTCGACGTCGAACTTCTCCAGCGTGCCCTGCCGGCGCAGCGACAGCGCACAGTTCAGCGCGGTCTGGCCGCCCATGGTCGGCAGCAGCGCGAAGCCGCCGGGAATGACGTGGCGTTCCTTCTCGATGATCTTGGCGACGATCTCGGGCGTGATCGGCTCGATATAGGTCGCATCGGCCAATTCCGGGTCGGTCATGATGGTGGCCGGGTTGGAATTGACGAGGACGATGCGATAGCCCTCTTCCTTCAGCGTCTTCACCGCCTGTGTGCCCGAATAGTCGAACTCGCAGGCCTGGCCGATCACGATGGGACCGGCGCCGATGATGAGGATGGTCGAGATGTCGGTTCGTTTAGGCATCACCGCTCGCGGGCTGGATTTTGGGCACAAAAAAAGGGCGCGCTTGCCGCGCGTCCCCTTTAGCCGAGAGCGCGGGTTTCCCTCGCGCGCGGGTGGGTCTTAGACCAGTTTTCGGGGCGGCGAAACCCCGAAAAACGCCCATCAACCGGCAATTTTGACCGGTTTTGGCCGCGCCTGCCAGCCGCGGGCGAGGTGCACCAGAAGCGAGGCCGCAACGCTCGTTCCGCCGATCCAGCCGAGGTCGTTGGGCGAGAGGGTGGCCAGCACCGCGCCGCCCAGCGCGCCGCCGATCGCGAAGCCGAGATACATCGCGGAAGCGTTGAGCGAGAGCGCGATCATCGAGGCCTGCGGCTCGATCCGGATGATGCCGGCGATCTGGGCCGGATAGAATGCCCAGCCCGAGAGGCCCCAGAGGAAGATCGCGCCCAGCACCGCATAATGCGCCTGTCCCGGCATCAGCTTCAGGACCAGCGAATGCAGGATCAGCGCGCTCGCCATGCCGGCAAGCCCGAGGGCCGCGGTGGCGAGCGTGCCAAGCCGGTCGGCCAGGACGCCGCCGAGCATGTTGCCGATCGCGGCGGCGCCGCCGAACACCAGCAGCGCCAGGCTGATCTGCGAGGCGTCGAAGCCGAGGCCGCGCAGCGGAATCGCGAAATAGGTGAACACGGTGAAGCCGCCGAGCGCCCAGAGAATGGTGATCGCAAGCGCGACCAGCACGTTGCTGTGACGCGCTACCGCCAGCCGCTCGCTGAGCGAGGCCGTGTTGCGCGGCAGGCCTTTGGGTAGCCCGAGCAGCAGGCCCGCCAGCGCCACCGTGCCGATCAGCGCGACCATGGCGAAAGTTGCGCGCCAGCCGAGCAGGCTGCCGACGAGATTGCCAAGGGGAACGCCGATGACGGTCGCGACCGTGAGGCCCGAGGTGACGAGGGCCACCGCACGTCCGCGCCGTTCGGGCGAGGCGACCGCCACGGACACCGCGAGCGCCGTCGGCATACACAGCCCCGAGCCCAGCGCCATCAGCATGCGCGAGGCCAGCAGCAGGGCGTAGTTGGATGCCACCACCGCGGCGAGGTTACCGGCGATGAAGGTCGTCAGTGCCAGCGCCAGCACGGTGCGGCGGTCGATGTTGTTGAGTGTCACAGCCAAGATCGGCGAGCCCACGGCATAGGTGAGGGCGTAAGCCGTGACCAGTTGCCCGGCGGCCGAGACCGAAATCGTGAGGTCGGTGGCGATCGCGGGCAAAAGCCCTGCAATAACAAAGCCTTCCGTGCCGATCGCGAAGGCCGCCAAGGCCAGCCAGAACACGCTCATGGAGAAATCCTTATGTTCAACGTTTATTGAACTATTGGCTCGGCTGATCCAGGAGTCAATTGGTTCAAGAACTATTGAACATCGCGGCCTTTTCGCTATGATTGATCCATGAGCCGCACGCCCCTTCACCCGACCCGCGAGCAGATCGAGCTGCCGATGGTCCTGGATTGCCTGAGCGATCCGATCCGATTGGCAATCGTCTATCAGCTCGCGCAGCAAAAACGTGTCAGCAGCGAACTCTGTTGTGGCGATTTCAGCGGCCTCGGCGGCAAGTCCAACCTCGCCTATCACTTCGCCAAGCTGCGCGAATGTGGGCTGATGCAGACCCGCGTGGCCGGAACAAACCGCTTCATGCGGCTGCGCCGCGAGGATCTGGACGCGCGCTTCCCCGGCCTGCTCGATGCCGTCATCAGCTCCGCAGCCAGGGACGCCCGCCGGCTTCAGCTCCTGTCCGAGTGCGATGTGATTGAGGCAGATTGAGCCGCGGATACAGTCCGTCTGCGCTTCCGCTTCGTTTCAGCTACGCCGGACACGCTTCGCCGCTGCGCGCCTCACGTGGCTGCGCCACGCCCGTCTTCGCCCTTCGGGCTTCGCCGCGGCAGCCTTCGCTATGAAAGGGCTTGCCTAGCTGAACCCGCCTTCGCTCTGCGAGCTATGGCGAGGCGAGGCGAGGCGAGGCTGGCTTGCCTAGCCGAAGCTGGCGAAGCCAGCGAAGGCTGGAGACCCGGCCTGGATTTGAACCAGGATGAAGAGCGTTGCACCGCCCTCGCGTAGACGCTTCCGCCACCGGGCCAGGGCGATCATTACCGATTGCAGTGCGACAAGCCACAACGGCTGATTGTTATGCTTAACGAACCAGTGGCGGCCGCGCGACGAAGGTCATGCGCCAGCGATTGTGGCCGATATTGCTGTGTGCGCGTTGGACTACGAACCCGGCCGCGGTCAGCTTGGCGGTGATCTCCGCCTCGCTGTAGCGCTGGAGCCCGATGCGCGTGCGCAGCTGGCGGTAATCCGACAGTGCGGTGCTGATCAGCCCGACCAGCGCGTCTTTCAGGAAACCGTGCCGCAGGCCGAAGCCGAGCAGCGCCATCACGTCCCTCACCATGCCGACATTGGGCTGGAGGATATCGCCGAGCACCAGCTTGCCGGAGGGTTTCAGAATCCGGCGGATGTTGAGGAGGGCGGCATCGAGCTCCTCCGGCGTCATGTATTGCGCGACCGAGTTCATCACGACGAGATCGACCGACTGGTCCTGCATCTTGCGGACGTCTTCGAGCGAGCGGACGCGGATCTTGGTGTTCGGGGCGAACCGCGCGATCAGTCGGCCGCGCACCCCGGGCGCGGGCTCCGCCAGGATCAGCTTGCCGCAGGCGGATGCCACCTGGTTCGCCGACAGCGCCTCGCCGCAGGCATAGTCCAGCACTACCGCCTCGGGCGAGGGGATATAACCGATGATGTCCCGCGCAATGATCTGGAAGTGCAAGTCGCGATGCAGCTTGCTGACATAGATCGTATGCGTGGAGTCGTAATAATCGATCCAATCGTCCATGGTACTCGAGGGTCCCGGCCAAATGGTTCCGCTAAAAGGAACCGGCGCTGCCCGCCTTGCGTTAGGGGTGCGACGGCGCGCCGTCAATGTCCGCGTCCTAACAGGAAGGTCTCCCGTGAGCAAAACCAACAACAAGGTCTCGCCCGATCTCGACACTCCCACCGATCTGTCGCCCGATGGGGTCAAGAAGGTCTCGGAGGCGCTCAACGTGCTTCTGGCCGACGCGTTCGCGCTGTATCTGAAGACCAAGAATTTCCACTGGCACATCAGCGGCCGGCATTTCCGCGATTACCATTTGCTGCTCGACGAGCAGTCCGATCAGATCTTCGCCACCACCGACCAGCTCGCCGAGCGCGTCCGCAAGATCGGCGGCACCACGCTGAAGTCGATCGGCCAGGTCGCAAAGCTCCAGACCATCAAGGACAACAACGAGAACTACGTCCCGCCGCGCGAGATGATGCGCGAGCTGATGCAGGACAACAAGCATGTCGCCGCTGCGATGCGCAAGGCACATGACGTCTGCGACGAGGCCGGCGATGTCGCCAGCGCCAGCATCCTCGAAGTCTTCATCGACGAGACCGAGCGCCGCACCTGGTTCCTGTTCGAAGCGACACGGCAGGAGGGCAGCAACGCGGCGTAGGGGATGCAACTGCCGTAGGGTGGGCAAAGGCGCGCCATTGCGCGCCGTGCCCACCATCCATCCTTACGGTCGATGTGTTTGGTGGGCACGCTTCCGCCTTCGCTCTTCGAGCTACGGCGGACTAGTCGCTTTGCCCACGGGCACCTGCGCTTTGGCTACCGCCACAGCCGCATCAACGCGCCATCCTTGCCCGTCACGGGATCAGCTGGCGGCAGCGCCACGTTCGGAATCGTCTTCAGCGCCTTGGCGTGGTTCTCCGGTGTGGCGCGCGTGATCTCCATCTTGGCGCCCGGCGGATAGGCGCCGATCACGCAGAAATCGTCGCTCGCCTTGATGCATTGATGGCCGGTACCGGCCGGCAGGATCGCGACGTCGCCGGCCTTGATCTGTAGCTCCTGGCCATGATCGCCGCCGAAGCGGACGCGAGCGCTGCCGCGCGCAACACCGAGCACCTCGTGCACGGTCGAATGATAGTGCAGATAGTCGAAGACGCCGTTGCGCCATGTGCCGCCCCAGCCGTTCGCTTCGAACAGCTCTTCGATGGTCTCCTCCGGATGCTCCGGATCGAGCTTCACCGCGCTCTGGTAAACCAGGAACGGGAGGATGTTGTTCGGCACGAGCCCGTCATCCTCGAACACGATGGCAAGCGGCTCGGCCTTGTCGCGGACGACGGACATGGCGGGGCTCCGAGAAAAGAACGCGTGCTCGTTCAACCGGAGTCGCCCGCAATGCGTTCCGTTCCTGTCCCAGACGCGATGCAGCGCGAAGCGCTGCTTCGCAGGGCCGGGACCCAGAATGCCCCGGTTCAGCAGCGCATCACGCCGCGAAAAGCGGCGCGCTGCACTGCGCCCGGGGCACGAGAGCCGCAGTGTGCCTCAAGCGCTCTTCTTCTGCCGCATCAGCTCCGCGAAGCGCTGGAACAGATAGTGCGAGTCGCGCGGACCCGGGGATGCCTCGGGGTGGTACTGCACCGAGAACACCGGCTTGCCGTCGAGCTGGATGCCGCAATTGGAGCCGTCGAACAGCGAGATGTGGGTCTGCGTCGCTCCCCTCGGCAGCGTCGTCTCGTCCACGGCAAAGCCGTGGTTCATCGAAGTGATTTCGACCTTGCCAGTGGTCTCATCCTTGACGGGATGATTGGCGCCGTGATGGCCCTGATGCATCTTCTTGGTCTTGGCGCCGACGGCGAGGCCGAGCATCTGGTGGCCGAGGCAAATGCCGAAGGTCGGCGTGCCCGACTTGATCACGTCCCGGATGACTGGCACGGCATATTTGCCTGTGGCGGCGGGATCGCCAGGGCCGTTCGACAGAAACACGCCGTCCGGCTTCATCGCCAAAATGTCTTCGGACGAGGTCGTCGCCGGCACCACCGTCACCTTGCAGCCGACGCCGGCGAGCAGGCGCAGGATGTTGCGCTTGATGCCATAGTCGATGGCGACGACGTTGAACTCCGGCTCGTCCTGGCGGCCAAAGCCCTTGTCCCACAGCCAGGGCGTCTCGTCCCAGGTGAAGCGCTGGCCGGAGGTGACCATCGGCACGAGGTCCATGCCTTCGAGGCCCGGCCATTCGCGCGCCTCTTCCTTGAGGCCATGCAGGTCGAACTCGCCGGTCCTGGAATGGGCGATCACGGCGTTGGGCATGCCCTTCGAGCGGATCAGCGCGGTCAGCGCGCGGGTATCGATGCCGGAGAGGCCGATGATGCCGCGGGCCCTCAGCCACTGGTCGAGATGCTTGGTGGCGCGGTAGTTTGAGGGATCGGTGATCGCGGTGCGCAGGATCACGCCGCGCGCGCCGGGCGTCGCCGCCATGTTCACCGTCTCGATGTCGTCCTCATTGGTGCCGACATTGCCGATATGCGGGAAGGTGAAGGTGATGAGCTGGCCGGCATAGGAGGGATCGGTCAAAATCTCCTCATAGCCGGTCATCGCGGTGTTGAAGCAGACTTCACCGACGGCGTGGCCTTCGGCGCCGAGACCAAAGCCTTCGAGCACCGTGCCATCGGCAAGCACGAGGAGCGCGGTCGGTTTGTGGTCCGGCCAGGCGGGATCGTTGTCATGTTGTGTCATGAGCGCGTTTCATAGTCTGCGCAAACGCCGCCGTCAAAGCGGGAGAGGCCGGATTCACATGCGTTTTTGCATATTTGGCGGGCGGCTTCAGGTACTTAAGCCGGAACTGGCAATTTTGAGCCATTTCGAGCCCTGGCAAGGAAACAATGCACCGGCGCCCGGTCCGGTATGGCCTCTTGCCCGCGAACGGCTTAGATCAGGCGCGACAGATTGAGAGGATCCGACCATGCTGCGCGACGACATCAACAATGCGGTCAAGGAGGCCATGAAGGCCAAGGACGAGCGCAAGCTGTCCACGCTGCGCATGGTCAACTCGACCATCAAGAATGCCGACATCGACGCTCGCGGCAGCGGCAAGCCGCCGCTGTCGGACGCCGACATCCTCGCCGTGCTGCAGAAGATGATCAAGCAGCGCCAGGAGGCGGTCGAGCTCTACGACAAGGGCGGCCGCGCCGAGCTCGCCGCCCAGGAGCGCGAGGAGATCGCGGTGATCTCGGCGTACCTGCCGAAGCAGATGTCGGACGACGAGGTGAAAAAGGCGATCGCGGATGCGATCGCTGAAACGGGCGCCGCCGGCATGAAGGACATGGGCAAGGTGATCGCGGTATTGCGAGCGAAATACGCCGGACAGATGGATTTCGGCAAGGCGTCCGGCCTGGTGAAGGCCGCGCTGTCGGGCTAGCTCGTTCTTCCCCTCTTTCCTTTGTGGAGAGGGTGGCATAGGCGGCCTTCGGCTGCCGATGCTTCGCGCGTCATGCCCGGGCTTGTCCCAGGCATCCATAGCCTTAAACTGGTGGCAACGAACAAGAACGTGGCTGGCCGGGACAAGCCCGGCCATGACGCCGACCGCGGAAACGACCCCATGCTCACCGAAGCCGCAACCTACGACGAGCTCTATCGCAATTTCCGCTGGGACATCCCCGCGCGCTTCAACATGGCGGAGGCGTGCTGCGATCGTCATGCCGATGGCACCGGCCGGCTCGCGCTGATCTATGTCGACGACAACGGCGCCACCACGCGCACGTCCTTTGACGAGGTCGCCGAGATGTCGCGCCGCTTCGCCAATGTGCTGACGGCGGATGGACTTGCGCGCGGCGACCGCGTCGCGGTGTTCCTGTCGCAGTCGCTGGAGCTGCCGATCGTGCACATGGCGGCGTTCCGCGCAGGCCTGATCTCGATCCCGCTGTTCGCGCTGTTCGGCGAGGACGCGCTGGAATTCCGCCTGTCGAATTCCGAGGCCAAGGCGATCGTCACGGACGAGGGCGGCTGGGACAAGCTTGCAAAGATCCGCGATCGCCTGCCGGAGCTGAAGAATGTCTATGTCGTCGGCGCGCGCGCACCTGAGGACGCGAAATCATTCTGGGACGCGGTCAAGGCAGCCTCGCCCGACTTCACGCGGGTCGATACCTCCGCCGATGATCCCGCGCTGATCATCTATACCTCGGGCACGACCGGAAACCCCAAGGGCGCCCTGCATGCGCACCGCGTCGTGCTCGGCCATCTGCCGAACGTCGAGATGTGCCACAACTTCCTGCCGCGCCCCGGCGATCTCATGTGGACGCCGGCGGACTGGGCCTGGATCGGCGGCCTCGTCAATGGCCTGCTGGCGTTCTGGTATCACGGCATTCCCCTGGTCGGCCATCGTGCGCGCAAATTCGAGCCGCAGGCGGCGATGCAGATGATGGCGGACCTCGGCGTGCGCAACGTCTTCCTGCCGCCGACCGCATTGAAGCTGATGCGGCAGGCCGGTGTGAAACATCCAGGTGTGAAGCTGCGCAGCATTTTTACCGGCGGCGAGTCTCTGGGTGGCGAATTGCTCGGCTGGGTGCGCGACACCTTCGGCATCGATGCGCACGAAGTCTTCGGCCAGACCGAGTGCAATCTGGTGATCGGCAGCAACTCCAACCTGTTCCCGATCCGCCCCGGCGCGATGGGCAAGGCGACGCCGGGCTTCGACGTCCGCATCGTCAACGACAAGGGCGAAGAGCAGAAGCGCGGTCAGCGCGGCATCATCGGCGTGCGCCAGCCATGTCCCGTCACCATGCTCGAATATTGGCGCAACCCGGAGGCGACTGCGAAGAAATATGCCGGCGAATTCCTGCTCACCGGCGATCTCGGCGTGCAGGATGAGGAGGGCTATTTCTGGTATGTCAGCCGCGAGGACGACGTCATCACCACCGCCGGCTATCGCGTCGGCCCGTCCGAGATCGAACACACGCTGATGAAGCATCCGTCGGTGGCGATGGCCGCCGTGGTCGGCATTCCCGATCCGATCCGCACCGAATCGATCAAGGCCTGGATCGTGCTGCGCCCCGGCTTTACCGGCAGCGACGCGCTTGCGCGAGAAATCCAGGAGTTCGTGAAGGTGCAACTCGCCGCTCACGAATATCCGCGCTTCGTCGCGTTCGCGGAGACGCTGCCGATGACCGCCACCGGCAAGGTGCTGCGGCGCGAGCTGCGGGCGAAGGGTTAGCTTCCGACAATGGCAAAGACGTCTCAAGCCGCGGGGCTTCTCCGCGCCTCACTGCCGAAGCTGCACGATCTGGATGCGGCGCTGGAGCTGATGTATTACGGCTGGCGCGGCATGACGCTGGAGGCCGACGCATATCTTGCGAAGCAGGGCCTGTCGCGTCCGCACCACCGCATCCTCTACGTGGTGGCGCGCCGGCCCGATATCGCGATCGGGTCGCTGATCGAGATCCTCGGCATTTCCAAGCAAGCCCTCAACCGGCCGCTCAACCTGCTGCTGGAGCGCAAGCTCGTGACGTCGAAGCGCTCGCCCGAGCAGCATCGCTCGAAACTGCTGCGCCTCACGACGGCGGGACAACGCATCGAGCAAAGGGCATCGGACCACGAACGCAAGGTGCTGCGCGAAGCGTTCGACCGCGTCGGCGCGCCGGGTACGGTGGCATGGATGGGCGTCATGGAGGCGATCGCCGACAACAACTGATCGAAACTTCAAGTCAATATAGTTGACATGATGTTCTGGCTTTGCCATTTTCCCGGCCAACGAGCCAGGGAGGGCGCCGATCATGGGTGCACAGGCAATGAATCGCGCGACCATCGAACGCTTTGTCGCGGCATGGTGCGCGAGCTGGTGCAGGGTCGATATCGATGCGGTCGTCGCGCATTTTGCCGACAATGCGCAGATGCGCAGTCCTCTTGCTCTTACACTGACGGGCTCTCCACTCGTCACGGGCGCCGAGAACATCCGCGCCTATTGGCGGAAGGCCTATGGCCACATCGAGAGCGCCGACCTGAAGATCCTGGGCTGGAGCTGGGATGAGGCGATCGCGCGACTGACCGTGTGGTGGCAGCTTGGCGACACACGCGCCAGCGAGTTCATGGACTTCGACGATGCGGGCCGTGTGGTGCGCAGCGAAGCTTTTTACGGAAAATAGTCATGCGCTTTTCGGATATCGTCCTGCTCCTCAACACGCTCTGGTTCGTCGGCGCCTTCGTCCAGTTCAGCATCGCCCAGCGCAACACGCTGAAGATCCTGCTGCCGCGGGAAGAGCGCAGCAATCCGATCGCACCGACCCTGGCGGCCAGCGTCGCGTTCCTCGGCGGGATGAATTTACCGATCGGACTGTTGTCGTTCTATCTTTTGGCCGCGCGTCCGTCCTTCTTCCAGCCGGTCGAAGCCCAGCTCGCGCTGTTCCTGTTCTTCGCCGCCTGCCATTTCAGCCAGTTCGCCTACAACGTTCCGGTGCTGATGCGCGGCGGCCGCGTCGGGGTGGCCTACTGGCCCGTGCTGAAAGGCCCGATGCTCAGGATCTTCGTCATCGATGCGGCTCTGTTCGTGGCAAATCTCGGTGTGGCGCTGCTGCTCACATCGCGCGCCTGACAAGCGCTACGTTTTCCGGTGGCGGATGGCGGTATCAGCCGACCGTCAACTCTTCCAATGCAAGGATCGCGAGAGCGAGCTAACATCAGCCCAACAACACGCGGCGAAGATCGCGTGAGGGAGGAAGCTGATGTCCATCTCGGGCAAGGTTGATCCGGTGGTGCGTCCCGTTGCGGCGACCGACATCGCCGAGGCGCTGGTCGAGGGCCTGCGCGATTTCCAGGCGCTGCCGCTCTACGGCGTCTGCTTCGGCGCGCTCTATGCCGCCGGCGGCATCGTCATCATGCTGTGCCTCACCGCCTTCGGCATGGTCTATCTGGTCTATCCCCTGGCGGCGGGCTTCGCGCTGATCGGACCGTTCGTCGCGATCGGTCTCTATGAGGTCAGCCGCCGCCGCGAGCGCGGCGAGCCGGTCTCCTTCGGCGCGATCTGGTCTGCGGTGCGCTCGCGCAGCGAAATCGGCTGGATGGCGTTCGTGACGCTGTTCGTGTTCGTGGTCTGGATGTACCAGGTGCGGCTCCTGATCGCGCTGCTGCTCGGCCTGCATGCCTCGTTCTCGAGCCTTCAGGAATTCATGACGGTGGTGTTGACGACCAACGAGGGCTTACTGTTCCTCGCCATCGGCAACGCGGTCGGTGCCGTGCTGTCGCTGATCCTGTTTTCGCTGACCGTGGTGTCGTTTCCGCTGCTGCTCGACCGCGACGTCGATTTCGTCACGGCCATGGTGACGAGCGTGCGCGCGGTGGTGATGAGCCCGCTGCCGATGATCTCATGGGCCGCGGTGATCGTGATGCTGCTGATCGTCTCGGCGCTGCCTTATTTTCTCGGCTTGATCGTGACGCTACCGGTGCTGGGGCATGCGACCTGGCATCTCTATCGGCGGCTTGTGGTGCCGATTCCATAGTCGTCCTGGCGAAAGCCAGGACCCATTACCCCGGGGAGCAGTTTGGCGCGGACTGGTCATGACCAGCCTTCGTCAAATCGGCTTTGGTGGCAATGGGTCCTGGATCTGCGCGCCGCTTCGCGGCACTTGTCCAGGACGACAGCGGAGATTGCCGCAACTACGGCGTCTTGATCCCCATCGCCTTCAGCGCATCGAGCATCCGTTGCGGCGGGCCCAGCTTGACGACAAGCGGCTTGCCGGTCTCGAGCAGGCTCTTGAGGCTGGACAGGACCGCCGGCCAGCCGGAGCGCCCGCCTGCAAGAATATCATCGCTGAGCGGGCGATCGTGGCCTTCGCTCATGGTGAGCCGGACCGCATCGCCGACCTGTTCGATCTCGTAGGTGACGAGGGTCGGGCCGAGCTTCTCGATCAGATCGGGCCAGTTGACGTTGAACGTGACCGCGAGCTTCCGCGGCGGGTCGTAGGCGAGAACCTCGCCGCTGATGTGCAGGGCGCCGTCAGGCGTGCGCACGATGAAGGCACCGCCGAGCCGTGGCTCGACCTCGACGGCATTGCCGAAGAAATATTGCTGGCTGAACTCCGCCGAGGTCAGCGCCTCCCACACCTTCTCCGGCGTGGAGGCGATGTAGATGGTGTAGACGGTGAGCGGCGTGAATTGATCGAGGCTCATCACTCAAATCCTTCGATACCGAGTGCGGCGGGGGGAATCGTGGGCGCCTTGCCGGTCTCCAGCAGGCTCTTGAGCCCGGACAGGATCGCGGGCCAACCCTTGGAGATGCCGTCGAGCAGCTTGCTGCCGGCGGCGAAGCCTTCATGCGTCACCGTCAGCTTCACGAGATTGCCGTGAGGCACGATGGTGAAAACGACTTTCGTCGCCGCCTCGTTCCGCATCTCCTCCATCAGCTCGTGCTTGAACGTATAGGAGAGCCGCCGCGGCCGGTCGGCCTCGAGGATCTCGCCGGTGTCCGTGACCTTGCCGCCCATCACGAGGGCGAGGGGCGAGCCGACCTTCCAATCGGACCTAACTTCGGTGTCGAACCAGTACTGCCGCGTGAACGCGCTGTTGGTCAGCGCCTCCCAAAGCTTCTCCGGCGTGGTCTCGATATAGGTGACGTAGACGAACTCCGGCTTACTCATCGCGCTTCTCCAACTGACGTTTCAACTCGCTGAGCGCGGCGAGCTTGCAGCGCTCGAACTTCCTCATCCAGCGTTCGCCGATCTGATGGATCGGCACGGGGTTGAGATAGTGCAGCTTCTCGCGGCCATGCCTGATGGTGCTGACGAGGTTGGCTTCCTCCAGAATCACAAGATGCTTGGTCACGGCCTGACGCGTCATCGCAAGTCCCTCGCAGAGCTCGTTCAGCGTCTGGCCGTTCCGGGCGTGAAGCCTGTCCAAGAGCGAGCGTCGTGACGCATCGGCGAGCGCTTTGAAGACCTCATCCATGGCCGTGATAATAGGCAACCAAGTGGTTGCATGTCAAGCGCGGCTTGAGAAATCGTGTTTTGGTCGCGCGCAATCCGCCGTGTTAGCCTCACGCCTCAGCCAACGCAGATTGGTTCCGGGAGGACTTCATGTTCCGTTGCGTCTTGACTGCTGCCTGCCTCGTCTTTTTTGCCGGCAGCACGGCCGTTCACGCCCAGAAGCAGCAAGTGATCGGCGCGCCGCCGGAATCTTCCAACATGAAGCTGGTCGGCACCAACGATCTCCAGGCGCGCAGCGCCTATCAGCCGACCATCCATCATCAGGGCGATCGCTGGATCGCCTATATCGGCCATCACGGCGGCACTGACGACGTGCCCGCGCCCGTCAACCCGATGACGGGCAAGGCCGAACCGAACGGAACGTCCATTGTCGACGTCACCGATCCCGCGCATCCAAAATATCTGCGGCATCTGCCGGGGCAGGAAGGCAAGTACGAATCCGGCGGCGCGCAGATGGTGCGGGTCTGCGACGGCAAGGCGTTGCCGAAGGGTGATCCCAACGCTGTCTACATGCTGCGCACCTTCGGCGGCGAGGCGCATGAGATCTGGAACGTCACCGATCCCGCCAGCCCCGTGCTCATCAGCCGCATCGGCGGCTTGAAGGACACGCATAAGAGCTGGTGGGAGTGCGATACCGGCATTGCCTTCCTGGTCTCGGGCGCACCGGACTGGCGCACGCGGCGGATGACGCAGGTCTATGATCTCTCCGATCCCGCGCATCCGCAGAAGATCCGCGACTTCGGCCTGCCTGGGCAGGAGCCCGGCTCGACCGGCGCGGTGCCGACCGAATTGCACGGTCCGATCTCGACCGGGCCCGATGGCAATCGCGTCTATTTCGGCTACGGCACCAACAAGGGCGGCATCCTGCAGATCGTCGATCGCGAAAAGCTCTTGAACGGATCGAAGGAGCCCACGGCGGACAATCTGCGCTATCCGGAGATTTCGCGCATGCCGATGTCGGCCTTCAACGGCGCGCACACCACGTTCCCGATGCTCGACATGCCCATCGCCGAGTTCGCCGAGGACAAGGACGGCAAGACCCGCGACATCGTGATGATCGTGGACGAGGCGATCTTGAACGAATGCGGCGAGGCGCGGCAGATGGTCTGGTTCGCCGACGTCACCACCGAGGCGCGGCCGATGATGATCTCGAGCTACACGGTGCCGGAGGCGAGCGGGCAGTTCTGCCAGCGCGGCGGCCGCTTCGGCTCGCATTCCGCCAACGAGAGCATGGCGCCGGTCTATTACAAGAAGATGGCCTTCATCGCCTTCTTCAATGCCGGCGTGCGCGCGCTCGACATCCGCGATCCCTATCATCCCAAGGAAGTCGGCTATTTCATTCCGTCGATCACGGCTGCCACCGACAAGCGTTGCATCCCCGTCGAGGGCGGCGAGCGCTGCAAGGTCGCGATCCAGACCAACAATGTCGAAACCGACGACCGTGGCTACATCTACATCGTCGATCGCGCCAATACCGGCTTGCATATCCTCGAGCTGACAGGACCGGCGCGCACCGTCGCCGGCCTGCCGAAGAATTGACGATGCGGCGCGCGGCGACGATCGCGGCCGTGATGATCGCGTGTGGTGTGTCCGGTGTCGCCGCCCACCAGCTCGCGCCGCCGCCGGTGCAGGACTTGGCGCATTGGCGCGAGATCGCCTGGCCGTTTCCGCGCGATGGTTGGCCGGTGGGCCGTGCATTCCGCTGCGACGGCGCCTGCGCGGGCACCGAGCTCTACGTGCGCGCCAAGCGGGGCTTCTGCAATTGCGACCGCGGTGTCGCCGACGATGATGAGGTGGATCGTGTTGCGGACGTCGATATGATCAGCCCGCGGTTTGCGGCGGCCGCACCGGGTGAGGAGGTGGGGTTTGGCGAGATGCGCGGTCGCGCAAGGCGATATGATCTCAAGATGCCGGACGGAGCGCGCTCCGCCGCGATCGGCTTCGCCGTCTCGCGCCGCTGCGATCTGCTCGTCGCGGTCGCGCAAGGCGCGGGCGATGCGAACGACTTGCAGCGCGCGACGCTAGCGTTTCTGGAAACGGAGGAGATGAAGCAATGGATGGTCGCTGCGCTCGATGGAAGGTGATGTTGGTGCGCCGCTTCCACATTCTCCGCTGTCATTCCCCCGCGAAGGCGGGGATCCAGTATTCCAGAGACGCTGGTGGGGATACGGAGAGGCCGCGGCTTACTGGATGCCCGCCTCCGCGGGGCATGACGGCTGTGATTGAGGAGCCTTCCGTTCCTGCCCTTCCCATGCATTAATGCGCACAAACCGCAGCGAGTCCTTCCCCATGATGTCCATGCAAGCCTATCTCGCCTTCGTCGCCGCCTGCATTGCGCTGGCGCTGCTGCCGGGGCCGATCGTCACCCTCGTCATCGCCAACGGCCTGCGCCACGGCACGCGCGCGGCGCTTACCAACGTTGCCGGCGCGCAAGCGGGTCTCGCCATCGTGATCGGCGTCGTCGCGGTCGGCCTGACCTCGCTGATGGCGACCATGGGCTACTGGTTCGACTGGGTGCGCTTTGCCGGCGCCGCTTATCTGGTCTGGCTCGGCATCAGGCTGATCTGGGCGCCGGTCGAGGGCGTCGGCGTCGACGCGCCGCCTCCGCCGCCGCGCGGCGGCTTCTTCCTGCAAGGATTTCTGGTGCTGCTGTCGAACCCGAAAGTCCTGGTGTTCTTCGGCGCCTTCATCCCGCAGTTCATGGACATGAACCAGCCGCACGTTCCGCAAGTCGCACTGCTGGGCGCCACCTTCATGGTCACGGCTGTCATGACGGATGCGCTCTACGCCATCGCCGCCGGCCGTGCCCGGAAATTCTTCTCGGCGCGCCGCACGCGCATGATGTCGCGCATCTCCGGCGGCTTCATGATCGGCGGTGGCATCTGGCTGGCGCTGACCAGGGCCAAGTGAGGCCTACACCAACAGCTCCGCCTTCAGCTCGACCTCGATCTCGGCAAAGATCCGCGCCAGCCGCTCGGCCCATTGCCGCTGGCCGGACTGGTCGGCGATCAGATCCTGGCGGATCTCGATGCCGGTGTTGACGAGGCCGCGCGCCTCGCCGTGCACGGGAATGGTGTAGTCGGTGTGGTCACTCACCGCATAAGGCTCGTTGTCGCCGACGACGAGATCGCTTTCAGCGCGGAGATGTTTCAAGAGCAGCTGCGGCAGGATCGTGTCGCGGTTATACAGGGCGCCGATGTGCCAGGGCCGCGCGACGCCGGCATAGACCGGCGTAAAACTGTGCAGTGACACCAGCACCGTCGGTTGCTTGCCGTGCAGGCGGCGGGCAATCGCGGCATCAATGCGATGATGATAGGGTACAAAAATCTCGCGCCGCCGCGCCTCGCGCTCCCATTCCGAAATGCCCTCGTTGCGCGGAATCGCGGTGGCTTCGGAGATCACGGGAATCGAGCTCGCCACGGCGGGCGGGCGGTTGCAATCGATCACCAGCCGCGAATAGCGCTGCGCGATCAGATGCGCGTCGAGCATTTTTGCGAGCCGCTCGGCGACGCCGGCAATGCCGATGTCCCAGGCAATGTGCCTGACAAGATCGCTTTCCGCGACGCCGAGATCGCCGAGCGCGCGCGGCAGCACCCGTCCGTAGTGATCCGCGGTGAGCAGGAAGGGCGATTGGCCGCCCGTATTCACCTCATGCACTGGCGCAATGTCGCCCTCGCCGAGCAGTTGATCGGTCGCGTCGGCCGTGTCTAAAGCCATCCTGATTGCCTATGGAAAAAGTCGCCCCGAAAGTCGGATGGAAATCGGTATAGATTGGTTCGCTTCAAATCACCATGCTTCACCGAGGATGCCGTTGAGAGCGTCATTGCCTACACATCGTCGTCCTGGCGAAGGCCAGGACCCATTACCCCGGCTGCCCGTGTGGCCCGAAGCTGGGACGATCAGATTGCCCATTGCTGCGTTCGGTGGCTATGGGTCCTGGCCTTCGCCAGGACGACAGCGAATATGCGGCGCTGTCGTTCCGCATCATTGCCAGCTATAGATTCCCCATGACCACCGATCGTCTCTTCGTCTACGGCACCCTGATGCGCGGCTTCGATCATCCGATGGCGCGACTGCTCTCGGCGCATGCGGATTTCCTGGGGGAAGCGATCTGCCGCGGCAGGCTCGTCCTGGTGAAGCATTATCCGGGGCTGCTGCTGTCGGACGCGCCGTCCGACATCGTCCATGGCGAGCTCTTTCACTTGCGGGCGGGCGACGAACTCCTGCGCGAGCTCGACATGTATGAGGCCTGCGGCGAGGGCTTTCCGGAGCCGACCGAATATCTGCGCAGGCTGATCGACGTGACGCTGCCAGACGGCACCACCGAGAAGGCCTGGACCTACATCTACAACTGGCCCGTCACCGATCTGCCGCGCATCGAGTCCGGCCGCTTTCTCGATCACTAAGCCGACAGCACCTCCTTAACCATGCGCAAATCGACTTCGCGCTCGACGTAACTCCATTCCTCGGTCCGTCGCAGCATCGCCACGAGCTCTTCGAACAGCGCGGCATGAACCGGAGCGAACTCGAACCAGGTGAGGAAGTCGAAGGGCTCGCCGAGGTCGCGGCAGTGATAGAGCTGCCGCGCGATCGCGGGCAGGTAGCGCAGGCTGCTCGCGATGTGGTGCGATCTGTCCTCGAAGATTTTGCGGCGCTCTTCCTGCGTCAGCTCCCACCAGGCCTGCGACTTGCGGATCGGGATCAGCGCTGCGCTGGTCGCCTCTAACCGGCCGAGGCCGGCCTGCACAGCTACGAGCTGCTCCTTCTCGGGCCGCTCGGTGTAACGCAAGCTGCTCGTGACGCCGACCAGCCGCCAGGCATTGCGCGAGGGCACCAGCGGCAATGAGACGGCTTCGCTGTCGGTCACCGACAGCGCCGGCACGAAGGGCAGGGGCTCGCCCGTCACAGGCGAAATCGAGGTCACACGCCAGCCCCCGCTCTGGCCACCTCGAAAGGTCCTGAACATGGGGGTATGGAAGCGTGGAACCGGGCGCGGTTCAAGCTTTTCCGCGGCCTCCGTCATCTCCGGACGCGATCCCAGCAACGACGGAATGGCCTGTGCATAGGTCGAATAACCCGGATAAGCCCGACAAACCTAGCCTTTAGCCCAGCCGCACCTATATCCCTAACCTTTCGCCCGACTCACACGGTTTCGCGCTACACACACGCCATGCGCTTCACGCCTCAATTCCTCGACGAGCTTCGTGCCCGGCTTTCGGTCTCCGAAGTCGTGGGCAAGCGCGTCAAGCTGAAGAAGGCGGGGCGGGAGTGGAAGGGGCTGTCGCCGTTCCAGCAGGAGAAGACGCCGTCCTTCTACGTCAACGACCAGAAGGGATTTTACCACGACTTCTCCTCCGGCAAGCACGGCGACATCATCACCTTCGTGATGGAGACCGACGGCGTGCCGTTCGCGGAGGCCGTCGAGCGGCTCGCGGGCATGGCGGGTCTGCCGCTGCCGGCGGTGACGCCAGATGCGGCCCGGCACGAGCAGCGGCGCAAATCGCTGCATGACGTCATGGATCTCGCGGCAAAATTCTTTGCGGAGACGCTGGCCTCGCGCGTGGGGGCGAAAGCGCGCGGCTATCTCGCCGACCGCGCCATCTCGCCCGCAACGCAATTGCAGTTCCGACTCGGCTATGCTTCGCCTGACCGCTTCGCGCTGAAGGAGCATCTCGGCAAGCTCGGCGTCTCCGTCGACGACATGGCCGAGACCGGCCTGCTCGTGGGCGGCGACGACATTCCCGTGCCGTACGATCGCTTCCGCGACCGCGTAATGTTTCCGATCACCGATTTGCGCGGCCGCGTCATCGCCTTCGGCGGGCGCGCGCTGGAGAAGGACGTTCCGGCCAAATATCTGAACTCGCCGGAGACGCCGCTCTTCCACAAGGGCGACAATCTCTACAACCACCAGACCGCGCGCGCCGCATCCCACAACGGCGCGCCGCTGATCGTGGTCGAAGGCTATGTCGACGTCATCGCCATGGTCACCGCGGGCTTTGCAGGGGCCGTCGCGCCGCTCGGCACCGCGCTCACCGAAAGCCAGCTCGCGCTGCTCTGGAAGATGGCGGACGAGCCGATCCTGTGCTTCGACGGCGACCGCGCCGGACAGAAGGCGGCGTATCGCGCCGCCGACCTCGCGCTGCCCTTCCTCGCACCCGGCAAGAGCCTGCGCTTTGCGCTGCTGCCGGAAGGGCAGGACCCCGACGATCTCGTGCGCTCGGGCGGGCGCGGCGCGATCGAGGAGGTGATCGCGGCGGCGCGTCCGCTCGCCGACATGATCTGGTCGCGCGAGCTCGAAGGCGGCAATTTCGCCACGCCCGAGCGCCGCGCCGCGCTGGAGGCGCGCATCAAGGAGCTTTCCAACGGCATCCGCGACGAGGTGGTGCGGCGCTATTACCGTGACGACTTCGCCGACCGGCTCCAGCGCGCCTTTGCCCCCGAGGGCGGGCGCGGCGGCTTTGGCGGCCGGGGCAATTTCCGCGGCAATTCCGGTCGGTCCTTTCAGCCCAGGGGCGGGGGAGGGGCGAATCGATTCGGTGGCCAGGGATTTGGCGGAGGCCGCCGCGGCCCGCCCGGTCCCGTGCCGCTGCCCTCGGGTCCCTACCAGGCGGCGAGCCCGCAGCTGGCGGCGAGCCCGATCATGCGCGGCCAGCGCAGCGCCATCTCCCGCCGGGAGGCCCTGATCCTGCAATGCCTGATCAACCACCCCTGGCTGCTGCATGAGCACCTCGAGGAGGTGGCCGCCCTGGAGCTGGCCCATCCCCAAGCTCATAAGCTCAGGGCCGGCATCATCGCCGCCTTTGCCAACGACCATCACCACTCAGCGGACCCCGGCGAGCAGGCCGAGAAGATGCGCGCCGATCTCGAAAAGGGTGGATTTTCTCAAACACTTCAAAGGGTTGAGAACGGTATCACGACCGCCGCGGTGTGGGGCGCCCGCGAGGGCGCGGCGCGGGACGACGTTCTTGCCACCTGGCATCAGCTGGTTGCCTTGCATCGGCAATGGCATTCACTACTTAGAGAGCTGAAAGACGCCGAGCTGGCCTTGGGGGAGGATCCCAGCGAGGCCAATTTGGCATGGCTGCGTGACGTCAAGGCTCGGATGGGCGAAGTCGACGGTACCGAGGCCCTGATCGAGGGTTTTGGTGAGCTGTCGGGCCGGCTCCAGAAGAGCATGTGATGAAGAATCATGCGGACGGCCGCGGCCGAAACCGCTAAAAGACTCGCCAAATCCTGGGTTTGGCGGCAAAAACAGGGTTAATCGAGGCTTAACGGTCTTGTAGCACTTTGGCCAAGAGGCGGCCGCAGGCAGAACAGACGCGTCAGGAATAAATCCGCGCGAACACTGTTGGCACTACACCTGCATCCGCTGCGGCAAAGAGGCTCACGAAGCGTTAGGCAAATCCGGCGAGAGAAAGTTGGGGGTGGCGAGAGACATGTGCGCCGCCCTTTCTGTGTCGAGAGCTGCCGAAGCGAGAGCGTCGAGCAACAGGTTCATGTGAATTCAGGCAGGCGGGGCGCGCCGTCTGCATTGAAGCGCGTTTAGGAGCAATGGATGGCCACCAAGGCAAAGACGCTGCAGGCGAAGGACAAGGAAAAAGACGACAAGGCAGCGGATGCGCCGGAGAAGGACTCCCAGGACGCGCCCTCGCCCTTGCTCGACCTGTCCGACGCCGCCGTGAAGAAGATGATCAAGCAGGCCAAGAAGCGCGGCTTCGTGACCTTCGATCAGCTCAACGAAGTCTTGCCGTCCGACCAGACCTCGCCCGAACAGATCGAGGACATCATGTCGATGCTCTCGGACATGGGCATCAACGTCACCGAAGCCGAGGACACCGAAGGCGAGGACGAGAAGGACGAGGCCGACGACGAGACCGATAACGAGCTCGTCGAGGTCACCCAGAAGGCCGTCACCGAGGTCAAGAAGAGCGAGCCGGGCGAGCGCACCGACGATCCCGTGCGCATGTATCTGCGCGAGATGGGCACGGTCGAGCTGCTCTCCCGCGAAGGCGAAATCGCCATTGCCAAGCGCATCGAGGCCGGCCGCGAGGCGATGATCGCAGGGCTCTGCGAAAGCCCGCTGACATTCCAGGCCATCATCATCTGGCGCGACGAGCTCAACGAAGGCAAGATCTTCCTTCGCGACATCATCGATCTCGAAGCGACCTATGCCGGCCCCGACGCCAAGGGCGGCATGAACACCGCGATGATTGCCGGCCCGAACGGCGAGGGCGGCGAAGCGTCGACTGAGGGTGGCGACGCCACCGCGTCTGCAGCTGCCCCCGCGCATGTCGCCCCGCCCGCTGCGCCCCCGTCGCCGACACCGTTCCGTGCCGCACCGGCCGCCGCTGGCGCTGAGGCCGGCGAGGACAAGGATCCGGGCGAGGCCGCGGCCGAAGCCGACATGGACGACGACGAGTTCGAGAACCAGATGTCGCTCGCGGCGATCGAGGCCGAGCTCAAGCCGAAGGTGGTCGAGATCTTCGACAAGATCGCCGACAGCTACAAGAAGCTGCGCAAGCTTCAGGAGCAGGACATCCAGAACCAGCTCCAGAACGAGTCGCTCTCGCCGCACCAGGAGCGCAAGTACAAGAAGCTGAAGGACGAGATCATCGTCGAGGTGAAGTCGCTCCGCCTCAACCAGGCTCGCATCGACAGCCTCGTCGAGCAGCTCTACGACATCAACAAGCGCCTCGTCTCGCACGAGGGCCGCCTGATGCGCCTTGCCGACAGCCATGGTGTCGCGCGCGAAGACTTTTTGCGCAACTACACCGGTTCTGAATTGGACCCGCGCTGGCTCAACCGTGTCTCAAAACTGTCGGCCAAGGGCTGGAAGAATTTCGTCCACCACGAGAAGGACCGCATCAAGGACCTCCGCCACGAGGTGCATCAGCTTGCCGCGCTGACCGGCCTCGAGATCGTCGAGTTCCGCAAGATCGTGCACTCCGTGCAGAAGGGCGAGCGCGAGGCTCGCCAGGCCAAGAAGGAGATGGTGGAAGCCAACCTCCGTCTCGTGATCTCGATCGCGAAGAAATACACCAACCGCGGCCTACAGTTCCTCGACCTGATCCAGGAAGGCAACATCGGCCTGATGAAGGCGGTCGACAAGTTCGAGTACCGCCGCGGCTACAAGTTCTCGACCTACGCCACGTGGTGGATCCGGCAGGCGATCACCCGCTCGATCGCCGACCAGGCGCGCACCATCCGCATTCCCGTGCACATGATCGAGACGATCAATAAGATCGTGCGCACGTCCCGCCAGATGCTCAACGAGATCGGCCGCGAGCCGACCCCGGAAGAGCTCGCCGAAAAGCTCGGCATGCCCCTGGAGAAGGTCCGTAAGGTCCTCAAGATCGCCAAGGAGCCGCTGTCGCTGGAGACGCCGGTCGGTGACGAAGAGGATTCACATCTCGGCGATTTCATCGAGGACAAGAACGCGATCCTCCCGATCGACGCCGCGATCCAGTCCAACCTGCGCGAGACCACCACGCGCGTGCTGGCCTCGCTCACCCCGCGCGAAGAGCGCGTCCTGCGCATGCGCTTCGGCATCGGCATGAATACCGACCACACGCTGGAAGAAGTCGGCCAGCAGTTCTCGGTGACGCGCGAGCGCATCCGCCAGATCGAAGCGAAGGCGCTGCGCAAGCTGAAGCATCCGTCGCGGTCGCGGAAGCTGCGGAGCTTTTTGGATAATTGATCGTAGGCAGCGATCCAAAGCAAAACGGCGGGCGTTGGCCCGCCGTTTTTGTTTTGTCGTCATTGCGAGCGCAGCGAAGCAATCCAGAGTCTTTCCGCAGAGGCATTTCTAGATTGCTTCGCTGCGCTCGCAATGACGTGGAGAAGCTGAAGGCCTACTTCTTCTTCGCCCCGACCCGCTCGATCCGCTTGATCTCGAGCGCAGGCCGCCCAGACTTCTCGGCGATCTCGCGGTCTTGCTCCATGATGAAGCCGCGCGCGGGCTCGTCGCCGTCGAGTCCGCCGAGCAGCTCAGCGGGCACGCGGCGGTTGGAGCGCTGTGAGCCGTCTTCATAGACGACGTTGAAAAAGGCGAACTCGCCTTTGGGATTGGTTCCGGGTTTTTTGGCCATGGCGGCTTGTCGTCGATCAGGAGGCCGCAGTCAAATGACTTCGGCTGTTATCGACATCAGCGTCGCGCCGGAGCGTTAGATTGACCAACAATGGAGCCGCGATTGCCAAGCGCCTGCCGCGCCTCTCAGCCTCAATAAACGGCGGGCCGCAAAGCCCGCCGTTTATTTGGTCTTCAGTGTCGCCCGGGGCTGGCGGGGCGACAACCTAAAATAGAAGACTATAGAACATGCCCTGCGATGGCAAGGCAAATCGTGGCGGCGTTGATGTCGCAGCGGGCGCATCAGATATGCGTTGGTCGCGGCGTGCGGTTTTGAAGCGCGTCGCAACAATTGCTTGGATCGTTCAATCACTTTGTTCATCTTGCCTACCGTCGCAATGCAGCGCGGCTGGCGCGCTTTGTAGCGAAGTGCGCCAGCCTGCACGCCTTCCCGCCTGCGTGCAGGTGATGCGATCCGATGTGCAAAAGCGAGTTCCATCACCCCCGCATATCTCAGGTGTGCGCCTGCGCGGCGCAAGTTCCTGCGCGGCGAGCCGCGATCCGTGTCCGCTGTCATGGCCGCTGCGCTCTTCCTTGCGACCCTGCGCCATGATCGCGCTGCCCATCGCGGCGGAGCCGAAGGTGATGAGGAAGGACGCGAGCAGCAGCGCAAGCGCGATGCCGGGCGAACGGTCGGCAAAGATCAGCTCGCGCAGATGTCCGGGATTGAGCCAGAGCAGTCCGCCGACGAGCAGCGCCGCAGCGCAGGCGCCGATCGCGAGGTTGATGGCGAGCAGGCGGAAGAGGGGGATGCGGAGGAGGGCGCCGCGAGGTGGATGAAAAGGCCGCTGGCGGTGGAACATGGGTGATTGCCTCATGGGCACCTGACGCAGAAGTCGAACGCGTCGTCCGACCATTGGCATCATAGCGGCTCGTTTCTCATTCGTCCTTGCGACGCGCCCCGAAATGACCGGGGTGTGCGCCGCCCTTTATCTCACGCCGCAGGCGCAACCCGGCTGTCGGCCTCGGGCTCCTGCGCCGCCTGCTGCCGCTCCATCATGGTCTGCCACAGCGTTGCGATGCTCACCTGCGTCTGCGGCGCAATCAGGCAGTGGCCCTCATTGTCGAAACCGCAAAACCGCACCGAAGGATCCTTCTTCACCTCGGTCAGCGCCTGGTTGATCATCTCCAGGCAGGTCATGACCTGGCCAACGTCCTGAAGTCGCGTGTGGTGCAGGATGTCCATCAGGCGGACTATCATCACCGCGGGCTGGCCAAAGCTGATGCCGGGACGGCCGAGCTCGAACAGTACGTTCACCGCGGGAAATACGCCGCGGATGTGCTCGAGCACGCTGGCCATGTCCTCCACGCTACAGGCGACGAGATGGGCGGCCTGCGGCGGGGCGGCGGCCGGTGTCCGCGGCGCGAGGCCGAGCGCGGCGATGACCTCATGCTCGATCCATTGCCGCACTGGTGCGGGGGCATTGCGAATCTGCTCGGCGGTCAAGGTAATTCCGGTCATGGGCTAGTCTCCTGGGCGGCTCTCCTGTTCGCTGCAATCTAGAAAGCAGGGCGCGAGACACGTTGATGCGGATCAAGCGCGCCGCTTTGACGGTTCCCGCTTTCCCGGGCATGATCCGCGCCGCTTCACGCCAGGATTTTTGGGGGATTGCTCCACATGCTGAGACTGCTTCTCGCCGCCGCGTTCGTCGTTTGTCTGGCCGGGTCGGCGCAGGCCGCGCGCTGCGGCGGCGACTTCAACAGCTTTGTCGCAACCATGGCGTCAGAAGCGCAAGGAGCCGGCGTCTCGGCAAGCGTGACCAATGCGGCGTTCAGCGGTGTGACCCCCGATGGCGCCGTGCTCGCCTTCGACCGCCGCCAGCGCCACACCTTCAATAAGAGTTTTGAGCAGTACGTCTCGACCCGCGTCGGCCCCGGCCGCATCAACGGCGGGCGGGCGCTGCTCCAGCGCCATGCCGCGCTGCTGTCACGCATCGAGCAGCAGTTCGGCGTGCCGCGCTATATCCTGGTGGCAATCTGGGGACTGGAGAGCGATTTCGGCAAGGGCGACACCGGCAAGCTGCCGGTGATCAAGACGCTGGCGACGCTCGCGCATGACTGCCGCCGCACCGATCTGTTTCAGGGCGAGCTGCTCGCCGCGCTCAAGATCGTGCAGCGCGGCGACCTGCCGCTGCGCGACCTCATCGGCGCCTATGCCGGCGAGATCGGCCAGACCCAGTTCCTGCCGTCGTCCTACATCAAATACGGCGTCGATTTCGACGGCGACGGCCATGTCGACCTCCGCCACAGCGTCGCCGACGTGCTCGCCTCGACCGCGAACCTGCTCCACACCAGCGGCTTCAAGATGGGCCAGCCCTACGGCGAAGGCACCGCCAATTTCGAAGCGATGCGCGAGTGGAACAGGGCGGTGGTCTACAGGAAGACCATCGGATATTTCGCGGATCGTTTGATGGGGCAGTGAGGGGCGATAGCCGCGGTCGTCATTGCGAGCGAAGCGACTTGTCCGCCGAAGCCTTTGGCGAAGCGGAAGCAATGCAGAATCTTGCCGCGGAGGCAGCCTGGATTGCTTCGTCGCAAGAGCTCCTCGCAATGACGGTTGAGAGTCGCGCGCGATCTCTCCCCCCATCGTCGTCCTGGCGAAAGCCAGGACCCATTACCCCAGGGAGGAGTTTGGCGACGACTGGCATTCACTTGCATTGGCTGAGCAACTGCCAGTCTTCGTCAAATTGAATTCGGTGGTTATGGGTCCTGGCTTTCGCCAGGACGACGGCGGAGGATGCCGGACGGTAGCGTTGGAGCAGATCCATGAAGCGGCGTCGTTGCCGCTCAGGATGCGCGGCTCGTTCTTTTTCGATGCCTGCTGATGATGCGCAGCGCGGCCCTTCGGCGTGGTCATGAGGTTCCCCGCCATGCCCTTAGAGCGGGAACCATGATTTACATTTTTTCAGAATGGAACTGAACAATGGCCGAGTTGGACCTTTAACATGTGTTACGTGAGCAAATATTGGAGCCGCTGATGGGACAGGCACAACCATTTCGTGCAACAGCGCTGATCGTTGAAGACGACGTCATGCAGCGGGAGATGCTGTGTCTTCTTCTCGAAGAGAGCGGCTACCAGGTCATCCAGTGCGAGAGCGCCGAGGACGCCGAACGCGTCCTCGACAAGGACGCGGGCGCGCTTTGCCTGATGCTGACCGACGTCCAGCTCGCCGGAAGCATGAGCGGGGTCGAGCTCGCGCATGTCGCCAAGGAGCGCAATCCCAAGCTCGACGTTGTCGTCACCTCCGGCCGTCCCTTGAAGCAGCCCTTGCCTGCCGGCGCAAAATTCTGGGCAAAACCCTGGGCACCGCTCGACGTGCTGCGCGAGGCCGAGATCGCGCAGATGTCCTGACGACTATTCCGCAGGCTCGCTTTCTCGCCGCGAGCTGGTAAGGTCGGCCCAATGACCTGGTCCTTCCTGCTCACCTCGCTCATCGTCGTCGCTTCGCCCGGCACCGGCGTGCTCTATACGCTCGCCGCGGCGCTCACCCGCGGCTCACGCGCCAGCGTCGCGGCGGCCTTCGGCTGCACGCTGGGCATCGTGCCGCACATGATCGCGGCGATGCTCGGCCTTGCCGCGGTGCTCCACACCAGCGCGCTCGCCTTCGCCGCGCTGAAATGGTGCGGCGTCGCCTATCTGCTCTACATGTCCTGGCAGGCGCTGCGCGAGCGAGGCGCGCTCGCGGTCGAAGGCAAGATCGCGGAGCGGTCGAGTGGCCGCGTCATCGTCACCGGCTTCCTGATCAACATCCTCAATCCCAAACTGTCGATCTTCTTCCTCGCCTTCCTGCCGCAGTTCATCGCGCTGGATGAGGCCCATGTGCTGGCGCGGATGCTGGAATTGAGCGGCGCTTTCATGGCGATGACCTTTGCCGTGTTCGTCGTCTATGGCCTCTGCGCCGCCTCGGTGCGCGAGCGCGTCATCTCCCGTCCCGCCGTCATGGCCTGGCTGCGCCGCGGCTTTGCCGCCGGCTTTGCCGCACTCGGCGCCAAGCTTGCGTTTGCGGAGAGGTAGGCTTTCCTTCAGTTTTCCCGCTTGCTTCCTTCACCTCTCCCCGCTTGCGGGGAGAGGTCGCATCCCATCGCAGATGGGATGCGGGTGAGGGGGTACAGGTCCATCGACAATCTCATGCGGGATAGAGGCCCTGATCTTCCCCCGAAAAAGTGGAGGGGTTTAAGCGGCTTTTAGCTCCATCTCGATCGGGGCGATATATCCGGTCGCGGAATGGAGCCGGGTGCGGTTGTAGAAGCCCTCGATGAAGGCGAAGATATCGCGCTGGGCCTCGGCGCGGGTCTGGTAGTCGCGATGGTGAACGAGCTCGGTCTTCAGGGTATGGAAGAAGCTCTCCATCGGGGCATTGTCGTAGCAATCGGCCTTGCGGCTCATCGATGCAACGATGCCGGCGCCCGTGAGAGCGTCGCGATAGGCGTGTGAGGCATACTGCACGCCGCGATCGGAGTGGTGGATCAATCCGGCCTGCGGCCGTTGCTGCTGGAGGGCCATCGTCAACGCCGCGGATGCGAGTTCGACTTGCATGTGATCCCGCATGGCCCAGCCGACGATCTTTCGACTGAAGAGATCCATGACGGCCGCCAGATACAGCCAGCCCTCCGCGGTCGGGATGTAGGTGATATCGGCGAGCCAAACGCGGTTCGGGGCTTCCGCTGTGAAGTCGCGCGCGATCAGGTTCGGGGCGATCGGCAGGTCGTGACGGCTGTCGGTGGTGCGCACCCGGCGCGGCGGCGCCGTGATGGCGCGGATACCGTGCCGGCGCATCATCCGCTCGATCCGGCCGCGGCTGGCGCCACGGCCCTGCGTCCGCAGCACGGCATGGACGCGGGGACTGCCGTAGCGTCCGCTGCTGTCGTGATGGGCCTGCCGGATCGCAGCCAGCAGCGTGGCATTGGATTTGGTCCGCTGACCCGCCGGGCGATCGCGCCAGGCGTAATAGCCGGCCGGCGAGACCTCGAGCACGGCGCACATCAATCGTACCGGATAGGCGTCGCGATGGTCCTCGATGAAGCGGAAGCTCATGTCCGGGTTCCGGCAAAGATCGCGATCGACTTTTTTAAAATGTCGCGCTCCATGCGCAGCCGTTCGTTCTCCTGGCGCAACCGGGCGATCTCCGAAGCCTGGTCCGCCGACATCGGCGTCGCCTGCGTGGTGGGGCGCCACGCCGCCGATGCCGGCTGCTGCCCGGCCTTATCCACCCAGCGCCGCAGCACCGAGTCGCGCAGCCCGAGTTCCTTGCCTACCGACGTGATCGAGCGACCGCTCGACACCACCAGCTCAACGGCCTGGCGCTTGTACTCTTCGGTAAATGACCGACGTTGACGTTCCATTCGACACCTCCGGGCTCAATGAGCCTACTACAGGTGTCCACTCATTCGGAGGAGGTTCAGCCCCTCACCCCAACCCTCGCCCCGTAAGAACGGGGAGAGGGAGTAAACTCAGCCAATAAAAAAAGCGAGCCTTGCGCCCGCCACCTTCAAACACGCTCGACTTCCCGACGCCCGGGCGGAGCGAGGCTCCACCCGGGCAAAGAAAAAGAAGCCGCGTTACTTCTTCTTCGCCTTCTTGGCCTTCTTCGCCTTCTTCTTCGCCGCCTTCTTCGCTTTCTTAGCCATAGTATCCTCTTAGGGGTTAATGGTGGAACGCGACACGAGGGATGCTCGGCGGAGGGCCAGCCTCGCAACATCCTCGACGGCAAGCTCAGCAGATTCGCAGGTCTCTGCCCCGCGCCGTCACATCCGTGTCATCGTGTTATCCACAGCTCAGATGCATTTTCAGGTGATTTTGGTGCGCGAATCCGCATCGCCGCGGCATCGCCGGCGACAGGCTTAACGATCCGACAACAGCCGCGCGCCGTTCATGAATCCAAAACCAAAGGCGCGTTTTCGGGGATCGCAGTGAGACTCCGTTAAGCGCAACCGCCGCATTGTCCCCCGCAAGAAAACGGGGATGGGTGATGGACGGACGGCTGCCAGGGACGGGGGGCGCGACGCTGCGTGTGCCGCACGCGCCATGCTGAACGTACCGACATTGTGGATGGTCTTCGTCGTCAACTTCCTGGCGCTCGGCGTGATCTGGGCCTACGTGACGCGCTCCTATCCGAAATTCGCGGCTGCGCGGTTCTGGATGGCCTCGTCCTTCGTCGGCGCGGCCGGAGCGATGACGGCCCTGATCCGTCTGTTCGTTGCCTCTCCCCTGCCGCTTCTGCTCGGAGCTGGCGGCGTCATTGCCGCAAGCTGCCTTGCCGCCATGGGCATTCAGCGCTTCTATGATCGGCCGGTCTCCTGGCGCCTCATGACTGCAACGGGAGGCTTGAGCCTCGCCGGCGTCGTGGTCTTCATGGTCGGCTTCGAGCACATGCAGCTGCGCATGCTCAGCTACACGCTCGGCCAGGCCCTGCCGCTGGTGCTGGCGCTGCGTCTGTTGCTGTCGCCGGAGGGGCGCGTCAGTCCGGGCGCGCGGCTATCCGGCATCGTCATCCTCACCATCATCGCGATCCTGCTCGTGCGCACGGTGGGCAATCTGCTCGGCCATGATCTGTCGGCGCGCGCCGGTGGTCAGCCCCATGCCGTGATCGTGCTGGGGCTGCTATTCCTGTCGATGACGCTGAATTTCGGCTTCCTGCTGATGGCGATGGACAGCTTGCGCAACGAGGTTGCCGACCTCGCGCTGCTCGACGATCTCACCGGCGTCGCCAACCGGCGGCATCTGCTGCAGCGCCTGACCGAGGAATGCGCCCGCTCGGAGCGCGGCGGCGCGCCGTTCTCGCTGCTGGTGATCGATCTCGACGGCTTCAAGACCATCAACGACACCCATGGCCATGCCGCTGGCGACGCCTGCCTGCGGCACTTCACCTTGATGGCGCAAACGCGGTTGCGCCCCGGCGACATGCTCGCCCGCACCGGCGGCGACGAGTTCTGCATCGTGTTGCCGTCGTCATCGCTGCGTGAGGCCGCCGCGATCGCCCGCCGCGTGCTCGAGGTCTGCCGTCAGGACGCCGCGACCTGCACCGGCGGCGACATCCCGATCGCGATCTCGATTGGCGTCGCGCAGTGGGACCGTGGCATCGGTCAATTCCCGGACCGCCTGATCGCGCATGCCGACCACGCCCTCTATGCCGCCAAGAAGAACGGCAAGAACGATTTTGCCGTCTACGATCCGGCGCCGCCGCTCTCGCCCGAGCCGCTCGGTCCCGGCGAGCCTGTGCGCAACTTCGCGTAGAGGCGTGCTACATCAGGGTCCGCATTGGATCCGCATCATGATGTCTCGCCTGTTCGCGGCCGTTCTCGCCGCTCCGTTTCTGACAGCCCCCGCCACCGCTGAGGACGCCGAACTGGCCAAACTCGCGCGCGCCTCCGGTACGCCCGACATTCCCGGCCTGAAGATCGTGTGGCTGGCGCCATGGGGCGACGTCGGCAGCGCAACCCCCTGGCGCAACATCATCGTGCATCAGACCGAAGGGCCGGCGGGGTCGGCGCGCGGCGGCGCGCTGGCGCAGGCGAAGAACCCGACCCGTCGCGGCGTCACGGTGTGGGTCGAGACCGACGGCACGGTCTATTGGGCGGTGGCGGAGAATTTGGTGCCGACCCATGGCGACGGCGCCAACCGCAACGACAACAAATACATCGACAACAGGCCGACCTATCGCCAGGTCGTGCGCGACAATTCGATCGGCGTCGAGTTCGCCGGCAATTATCCCGACGTCGCGACCGGCCCGACCGAGGCGCAGGTCGCGGCCTGGAAGATCCTCGTCAAGGTGCTGCGCGCGCGCTACCGCATCTCGACTGGCCACGTCTATGCGCACAACTGGATCGACTACAAGGATGCCCGCTATTGCGAAGGCTGCTGGCTCGCCACGCTGGCGCGGGTTTGGGGGGAGTAGGGTTGCCTGTCATTCCGGGCGCGCGCAGCGCGAGCCCGGAATCCATTCATCCACCAACTCTGCGGCCTAATGGATTCCGGGCTCGCGCCAAGAGGCGCGCCCCGGAATGACGGGAGCCAGCTAAACCGCCTGCGACATCCAGCCGAAAAAACGCCGGATCAAGCCCGGTCGCCGCGGCAGTTCCGACGGTTCGTCCACGGCCAGCACGCGCTTGAAGAAATAGTCCAGAAACACCATGTCGTTCGGCTCGGTGACGGTGAATTGCTCCTCGCCGAAGAACACGCTGTAGCTATAGAAGAACGGGCCCATGAGCGGGATCGTCGCTGTGCCCGCATAATCCTTCGAGATCACGAACTCCGACGGCTCGAGCCCGTGCTCGCGCATCGCCTGCTCGACCAGCGGCAGCTTACGCATGAACTGGGCTTCGAAGCCGCCGACGGTGGATTGCAGGATGATCGACACGGTGTCCGTCCAATCGATGCTGTCGGTCCGACAGTTTTGGGTCTGCTGACCGGCAACGCGGGTTCAAGACGAGTCAGTTCTACATCGCAGCCACAACCACCGCTGTCATCGCCCGGTTCAACCGGGCGATCCAGTATTCCAGAGGCGTGGGTTGGATATCTCGCTGTCGCTACGCTCGCTGCGGCGTACTGGATGCCCCGCCTGCCGCCTTCGCTGAAGCTTCGGCGCCCCTGGACCTTCACCCCGGCGAAGCCTTGGCGTAGCCGGCTCGCGGGGCATGACAACGAATGTAGTGACGCTCAATCTCCACCCCAAACAAAAAAGCCGGCGTTGCCGCCGGCTTTTGTCTCTCTTCGATCCGCCAATCTCTCTGGCGCCGTAACGCCGCCTAATGCGCGGCTTCCAGCGCGGCTTGTTCCTGCCTTGCGATCGTGCCCTTGACCGCGGACTGCACCTTCTCGAAGGCGCGAACCTCGATCTGGCGGACGCGCTCGCGCGACACGCCAAACTCGGCGGCAAGGTCTTCCAGCGTCATCGGCTCATCGGCGAGGCGGCG
Source organism: Bradyrhizobium zhanjiangense (assembly GCF_004114935.1). Lineage (NCBI taxonomy): Bacteria > Pseudomonadati > Pseudomonadota > Alphaproteobacteria > Hyphomicrobiales > Nitrobacteraceae > Bradyrhizobium > Bradyrhizobium zhanjiangense. The sequence goes on from NZ_CP022221.1 coordinate 1,747,944, forward strand.
GGCCTCGAAGATGCGACGTTCGCGCGGGTTGAGCACGCCCATGGCGCCGTTCAGCGCGTCACGGCGGTGATCATACTCCTCGTGCTCCGCCATCAGGGCTTCCTGGTTCGGCGTATTGTCGACCAGCCAGTCCTGCCATTCGCCGGCTTCGCCGTCGTCGCGGATCGGCGCGTTGAGCGAGGCGTCGCCGCCGAGGCGGCGGTTCATGTCGATCACGTCCTGGTCGGTCACGCCCAGCCGCTTGGCAATGGTCGCGACCTGGTCGGGGCGGAGATCGCCTTCGTCCAGCGCGTTGATCTTGCTCTTCGCCTTGCGCAGGTTGAAGAACAGCTTCTTCTGGTTCGCGGTGGTGCCCATCTTCACGAGCGACCAGGAACGCAGAATGTACTCTTGAATCGACGCTTTGATCCACCACATCGCATAGGTGGCGAGACGGAACCCCTTCTCGGGTTCGAATCGCTTCACGGCCTGCATCAGGCCGACATTGCCTTCCGAGACGACCTCGGAGATCGGCAGGCCGTAGCCGCGATAGCCCATGGCGATCTTGGCCACGAGGCGGAGGTGGCTGGTGACGAGTTGGTGCGCCGCGTCGCGATCGTCATGCTCGCGCCAACGCTTGGCGAGCATGTATTCCTGCTGGGGTTCCAGCATCGGAAACTTGCGAATCTCGGCGAGGTAACGGGAAAGGCCGGATTCTCCATTGAGGACCGGCAAAGTAGCGGTACGGGCCATAGTGCGCCCTCCAAAAGGTTCAGGCCCCCGATAGCGGCGGGCCAGGCAGACGACCGCTGTGTCAAAGCCGGCCGGGCTGCGATGTTCCGCGTTGGTCATTTCCAACGCAGGCGCAATATACCCCATAGGGGGGCAAAAAGGGAAGGATTGCTGACGTCACGTCCCCGTGTGGCAGCTATAACGTTTTGTAATGTAACGCTTTTCTTAAAATGGCTGCGTCATAGCGCCGCTTTCAGGCAGCTTTCGAGGAGAAGCAAATCCTCCGACAGGGGCGCCTCCCAGTGCAGAAGTTCTCCCGTCCTTGGGTGCTGCAATACCAGCAGGTATGCATGTAAGGCCTGCCGCCCCAACGCCGCCAAAGCGGCCTGCGACTGAGGCCCGAGCTGGTTCGCCTTGGTCTTGAAATGCGGGCCGTAGACGGCGTCGCCCAGCAGGGGATGGCCGATATGGGCGAGGTGGACGCGGATCTGGTGGGTGCGCCCGGTCTCGAGCTCGCAGGCGAGCAGGGCGGCGACGCCCTTACCGTCGCGCCCATTGAAACTCTCCAGGATTTCCCAATGCGTCACCGCCTCGCGGCCGCCCTGGCGCACCGCCATCTTCTCGCGCGCATGCGGATGGCGGTCGATCGGCGCGTCCACCGTGCCGCGATGTCGGTTCGGTACGTCCCAGGCAAAGGCCATGTAGCCGCGCCGCATCTCACCGGTGCGGCCGTGGTCGGCGAATTGCGCTGACAGCGAGGCATGGGCGAGGTCGTTCTTGGCCACCACCATCAGCCCTGTGGTGTCCTTGTCGAGCCGGTGCACGATGCCGGGCCGGCGTACCCCGCCGATGCCGGAGAGCGAAGCGCCGCAATGGGCGATCAACGCATTCACCAGCGTGCCGGTCTCGTGACCGGCCGCGGGGTGCACGACCAGGCCCTTCGGCTTGTTGATGACGATGATGTCGTCGTCCTCGAACACGATGTCGAGGGCGATATCCTCGCCCTTCGGTTCCGCCGGCGCCGCCTCGGGCACGTCGATTGTGATCGTATCGCCGGATGCGACGTGATAAGCGGGGTCGCGGACCGCGGAAGCCTTCAAACTCACTGCGCCCGCCAAAATCAGGGCTTTCAGCCTCGATCGCGACAGGTCGGTGAGGTGCGCCGCCAGCACGCGGTCGAGCCGGGCCGAGCCCTCGTCGCCGGCGACCACGACCTCCAACCTTTGCGCAGAGCCAAAATTGTCCATGACGACGTCTGATACCGCTATTCCCGAACCGACCCCCGAGCAGGCCGCGCTGTTCGCGCGGGTGCGGCGGATGATGCTGATTGCGGGGTTGACCACGGCGCTGGCGATCTGCGCCGTCCTGATCGCGGTGGGCTACCGCCTTTTCAAGTCGGAGGGAAGGGCGGTTGAGGTGGCCAGCGACGTCACCGCCACCCTGCCGAAGGGCGCCAAGATCGTCGCAACTGGCGTGGCCGGCGACCGCGTCGTGGTCACGCTGGACGTGGGCGGCGTGATCGAGATCCGCACCTTCGATGCCCACACCTTGAAGCCGGCCGGAAAGCTGAAATTTGCCAATGAACCGTGAGGGCTGGCCCGCATGCCAGCCTCCATCGTCGTCCTGGCGAAAGCCAGGACCCATAACCACCGAATCCAGTTGCCTGAATGAGATCGTGGCCACGATTTCATTCAAACACGACCATTTGGGGTAATGGGTCCTGGCTTTCGCCAGGACGACGGCCAAGAGAGGACCGTCCAACCCCCAATCTCACCTTGCCGCCGGCAAAATTCGCGGCTATGTCGTACCCCTCACGCTCCCTTCGTCTAGCGGTTAGGACGCGGCCCTCTCAAGGCTGAAACAGGGGTTCGATTCCCCTAGGGAGCGCCAGCAAACTCAGGCACTTGGCTAGTCGCCAGCCGCGTTCGTTGAATAATGGTTGAATAAGACGCTGGTGAACAGCGGCGAACGCTTGCGGAATTTGCTCCCGATATTGGCAGACCAGCCTTGGCGCAATGCCTCACCGTGGCTGGCGCATTCGCGAAAAATTTCTCAGTCGCCCTTGGTGTCCGGAAATATTCAAACCGCCGCTGACGTGCGCTGTCGTACGCCAGCGCCTTCGGATGTTCGCATTGACCTTGCCCGTCGCACAATCAACTCTCGTCCTGTCGAGCTTGGTGCGAATAGGAGGGCCACGTGAGAAACAATCGACGAGAGAAAACTTGCGGACAACAGTCACAAGTCAGTCTATCCCCTCCGAAAGCCGCAGAACTGAGCGCGTTGAAACCTGGTGACTTCACGTAGGGGTGACCGGCGTCCGGCGATACGAGAACAGTACTGGCGCAATAGTGGGTTTCGCGATGTAGCGGACCGGTGACTCGAACCACCGATATTTCGAGTATGTCGATCTGCCAACCACGACGAACTTTGCAGTTGGATTTCTCATTGTAAGCCATTGATCTCTAATGATCGGATTTTGGCTCAGTTGGACGGCGGCACCATCCTTCAGCTTCGTCAGATTCGTCGTCCATCCGCTCTATCCTCCAGGTTTCGGCCGAACCTAACGCCGGCCGCAGAAAGTCTGAAGAGGCGGCCGTCGATATCGGCCCTGATCACGTTCGACGCAGCGATATTGTGATAGAGCCTAAACCGCCTGTCCGCGTTTTCAGCGATCGTGCAGATTTCGACAAGACGTCGCCGGGGGGCTGACCAGTACTACGCGCTCGAAGCTCGCGCGGATGGCGTTGATTGGAGTCAAGTCGCCGATACCATGCTGCGCGTCAAACAGTCCGGGCTAAACCGGACCTCGGTCGCGCAGTCTGTTCTGGACGCCGCCACGAAGAACCTACCATCCGGCTCCGACAGAGTGTTCTTCCAAGGAATGCCGCAACGAAATCGCAACGAAATAGGCGAAACGACCGTGAACAAAACGAGACGGAAACGCCTGCCACATCAAGAAAATTCAACAACTTACAAGATACTCACTGCGTTCGGGACGCAGGAACGCCCTCGTCAGATCGAGACTTGAACCGAATGTCGGTATCGGTGGTTGCGCCTCCGGGATTTGAACCTACGGATCTCGTGCAAACGGCGGCTATGGGGCCCAATCCATGATCGTTACGAGGAAGCCATATAGGCCTGCACCTCCCTGATAATCGCAGGCTGGTCAGTGCTTGGTTGTCGATGGCTCCAGTATGGGTCTTGGATCGTCTGGCCGACCTCGCATGCCAACTCTGTCAGGGTCTGAATATTTACCGCGATCTCTTCGAGGCTCGCCGAGGGAATTGAAATGCTCAAGGCCATCGGCGTCGACTCCATCGATGAAGAGAAGGCCACTCCGACGGAGACTCTATCGACGAATAGCTCGTCGACAATGATGCTCCACCCATGCTCCCTAGTGAAAGCGACGTCCGCAAACACTGCGTCGATATCGGTCTTCGACTTCTCCGTCCACGCAGCCAGTTTCTTTCCCGTCAAAAGCTTCCGCAGTTCCACATCGCTCATTCTGGCGAGAAGCGCTTTGCCGCCCGCGCTGGCGTTGGCTGGAAGCACATTGCCAGCGTTGACGTAGAAACCCTGATCGCGTGAGCCGGGAAAGCGGCTGATGAGCATCGAGTTCGTTTCGGTCAGAACGGACACCCAGCACGTGTGTCCTGTTTGAGCCACGACCTTCCGGGCTCCGTCATTGATGCGATCAGCCAAGCGGTTTTGTGCGTGGTAGAGCAGGCCCAGCCGGTATGCGAGAGGTCCCGGCTGGTAGGATCGGTCCGGTTGCCGTTCGATGAGGCCAGAGGTCGCGAGCGAAGAGAGCAACCTCGAGGCGGCGCTTGCTGTTAACCCGAAATTATTGGCCGCCTGACTGACTGTCACTGCTGGGGTGTCAGCGCTGAACATCGTCAAGATCTGCACCGCGGTCTTCACGGTCTTCATCGGTTTCCTTTCTGCATCATCTTTCCAATCCCCGAAATCAGATCGCTCGCTGTTGGTTGGAGCTCAGCGCAGCGCTTAGTTGTGTCTCCCGTGTCTTGGGCTCGTAAACTGGCCCGACCGCTCGTGAAACGGCGCTTGGATTTTGTGATTGACAAGACGGCGGCGTCATATTTCAATATATGCATGCATTTGCACTATTTGCAATAAGCGCCGGAGATATTTTGGGGAGAAATCGATGACGATCGGAAATCAATCGAAGTTCGGCCGAGTTCTCTGCATCCTCTCGCTCTTCGCGGGGACAACTCTGTCGACTTCCACTTTCGCGGCGGATCTAACGAGTCTTGCGCCTGATAAGTACAAGAGCGCGCCGATCATCATCGGCACCACCGCGACGATGCCGCCAGTCGAGTCGGTGGATCCAGCCACCGGGCAGGTCATCGGCATCGAGGCTGATTTGGCGAGGGCAATCGGCAAGAAGCTCGGTGTAAACGTCGACATCCAAAACGTTGCATTCGACGGGCTTCTCGCAGGCATGCAGGCCGGACGTTTCGACATCGCGATGTCGGGTTTGGCAGACACGGTTCAGCGACAGCAGGCGATGGATTTCGTCGACTGGTATGTGTCTGGCGTCCAACTGATCGTACCGAAGGGCAATCCCAAGAAGGTCACCTCCCTCGAGACATTGTGCGGCCATACACTGGGCGGGACCCGTGCCTCGACCGAATTCCGGCGGATGGAGGCAGTTGCGAAGAACTGCGGCTCAACGGAAACAGCGTTGGTCGCGACAGAAAATAGCCCATCGGGGCTTCTGTCGCTGAAAGCCGGGCGAGTTGACGTGTTCGCCGTCAATTTCCCGTCAGGGATGAGCTACGTCCAAGCCAATCCGGAACTCGAACTTGTTCCGGGCCAGTTCAAGGTCGTCGTTCGCGGCGTCGCAATTGCCAAGAGCAACGGCGGTCTTCGCGATGCGTGGCAAGCCGGCCTCAAGGCAATCATCGATGACGGCCAATACGATGAGATCCTGAAGCGCTGGGGTGCGCCGGATGCGGCCTACAAGCAGGCGACCATCAACGCAGGTACTGAATAGGGAGGCGGGCGTTGAGCATGCCTCTACATTCCGGATCCGATGCGGTTCATCGCGATAGCGCCCCCAACAATCTCAATGCGAAGGCGCCGCTCAGGCTGGCGGAGATTGTCCTGGCCGTCGCCATGCTCGTGGCAATCGCACTTTTCTTCGCTTCACTCAGCGCAAGCCCGAATTTCCAGTGGGGCGTCTTCGCGCGCTATGTCACTGCGGATTTGGTGCTATCGGGCATCCGGGTGACGCTCACGCTAACCGTGATCGCCTCGGTGCTGGGCCTTGCCGTGGGATTGCTTCTCGCGGCGATGTCCACGTCGAGCTTGCGGCCGTTGCGCTGGATGGCGGGAACCTACATCTGGTGCTCGCGTGGCACGCCAGTACTGATGCACTTGCTGCTCTGGTTTAATCTCGCCCTCTTTTTTCCGGTCGTCTCGATCGGAATTCCGTTCGTCTACTCGGCGTGGCAGATCCCGACCAACCAGCTCATCACGAGCTTTACGGCCTCCATTCTCGGCCTTGGCCTCTCCGAGGCTGCCTACATGGCGGAGATCGTGCGCGGCGGCCTCAATGCCGTCGATCACGGCCAAGTCGAAGCCGGCAGAGCCCTCGGACTGAGGCGCTCGCAGATCCTGATTTTCGTCCAGTTGCCGCAGACGATGCGCGCGATCATTCCGCCGATTTCCAATCAGATCATCCTGATGCTGAAGACGACGTCCCTGGTCTCTGTCATAGCCGGCAACGATCTGCTCACACGCGTCAAGGATATCTACAACGACAACTTCCAGGTGATACCGCTGCTTCTCGTTGCAACATTCTGGTATCTCGCGTTCGCCTCAGTCGCAACCATCTTTCAGCACTATCTCGAAGCCCGGTTCTCGAGAGACCTTGTCGGTCGGCGCGTGCGAAAAACGCTGATGACTTCGGAGGTGGCGCTGTGAGTTGGGACAGCCAGAGGCCCATCATTCGCAGCCGCAACCTCCGCAAGCGATTCGGCTCACTGGAGGTGCTCCGAGGAATCGACTTCGAGCTCCACGCTGGACAAACCTCCGCTCTGATCGGTCCTTCTGGATCGGGAAAGAGTACGCTTCTGCGTTGCATCAATCAGCTTGAGACGATCGACGGCGGTCTGCTCGAGGTCAAGGGACAGCGGCTGGGCGTACGCCATACCCGCCGCGGTTGGGTACGGCTCACCGAAGACGAGGTGCGCCGTCAGCGCCTCGGCATCGGGATGGTCTTCCAGCGCTTCAATCTTTTCGGTCACCTGACCGCCCTCGACAACATCGTCCTCGCCCAGCGCAAGGTCCTCGGCCGATCGAAGGGCGAGGCGCGGGAAGCGGCACACCGGCAGCTCCGGCGTGTCGGTCTCGCGAACCGCGGAAACGCCTATCCAAGCCAATTGTCCGGTGGCCAACAGCAGCGCGTCGCAATCGCCCGCGCTCTCGCGATGGACCCCGAGATCATGCTGTTTGATGAACCGACATCAGCGCTTGATCCCGAACTCGTCAGCGAGGTTCTGGACGTGATCGCCCAGCTCGCGAGTGAGCGCATGACCATGATCATCGTGACTCACGAAATCCGCTTCGCACAGCGTGCGGCAACGACGATTCACATGCTGGCGGACGGGCAGATCATCGAGAGCGGCTCCCCAGATCTACTGATCAGCGCACCCTCACACGAACGAACCCGAGCGTTCCTGGCCCAAGTGCATTAGCCGGCCACTCGAACAACCAACCCCAAGCTTTAAGGACAGTCATGTCGACCAGAAATAGCAATACAGGCGCGGAAGCGGTCAGTGATGCGCTCGTGCAGATCGGCGTCACCCATATATTCGGCATGGATACGCCCGAGCCTCTCTACATGGAGCTCGACCCGAGCATTCGAGCGATCACGGTTCATGATGAGCGGGCCGGAGCGGTCATGGCGGACGCTTTCGCCAGGGCCTCCGGCAGGGTCGGCGTTTGCAGTTCAATTCGAGGCCCCGGCGCTACGAACCTGGTCTCGGGCCTAGCGGAGGCATACAACACGTCGACGCCCGTCCTCGCGCTCATCAACGATGTTGCTGCCCCCAATCTCGATCGCAACCCCATCCAGGGCATCGATCACGTCCGCCTGCTCGAACAAGTGACGAAATGGGGCCGCCGCGTAGAAACGCCCGAACGCACGGCGGACTATGTTGCGCATGCCGCCCGTGTTGCCACGACCGGACGGCCAGGTCCTGTCTTGCTTGCCTTCCCGGATTCCGCGTTGCTCGGCGGTCCCGCCCATACCGCTGACATCGCCGAGGCTGCCGTCTACCCGCGGGTGCGCATGGCTGCCGATCCGTCGCTGATCGACGCGGCGGCGGAGGAGATCGCCGCTGCCGCCCGTGTCATTGTAATCGCGGGTGGCGGCGTGCATCTGTCGCAAGCGTATGATGCCCTTCAGGCGTTCGCGGAGCATTTGCAGATCCCCGTTGCCACCACTCCGCTGGGCAAGGGCGCCTTCGCCGAATCGCATGCGCTCGCCGCGGGCGTGGTGGGTGCCTATACGATCGGCAAGGGCGCGCGTGGAGAGCTCGCGAACCAGGCAGTCCGAGAGGCCGACCTCGTCATTTTGATTGGCACGAAGACCGATTCTATCGCGACAAACGAGTGGACCATCCCGGCGAGGAACCAGAGAGTCATTCACATTGATATCGATCCGATTGAGCTCGGCAGAAACTATAAGGGGCTCGAGATCGCAGGGGATGCCAAGCTCGTTCTCGAGCAGCTTGTTCGAGCAGCGGCGCCGAGAACGGCACCGTCGGATTGGACCAAGGCGCTGCAGAAGAAAGTCGTCGATTGGTACGCCGATTTCGAGAGGCTCGATTTGAGCAAAAGCGAGATCGACCCTCGCCAGATCTATCGGACTCTGAATGCACTCCTCGGTGAGGACGACATTGTCACAACGGACGCCAGTTATTCGTCGGCCTGGGGGATGGATCTTCTGCGCTACAAGAAGGCTGGCCGCAAGTTCCTCGTGCCCCGTGGGTTCGCCGGATTAGGATGGGGCGTGCCAGCGGCTATCGGCGCGAAATTCGCGAAGCCGGATTCCGCCGTCTACTGCGTGACGGGCGACGGCGGCTTCGGTTATGTCGCGATGGAGCTGGAGACGGCCGCTCGCTACAACGTGCCGATCTGCGTGATTGTGCTGAACAACAGCATTCTCGGCTTCCAGAAGCACTACGAAACGCACCGGTTTGGCAAGACTGTCGAGACGAGCTTCACATCGGTCAACTATGCGGATTTCGCTCGCACGCTGAATTGCGATGGGATTCGTGTCACGACGCCCGTGGAATTAGATGAAGCAATGAATAAAGCCCGCAGCCTGCGCAAGCCGCTACTGATCGATGTGGTGGTCCCGCCCGATGCGAAGCCACCGATTGGCACGTTCGCTTCCGCGCCGGCCGACGCCCGCCATTGAGATCAAGGAAGCCGACCCGATAGGGTTCAAATGGAGGACACTCATATGCTCTTTATGGTGGTCGAGCACTTCAAGAACGGCGACGGACTCGCAGTTTACAGCCGCATGCGAGAGAAGCCGACGTCCGGCCCCGGCGGAGAACTCGTGCCGGGCAAGTGGAAGCCGTCGACTTGTCCCGAGGGCCTGAAGGTGCAGGGTAGCTGGATCGAACCGAGCTTCAATCGCTGCTTCCAGTTGATGGAGTGCGACGATCTGGCGCTCTTCCAAAAGTGGATTCTCTCGGCCTCGAACGACTTGATCGACTTCGAAATCGTGCCGGTCAGAACGGCAGCCGAGACGCGCGAATTGATCGCTCCCTACGTCGATCGAGCCCAATTCAAGCGGCCCTGAGTGTCCGATCGAGCGATCAGTCGCCGCTCGTCTTCCTTTCAATCTGCGGATGAGATCCGATGGCAGTGGATGTTGATGTTCTGGTGATTGGTTCCGGATCGGCAGCCATGTCGGCCGCCCTTCGGGCCCTCGTCGGTGGTTTGAAGGTTACCGTTATTGAGAAGTCCAATTATCTCGGCGGCACCAGTGCCATGTCCGGAGCCGGCATATGGGTTCCAGCCAATCATTTGGCCCGCGCGCAGGGGATTCCGGATAGTCGTGAAGAAGCGTTGGAGTACGTCCGGGCGGCCTCTCCGCCGACTTGGCACGAAGAAGAGGACCACCTGTGGCGCGCATTCATCGAACACGCCCCCGAGGCACTGGAGTTCATCGAAGAACATTCGCCGCTTGAACTGGAGCTCGTCAGCGAGCCAGATGTCATGGCGGAGCTCCCCGGCGGCAAGGTCAAAGGGCGAATGGTTTCGACGAAGCCTCTTAGCCGCAAATTGCTGGGCAAGTTCGCGCGAAAGCTGCGCCCTTCCACGCTGCCAAACTGGTTCACTTATCAGGAGCAGCTTACCTACGATGCCTGGCACCATCCGCTCAGGATCGTGCTGAATATCTGGCCTCGCCTTCTCTATCGATTTCTAACCGGCAGCCGCGCGATGGGCGCCGCACTCATGACGGCGTTGATACGCGGATGCCAGGATCGCGATTGCGAATTTCTGCTCAACGCTCGAGCGCGAAAGCTTGTTTGCGACCAAAGCGGTCGCGTAACGGGAGCCCTCGTCGAGGTTGGCGGCGAAACACGCGAGATCAATGCGCGTCGCGGTGTTGTCATCGCCTCAGGGGGATTCGAGTGGGATCCCGAGCTGAGAGAGAGGCACTTTCCGGGGCCCATAGATCGCCTGGGGAGCCCTTGGTCTAATGAAGGGGACGGCCAGAAGATGGCTGCCGAAGTCGGCGCCAAACTCGATCGCATGGACCAGGCGAATATCTTCCCGTGCGTGCCGACGCGCTATGAAGGTAAGCCTCTTGGCCTGCCCAAGACATTCCAAGCCGAGCGGCACAGCGTGGTGATCGACGGAACAGGCCGCCGATTCGTGAGCGAGACGAACTTCAACATCGGCGAGGTCATGGATGCGCGCGACCCTATGACGGGGCAGCCTTTGCACCAGCCGATATGGCTCATTGGCGATGCACGTTATTACCGCGCATCGCCGCTTTTTGCCTGGTACTCCCGCTATGAAAAGGACTGGGTCAAGTCCGCGAATACGATATCAGACTTGGCCAGAAAGATCGGGATTCCGGCAGATAGTCTCTCTGCAACGATCGACCGATTCAACAGCATGAGCAACAAAGGAAGGGACGATGATTTCCATCGCGGCCAAATAGCGTTCGAGAACTACAAGGCCCGTGGCGCCAAAAATCCGCTCGGGAGAATAGAACGTGCGCCATTCTACGCGGTCTCGTTCAACCGTTCCATCCTGGGGACGAAAGGTGGCGCGCGGACGAACGAACGCGGCCAGGTACTGCGTCCGGATGGCAGCATTATTGCCGGGTTGTATGCTGCCGGCCTCAGCATGGCCAACCCCATCGGAACACGTGCGATCGGTGCCGGAACGACGATCGGGCCAAATCTCACCTGGGGCTATATTTGCGCCGAGGCAATTCTCAAGCAGAATAGAACATAGTGGTGATCGTTTTCTTTTCGTCGGCAAATGAAATCGGCGATCTCCAGGTACCGCCAACGCGCGAGCGCCGAAGCGTGCTCTCTTGCGGAACTCTATAGATAGGATGAAGCATATCTTATGTATAGATATCAACCGAACCACCACTGGCGGAAAATATCAAAAGAGCCAGAGCTTCCGCTTCAGGAGCTAGAAAACGAAGAGGAAGTTGACTTCACCGTCGTTGGGGGCGGGTTCACCGGCTTGTTTGCTGCCTATCGCTTGAGAGAAATCGGTGCCTCGGTGGCGGTCGTTGAGGCGCTTCCGCTAGGGCAGGCCGCTTCGGGCCGGTCAAACGGTCAAGTTATTCCTCATCATGCCAAATCAACGCCCGCTGAGATCGAAGCCAAGCTCGGATCTCGGAAAGGTCAACTGTTCAATGCTCTCGTTGCGGAGGCGCCCAGGAAGCTGTTCGAGCTGATCCGGCAAGAGTCGATTCAATGCGATGCCGTAGAGCGGGGTTGGATTCACGCGAGCCATTCCCTGGAAATGGTCGATCGTCTGCATGACATTCAAAGCCAATGGAAGGCGTTCGGCGCGCACGTCGAATGGCTTGATAAGTCAAAGATGGGAGAATTGGTTGGTGGAGGACAGTTCCCGGCCGGTTGGAAGGCGCATGACGCCGGATACCTCAATCCGTACGCTTTGGTTCAAGGCCTCGCCCGAGTACTAACGCGGCGTGGCGCAAAGATTTATCAGAAGTCTCCCGTAGAAGCGATCGAGCCGGTAAACGGCTCGTGGCGAGTCAAGACGTCACGGGGCTTGATCTCGTGCCGAAAGGTCCTCGTCGCGAGCAATGCTGCCGACGGAAGCTTCTGGCCTGGCTTGAACCGCGTTCGCATTCCAGTGCGTCTTTACCAGATCGCGACGGAGTCATTTCCCGACAGTTTGCAGGCGACAATATTGCCGGGACGAGAGGGTCTATCCGATACAAGCAATGCCATCCGCGCCTTCCGTTATGATGCTCGCGGAGGGTTGGCGATGGTTGGACGCCATCTGTTTTGGCAGGATGGCGAAAGGCGTGGGAAAAATTATGTCATCAAGCGTTTGCGCGAGATTTTCCCGGACATTCCCGATCGACCCGCCGCCGAGTATTGGGAAGGCGTCATCGCTGCGACGCCGGACAGGATGCCGCGTCTGATGAGGCTGACGCCGGGCATTCTGTTTTCCGGCATCTACTCTGGACGCGGTCTCGCGATGAGTTTGGCGTGGGGAAGACTCGCTGCAGATCTCATTTCGGAGACATGTGCGGACGGAGATTCGCCGTTGGCGGTGACGGAGAAGCGCGACATCGCCTGGCAGTCGATCGGTGTCTACGTCGCGAAGTACAATCTGGCGTGGCAGAGACTTCGCGACAGATTCCAGACAGTTCGTTGAAGACCAGGTGTAGAGGAATCAACCATGCTTTTCATGGCGATCGAGCGCTTCAAGAACAGGGATGCGATGGCCGTCTACAGCCGGTATCGCGAGAAGCCAACGGGTGGGCCGGATGGCCAGATGGTGCCCGGTCTCTGGAAGCCGACGGCGCGTCCGGAAGGTTTGACGCTTGTCGGCAACTGGATCGAAGAAAATTTCGATCGATGCTTCCAGCTCATGGAGGGTTCGGATCTCGCGCTGATGCAGCAATGGACGCTCGGGACTGCCTACGATCTGTTGGACTTGGAAATCGTGCCGGTGAGAACGTCTGCGGAGACCGGGGAATCGATCGCTCCTTACATAGGCTGCTCTTAGGTCATTAGACAAATAGGATTGGCTTCAACCTCCGCGACGCGGGAAAGGACATGCCGTGGGTGTCTTCAACGGCAAGATCGTGTGGGTTACGGGTGCCGGCACTGGGATCGGCAAGGCGGCGGCGACGATGTTCGCGGCGGAGGGCGCCAAAGTCGCGCTGATTGGTCGTCGGCTGGAGCCGCTCATGGAGGTGTACGGGGAGATCATGGCGGCCGGTGGAATGGCGACCGCGGAGCCGCTCGATGTTGCGGACCGAGCCGCTGTCGACGCCGCATCCACCCGGCTCATCGCCCAATTCGGTCGCGTAGATATCCTGGTCAATAACGCTGGAGTCAATGTGTCCAATCGGCGACTCGAGGAGCTTGCGCCCCAGGATTGGGACTTCGTCATCGACGTCAATCTGACAGGCACCTTCAATATGGTTCACGCGGTGTTTCCGACGATGAAGGATCAAGCGGAGGGCTTGATCATCAATGTCGCCTCCACCTCCGCGCAGCAGGTATCCGGCCTTTCGGGTGCCGCCTACTCTGCCTCGAAGTTTGGTGTCAGAGGATTGAGCTTGTCGTTGACGCAAGAGGCTTGGAAATTTGGAATCCGGACCTGCTGTTTGTGCCCAAATGAAGTCAACACGCCGATCATGACACGGCGGAAGGTGCAATATTCTCAGGAAGTATTGGATCAGTGCATCCAGCCCCGAGATCTTGCAGAGGCTATGCGCTTTGTGGCGTTGATGCCCCAGCGGACTTCGATTCCAGAAATGACGATCTACCCGACCGTGATCAGAACGCGTACGCCGGCGGAAGTCGGTCTTCCCGATTAGTCTTGAGAATGGGCCGCGCTCAGTAGGCCAATGATGTAGCAATTGTCATTTCCGGCGGTAGGTTAATCAGTGGGTTTGGTCTAGGAACGCTGCAAATGCTCAGTGGTCATAGTGCATCAATTCGTTTGGAAACTGCCGCCAACCTGTTGATATTGCTGACGTACAATTCTGTGCGTTTTTCCAAACGCGCGCTGAAATCGTTGAATAATCAAGCAGGTTTTGATTCCGCCATTCCCATCTCCGGCCGGTCCCCTCAGCCAAGACTGAAAGCATTGAGCTTGTTACGTAAAGACCAACGCATCGGGGCAGAGTTTCGAGCGCATTTGGAAGCCGCTACGGATGCTCCTCTTTCCGAGCGGAACTAGTGTTGTTGATTTCGATCTTGGTCAGGTTGCCTTGCCACGCTCACGTTCGATGTCTCAGCGAGCGCCGTTCTCGTTGCCAGAGGCCGCAATGAAATCGCAACGAATTGGGTGAAACGACCGTGAACAAAACGGGACGGAGAGGATCGCCACAACAAGAAAGATCAATAACTTAGAAGATGCTCACTGCGTTCGGGGCGCAGAGCATCCCTCAGTCGGATAGCAACTTGGACCGAACGTCCGTATCGGTGGTTGCGCCTCCGCGATTGAAGCCGCGATCGCAGCTAGGCTGGCTCCCAAGGAAACGGTCCGCCCAATCCTGCGATCGCGGCACCGAATATCGCGCTCGCTTTCGATCTTCCACGACAGAAATCGCTTTCGCACGACTGGTAGCGCAAGGTCTTTCAACATTCCGCGGTACAAGCGTAAAGCTCGCTGGCCCCAAGGCTCACGAACCGCCTATGCGTAAGATTGGATGAGATATCGCAGGTTTGGTTGGTGTGGGGAAAAGCGGTAGCGCTCCCCCGCTACCAATCTTGGGATTTTGTACGCCAAACTACGATTTTGCGCTCCTGATGCTAGCTGATCGAGTGCAGGGCCGGAATTATGTCAGGGAGAGATTTGCCAGCCCGTGATTGAGCTTCACCGAACTCACTCCGCGCCCAAAGCGCCGTGCTGCTAGGTGCTCGAGCTCGCTAAGAAGGGAGATCGCCAAGCATATCCTGCCTGAACCGGGGCTTGTGAAATCCGGTGACCTTCAGCTCTTCGTGCCAGAACCTCTTAGCGCATTCCAAGCCGCCTGATTGGCCTGATCGAAGGCTTTGCGAGACTCGGCGAGCGCTCCGCTCAGCACCGTCCATGACTCGCTGCCGGCCTGCTTCAGCTTCTGCAGACGCGCTTCCGCCTCCGACGCACCGGACTTCATTTGCTTGAGCGCGGCGTCGAAGTCTCCGGTATGTGCCGCGGCGACCTTGCCGGCAGCCTCACGGAACTTGTCGGCGGCCTCGCGCCAGGCCTTTGCCTGCGCGGCGGCGATGTCCTTGAAGGTGGCCTGCTGCTGCTCGAGCTGCTTGCCGGCGCCCTCGAAGTAGACCTTCATCTGCGCCTCGAATGCGTTCCACTGCTTCTCGAGCTCTGTCTTGCCCCTTGCCCAGGCCGCTTCGCCGGCTTCGGCTTGTGCCTTGAGCTGCACCTGGAATTCGTCGCGGCGCTTCTTCAGCTCGGCGATGATCTGCTCCGACTTGACCTTGGAGTCGGCCTTGGCCTCGCCCGCCTTGACCTCGAACGAGGCGAGCGCGGCATCCATCTCGTCGATGCGCTCCTTGGCCCAATTCAGGTAGAAATGCATGCTGCTCTGCTCTGACATGACCGTCTCCATTGACTGTTCGAATTGCATGATCCCCGAGCTTGGCTTTGCCCGTGTTGACTTGGGTCAACTGCTTCGCGGCTGATGCGATGTCCCTCAGGCCGCGAGATAGGGAAAATGCCTTGCCCTTTCAGCTCCGGTCCTTGGCCGCGTCCGCGACGGCCTGAAACACATTGCTGCATAGAACTCGCTCGGAGCCACCACCACGGTATCGCGCGGCAGGACATCCGCATTGTAGCTGGCCTCGCACAGGCGCAGGGCATTGAGCAGGCCGTTATCTTCCGCAACGTTGAGCTGGAAGGTCCCGGTCTGGTTGAAGCGGCTGGTTGCCTTGAGAGAAGACATGATCGATTGCTCCGTGAAGTGAACGGGCTAGGCTGCCGTCCAGCCCCCATCCATCGAGAGGTTGGCGCCGGTGATCTGAGCGGCGTCGTCGCTGCACAGGAACAGCGCGAGCGAAGCAACCTGCTCGACGGTGACGAACTCCTTGGTCGGCTGCGCGGCGAGCAGGACGTCGCTGATCACCTCGTCTCGCCGCATGCGGCGGGCCGCCATCGTGTTCGGAATCTGCTTCTCGACCAGCGGCGTCCAGACGTAGCCGGGACTGATGCAATTGCAGGTGATCTTCGAGCGGGCGAGTTCCAGCGCCACAGTCTTGGTGAGGCCCGCGATGCCGTGCTTGGCCGCGACATAGGCCGACTTGAAGGGCGAGGCGACAAGTGAATGCGCCGAAGCTGTAGTGATGATGCGCCCCCAACCACGCTTCTTCATGCCGGGCACGACCGCGCGGATGGCATGAAACGCGGCGGACAGGTTGATCGCGATGATCGCATCCCATTTCTCGGCGAGGAATTCCTCGACCGGCGCAACGTGCTGGATGCCGGCATTGTTGACCAGGATGTCAACGCTGCCGAATGTCGCTTCGCCGAGAGCGATGAGCTCGGCGACCTCGTTCGGCTTTGTCATGTCCGCGGGCGAGTAGATCGCCCGAACCGCAAAAGCGCGCTCGATCGCAGTACGTTCATTCTCGATGTCGGCGGGCGCGCCCATGCCATTCATCACGACATTGGCGCCCGCCTTGGCGAAGGCCTGCGCGCAGGCGAGGCCAATGCCGCTGGTTGAGCCGGTGACGACAGCCGTCTTACCGTTCAGAATTCCCATGTCGTACACTTTCCTTGTAAAATACCAATCAGAACCGAGCTGCGCGGCGCGCATTTTGACTTAGAAGACCAGAGCTCTCTCGCCGGTTCGTATCGAGCCGCGAGCCGGCTGGTGCAGATAGTCGTGCACCACCGTCCCGAGACCGAGCGTAAGATCGGCGCGGATGTGGACGGCTGAGACGATCTCCAGGACCGGCAGTTCGGCGACCGGCGCCAAGGCGTGTGGCGTCAGGGCCAGGGCCGCCGGTCCGGTCCATGCACCTTTCAGCACGATGTCCTCGAGATGATATTGAACGAGCTCGCAGATGCGTGGGCTGCCGTCGACGTGCGGGATGATCTTGAGCAGGAAGTTCGGCTCGATAAGCGTGGCCTTGACCTTCGCCAGATCGGCCTCGCGGTGCTTGTAGCCCATCGTCCCCGTGGCGACGCGCACGGGGCCGTAATCCAGCGTGCCGATCAGCGTATCGACCTCGGTTCGCAAGGTCGGTTGCGCAAGCTTCTTCGGAAAGCCCCAGAGCTCGCGTCCGCCCGCGATAGGTCCTTCGTCGTTGAGGAACATGCAATGGGTGTAACCGCCCTTGCGTCCACGGAAGGAGACGGGGATGACCTGGCCGCTTTCCGTGTAGTCACCAAAGCCGTTGGAATCGGGCATGCGGATGAACTCGTATTTGACGAGAGCTTCTCGCTCGTCGACCTCGAGCGGACCCGGAACCAGCGTCCGGAGCTTTGTCGGATCGGTCCGATAGGTGATGATCAGGTATTCGCGATCGACGAACCGGTATGGCCCGGGCGGATAGGCCGGGTTGGTCAGGGGCATGGCGAAGGCCCGTTGTTTCACATCAGTCTCGCGCATTTGCGATATCTCCAGGCGATGAGGTTCGGTTACTCGCGGCCGTCGTGTTCGAGATCGAAGGTGAAGACTCCGTCAGGGCTCGAGGGCCGAGCGAGCACCTCGGGATGACGCAGGGTGCGCAGCGCGTCATGATAGCCGGCGCGCCAATGGTCCTGCATCGACAGCCGCGAGAACTCGTAGTCCTTGGAATGCCCTTCGTGATTGCGCGCGCGATAGATCAGATGAACGATGTTGTAGACGTTCCGCGAGACCGCCGTGCTGAGCAGTTTCACGTCGTCATGCTGGCTGAGATCGTCGGGCAGCCTCCCCAATAGATCGGTGAGTGCGCGCCGCAGGCGCTGCACATGCTTGAATTGGTCGGTGCTGGCGCGCGTGCGGCTCGAATACTGGATTTCCTTGTGCCGCGTGACGACCTCAGCCATGTTGCGCGGAAGTTGACCGCGCGCGCTCCAGAGGTCGACCTGGAACGCGAGCATGTCCTGCGGGGCATTCGATTCAATCACCCATTGCAGCGGTGTGTTTGAGACGAGGCCGCCGTCCCAATAGTGCTCGCCCTCGATTTCGACGGCCGGAAAGCCCGGCGGCAACGCGCCGCTGGCCATGATGTGCTCCGGCCCGATGGTATGGGTCGTGCTGTCGAAATAGACGAAATTACCGGTTCGGACGTTGACCGCGCCGGCGCTGAAGCGCGTCAGCCCGGCATTGATACGATCGAAGTCAACCAGGCGCTCCAGCGTGGTCTTGAGCGCGCGCGTGTCATAGATGCTGGTCGCATCGCTGGCTCCGCCGGGCTGCAGCCAGGGCAGGACGGGACGGGCGGAGAAGAATCCGGTGGCGCCACATGTGGCCGCCAGACCGGCGCTCATCTGGTTGATGAGGTTGCGCGTATTGTCGATCCGCGTCCAATCGAGGAAAGGATTGCCGGACCAAACCCAGGGCGCGGTCGAGGTGACCTGGGTCCAAAAATCGCGCAGGCGGTCAACACGGGACTCGGGCGCGTTCCCGGCAATGATCGCGGCATTGATCGCTCCGATCGAAATGCCGGCGACCCAATCGGGGTGGATGCTGGCTTCGGCAAGGGCTTCGTAGACGCCCGCCTGGTAGGCGCCAAGCGCGCCGCCGCCTTGCAACAGCAATGCGATGCAATCGAAGGGGAGCTGCCGTTGCGCGGATGAGAGCTGCGGTCGAGGCTGGAAGTTCATGGCGAGTGGGCTCTTTGACTGGTGATGGCGATGCCTTGTTAGTGACGGCTCGATTCCTGCTTTCCGACTTTGGGCGGCTCGAGCATCACTTCCTTCAAATGGTCCCCGGCGGCGACGACGATCACGAAGTTGAGCTTGCCGTCCTGTCGGATCACGCCACCGGCCAGCGCGCTGCCGGCCGCCGCTCTCTCAGCGACCTCTACGGCATCCGACAACTCCTGCTTGATCCATCTCAGGGCGAGGACGTTGGCGAGGTCGTTGCGATCGAGCTCCTTCAGCGACGACGTCAGCTCCTTGCCGGTGATCCTGCCGGTATTGGCATCGACGACGTTCTCCCACACGTGTTCATTTTTGATCGTGCGGACGCGATAGACGGGCGGGCCGTCGATTTCGAAGCTGATGTCGGCGGTCTTCGAGCCGTCATGCAGGTGTTCCGCAATCAGCATCGCTCGGCTGAGCGGGACGCGCGTGGTGCGGAATTCCGAGAGGACGCGGCGGATGGCGGCCTCTTCGGTATCGCTCTGCGCGGCCGCAGTTTGACTGTCGGCCGCTGGGGCATTTCTGACGTCCGCCACGGCGCAGGTGGCGGCCAGCGTGGCGGTCGACACGATCAGGGCAAGCAAATGCTGTTTCGACATCGGATCAATCTCGAATCTGGTTGATTAGTCGCTCGCCGCGGGCGAATGCGCGACGACGATCTCCTTGTCGGAGGGCCCCGGCAGCGACTGATTCGTATCGATCACGACGCGCTCCGGTGGTTTCACGGCGGAGTGGATGCGGATTGGGGGAAGTGCAGGGTCCGGCTCGGCAGGATGAGCCGGCAGTTGCGTCGGCAGCACCCAGCTCGCCAGCAAGAGCAGGCAGACCAGCGCTCCACCCACCGACAGGAAATAGCCGCGCAAGGGTAGGGCGGAGTCGGTCGGCTGGCTCGCACGCATGAACATTGCGGATCGTCGGCTCACGGTAGGTCGTTCCTGACGAGCAAATCAGTCCGTCTCATCATCAAATGCTCCAGGGGCGCGGGTGCCGGCGTGCGAGCTCGACATCGAGATAGCCTCGCTCGTCGAGCCAGTCCGTCGGACAATAGGCGCTGGCTTTCGGGTCGATCATGAATCCGTCGCGCTGGAGCGCCGTTCGTGTTCCGGTGCGACCGGTCCAGATGGCCTCCCCACTCGTCGGACTCACTTCCATCACGTCAAACACTTCGATGAAGTTCAGCATGTCAGGACACCGGGCGTCGTCTCACGCCGCCTGCGATAGACGGTCGAATTCCTCGGGCGCAACGCCTCTGCGCGCGAGTTCTGACTCGATCACGTCGAACACGCATTCGACGGGCGCGATCCAGACGTTGACCCAGTAGATGATGCAGTCGCGGGCGATCAGCAGGGCCGCTGTCATGCGACCGTCCTCGGCTCGAGCCGAACCGCCTCGGGCGCGCGCGCGGCGAGCGTATGGGCCCACGCGATGGCGATCGTGATGCCGAGCAACACGCTCAGGGCCACGAGGCACAAGGCGACAATCACGTTCAGCGATGCGGCGCCGAGGCCGGGCAACGGATTTTCGCGCATCAACGCAAACAGCAGGGTTGACATTCGGCGTCTCCTTAATAAAATACACCGTATAGTTCATATAAATCACGCGCCACGGCCGAAGTCAAGACCAGTGCGTCACAAGCGCGTGTGCAGGATCAAAGGCGGCGAGGCTCCGCCAGGTTCAACTAGAAGCCTCGAGCAGAGAAGGGATCTGACATGATGAGATTAATGCCGGCGTTGTTCGCAGCAGCCGTAGTCGCGCTTGGCAGCGCAACAGCTTTTGCCGAGGAGAACCGAGGTACACCGGAGCAGCGGGCGGCCTGCACGCCTGACGCCTTTCGTCTATGCAGTGCCTACATTCCTGACCCGTCGGGAGTGGAAGCCTGTCTGCGGCTCAGGAAATCGGATCTGAGCGAAGGGTGTAAGGCGGTGTTCGAGCAGGCATCCGCCGGATCAAGCAAGGGCAGATGAACAGCGAAGTTGATCTGCACTGCGACAGGAGAGAGGAGCGATTTTATGAGCACGGTGTATATACCGGCCCTGGCTGCCTTCGGCGGCTCTGCGTTCGGCGCGCTCTCGACCATCATCAGTGGATGGTTTACCGGACGCCGAAGACGTCGTGAGCTTCATCATGCCCGCTCGTTCTCGAAGCGCGAGCAATTGTACCATAGCTTCATCGAGGAGGCATCGCGCCTCTATGCCGACGCCCTGGTCAACGATCGGGCCGAAATCCCGCAACTGGTCAGCCTCTATACGCTGGTCGGACGCATGCGGATCCTGTCGAGCAACGAGGTCGTTCAGGCCGCCGAGAGAGCTGGGCACCTGATCATCGAAACATATGTCTCGCCCAATCGCACATTCGTCGATCTCCCCAAATTCATCGAGGAAATGGATCCCTTGCGCGATTTCGGAGAGGCCTGCCGCCGGGAGCTGATGAACCCTTTGGCGCAGTGAGTGACGCTATGCGCAAGCAGATTGACGATCGAGCGAGGAGTGCCCGCCGCAGGATCGTGCAGGCCGCCATCCATCTCTATGGCGAGATGGGACACAACAAGACCACCGTCGCCGACATCGCGCGGAGTCTGGAGATGTCTTCGGCAAGCGTCTATCGATTCTTTCCCTCGAGGCGGGCGATCGAGGAGGCTGTGGTGGAGCAGGTGCTCGAGGAGGCGGTCAGTGTGGCGGCTGAGGCGGCTGGCAGCAGTGGACCAGCGTTACGGCGCCTGGCCGCAATCCTGAAGGCCATCGCCGACTGCAATGAAGCTCGACCGGCGAAGCATCGAAGACTGCAAGACCTGATAACTCTGGCCGTTCGTGAAAACTGGACGGTCGTCCTCACCTACGACGACAGGATCCGAGGGCTGGTGCGACCGGTCATCGGCGTGGGGCAAGCACGCGGTGAACTGCAGGGCGGCAGTCCGATGGCGCTGACCTGCTGCCTGCTGGAAGCCATGGACGTCCATCTCAATCCGTCGCGGATCGGAGCCGCGACGCTGCGACCAAGCTTCGAGGAGATGTTGAGATTTTGTACGGGCGCTTTGCGTCGCGCGCCATTCCTGCAGCCGGCCGAGATGGCAGCTCACGTGCAGCTCAAGGCCGCCGGCTGATGCGAAAGCTTCCAAGCCAACCGTGTAAAGGAGACAGCTAGTACGACCAGTCCGTCTCGCAGGCGGCCAGGAAGAAGCCCACGCGCTCGCGCACGAAACCGGGAAGCTCCTTCTTCAGGTCCTTCTGAGTTTCACCGACGAGCGACCGAAACAGCATCGGTAGCAGAATCAGGTCGAGAAAGATCTGCGCGGTAGCACGGCTTCGCTTGGCGCTGAAAGGGCCCTTCGGGGTGCGAGCGAGCTTCTGCGTGGCGTCGTCCAGCAACTGGGACACCGCGGCCAGGGAGCGATCGCGCGCAGCGTCGTGAACGTTGCGGCTCAGTTCGGGGAACCGCTGCGATTCCGCGATCGTCGCGCGCACCATGCCGAGCGATTCCTCGACCACCCTTTCGACGATGGCGGTCCCGAGGCTCATCAGCTTGTCCTCGATGGTGCGGCCCTGGGGCGAAAAGCCCTCGAAGTCCGTCAAGCCGTCGATGGTGCGTGCCACGACCGCCGCGAACAGCGCTTCCTTGCCGGGGAAGTGGGCATAGATCGTCGGCTTGCTCGCAGGAGCAAGCTCGGAAATGTCGTCGATGCTAGCGCTGCGGTAGCCCTTCTCCAGAAACAGCTGCTGGGCCGCATCGAGAATGCGCGCTGGCGCGTCGCCGGCAAGATCCTTGGGCGGTCTGCCTCGCTTCGTCTTCTTCATTCTTGGACCTCCGAAATCACGAGTCTGTGCGCGTCGCTTTCTCGCTTGACATGGTTCGCGAAGAAAGGCAAGAAAAAGAAAATATACGGTTTAGTTTATTAATGCTTTGATCTGCACGCGCGCGAGCTTTGGCGGGTGCTCCTGACGATCAGGGTCGCAAAGATGTGGGGCGTTCGACTCCGATCGCCCGAGGGAATGAGGAGAATGTCGTGTCTGTGTTGAGCCCAGCCTCGTCTGGCCTGCCGGAAGGCGTGCTGCTGCGCGAGCTGCATTGCAGGGTCACCAACGGTGTCGCCTTCACCATCAATCTGGTCTCCGCCGCCGCAATCAGGGTGGAGGGGACCGAAGCCAAGAGCGCGCTCAGCGATGTCGTCGAGCTGTTGCATGGCTACGCTGACGTGCATCGTACGTTGGCCATGCCGGCGGGTGAAACGCTGACCCAGGCCGCGACCTACATCCGCAAGCTGGGTTGTGGCATGCGCCGGGCAGTCCTGGACCGGATGAACATTCAGCTGGCATTCGCAACCCAGTCGCTCGCGCTTCAGCCGCAGCGCTGCTGGCATCTGGGGCTGATCGTCCATGAGCTCGTGATGGACGCGGCAAGGCACGCTTGTTTCGATGCCCGGGCGGGGCAGATCAGGATCAAGCTGACCCGTACCGGTGCGCTCGTGAACTGCGTGATCCTGGACAACGGCTCACGTCCCGCGCGGGAGACTTCCGACCGCGAATTGCGCATTGGCAGGGATATCGCGCGGGCGCTCGGCGGTCGGATCGAGCAGGGTTTCGGCGCCGAATTCACCTCGATTGTCCTTTCGTTCCCGCTGACCGAGCGCGAACGGGGCGCAAACTGGTCGATCGCAACGCGCCAGATGAGGGCTCCGCGCCGCACGAGAGCCACCGCTTCAAATAAAGCAGTGCTCACGGCAAGCGCGGCGGCCGATCAACGCGGGCCCACCGTTGAGACCGATCCCTTGGCGGGACTACTGCGTCAGCAAGAACGCGGATTGTTCATCCCCCGCCAATCCGCCGATGCGCTTGGCGGGCTGTTGTCGCCTTCCCATCGTACGGACGCGTCATGACAAACCAATCCTCCGATCCGATTCATCACGTTCGAACGCCACGTGCAGCGAAGGCCCTCGCCGCAGCGACCGTGCTTGTCAGCATTGCGCTGACCGGTTGCAATGATCACGCGGCGCAGACACGAGCAACGCTGGTCCGGACCACGATCGTGCAGCCGCGCGACCGGCAAGCCGCCATCACATTGACCGGAGAGGTCCAGGCGCGCTTCCGTGCCGATCTTTCGTTCCGCGTCAGCGGACGTGTGATCGCTCGCACCGTGGATGTTGGTGCTCACGTCAACGAGGGCGACGTCCTCGCCCGGCTCGATCCGGCCGAGCAACAGGCCGATGTCGATGCCGCGACCGCGGCAGTGGCCTCCGCCGAAGCCCAGCTGCGCGTGGCGAAGGCCACGTTCGAGCGGCAGAAAGCGCTGATCGCAAGCGGCTTCACTACCCGGACCGTTTACGACCAGGCCCAGGAAGGTCTGCGAACCGCAGAGGGAGTGCTGGAGGCGGCCAAGGCGCAGCTGGGCACCTCGCGCGAAGCGCTCGGGTATACCGTCCTGCGCGCTGAAGCGGACGGCGTCATTACCGCGCGCAATCTCGAGGTCGGGCAGATCGTTCCGGCAGCCCAACCCGTGTTCTCGCTTGCTCAAGACGGGGAGCGGGATGCCGTCTTCGAGGTCTACGAATCCGTCTTCCTTGGCCAGACCGACAGCCGCTGCGTGACGCTGGCGCTGGTCTCCGATCCCGGCGTGACAGCGACGGGAGAGATGAGAGAGATTTCACCGGCGATCGACGCGAAGAGCTCCACGATCCGCGTCAAGGTGTCCATCGAGAACCCGGCGGCTGCGTTGACGCTGGGCAGCGCCGTCTCGGGAACGGTGAAGGCGAAAGCTCAGAAGGAAATCGCCTTGCCCTGGAGCGCGCTGATGGCCGCAGGCAGGAGGCCTGCCGTCTGGACCGTAGACCCGAAAACGCAGACAGCATCGCTGAAGCCCGTCACGGTCGGCGCCTACGAAGCCGGTCAGGTGCTGATCAAGGCAGGCCTCGAGCCTGGCGAGCGCGTCGTCGTCGACGGCGGCAAGCTCTTGAGCGTCGGTCAGTCGGTCACTGAGGACGGGGGTCAGTCATGAAGCGACAGGTCATGATGATCGCTGGCACGCTCGCGGCGGCCTCGCTGCTCACCGGCTGTCAGCAGGAGACGAGCGCGCCGGAGCCCGTGCGCCCCGTGTTCTCAATGGTGGCCAAGCCGAACAGCGGTGACAGCACGATTGCGGTCGGCGTCGTCGAGCCGCGCTACAAGACCAACCTTGGCTTTCGCGTACTCGGGCGGCTGACTTCGCGTCCGGTCTACGTTGGCGACATCGTCAGCGAAGGACAGATCATCGGGACGATTGATCCCACCGCACTCGATCTCGCCGTTCGCGCGGCCAAAGCTCAGCTTGCCAAGGCCGAGGCGCAGCTTGCGACGGCCAGGGCCACGGAAGAGCGGCAACGCACGCTCATCACCAGCGATGCGACCACCAGGCAGACGCTTGATAATGCCGAGCAGGCCCGCGCTGGCGCCGAAGCGAGCGTCGCGCAGGAACAGGCGAACCTGACCAAAGCGATCGAGCAACTCGGCTATGCCCAGATCAGAGCCGACTTCGGCGGCGTCGTCACCGCCGTCGGCGCGGAGGTTGGCCAGGTGGTCTCGCCCGGTCAAACCGTCGTGACGGTCGCGCGCCCGGACATTCGCGAGGCGGTGGTCGATATCGGGGAAGACCTGCCTGTGCCGCTCGAAGTCGGTCTTCCGTTCACCGTCAGCCTGCAGCTCCTCCCTACCGTTCAGGTCGAGGGCAGGATTCGCGAAATCGCGCCACAAGCCGACGCCGTGACGCGGCTGCGACGCGTCCGGATTGCGCTCGACAACCCGCCCGAAAGCTACCGTCTCGGCGCGACGGTCACGGCAAAGTTCGGCAAGGATCAGAGCAAGGTCTTGCGCCTGCCCGCATCGGCGGTCCTCGCCAAGGACGGCGTCGATTTCGTCTGGGTGGTCGATCAGTCCGCCGGCACCGTCTCGCTGCAGAAGATCGATGGTGTCGCCGAACCGGCGGGCATCCGCGTCACCGGCGGGCTTGCCGCGGGCACCCGCGTCGTTACTGCCGGAATTCACAGCCTCAAGCCGGGACAGCACGTCCGCTTCGAACAGGATCAAGAGCCATGAAGTCGTTCAACCTCTCCGACTGGGCGCTCGGCCATCGTTCGCTCGTCTGGTATTTCATGATCGCCTTCATGGCGGCCGGCCTGTTTGCCTATCTCCAGCTGGGACGACAGGAGGATCCTGACTTTACCATCAAGACCATGGTGATACAGGCGCAGTGGCCGGGCGCCTCGCCCGAGGAGATGACGAGGCAGGTCACCGACCGGATCGAGAAGAAGCTGGAGGAGCTGGAATCGCTCGACTACACCAAGAGCGTGACGGTCGCGGGTCAGACCACCGTCTTCGTCTACTTGCGCGATTCGACCAAGGCGGCAGACGTCAAGCCGACTTGGGTGCGCGTCCGCAATATGATCGCAGACATCAGGGGCGATTTTCCACGTGGCGTGATCGGACCCGGTTTCAACGACCGCTTTGGTGACGTCTTCGGCAACGTCTATGCCTTCACCAGCGACGGCTTGAGCCAGCGACAGCTCCGCGACCAGGTCGAGGACATCCGGGCCAAGGCGCTGACGGTGCCCGATGTCGGCAAGGTCGACATTCTCGGCGCGCAGGACGAGGTGATCTATCTCGAATTCTCCACCCGCAAGATCGCGGCGCTCGGCCTCGACGTCCACGCCATCATGAATTCGCTGCAGGGCCAAAACGCGGTGGCGCCCTCCGGCGTGTTCCAGGAGGGGCCGGAGCGGATCAGCGTCCGCGTCAACGGCCAGTTCACCT
Source organism: Bradyrhizobium zhanjiangense (assembly GCF_004114935.1). Classification (NCBI taxonomy): domain Bacteria; kingdom Pseudomonadati; phylum Pseudomonadota; class Alphaproteobacteria; order Hyphomicrobiales; family Nitrobacteraceae; genus Bradyrhizobium; species Bradyrhizobium zhanjiangense. The sequence continues at coordinate 1,774,511 of NZ_CP022221.1, forward strand.
CGGAGGCGAGCCTGAAGGCGGTCAATCTGCGCATCAACGACCGCTTCTTCCCGCTGACGGATGTCGCGACCATCACGCGCGGCTACGCCGATCCGCCGTCAACCCTGTTCCGATACAACGGTCAGCCCGCCATCGCGCTCGCGATCGGCATGAAATCCGGGGGCAATTTGCTCCAGTTCGGCGAGGCGCTGAAGGAGGTGATGACGAAGATCATCGCCGACCTGCCGATCGGCATCGGGGTCCACCTCGTGGCCGACCAGCCCGTCGTGGTCGAGCATGCCGTCTCGGGCTTCACCGAAGCGCTGTTCGAGGCCGTGATCATCGTGCTCGGCATCAGCTTCCTGAGCCTGGGCCTGCGTGCCGGTCTGGTGGTTGCCGTCGCCATTCCGCTCGTGCTTGCGATCACCTTCGTGGTGATGGCCTATTGCGGGATCTCGCTGCAGCGCATTTCGCTGGGCGCGCTGATCATCGCGCTCGGGCTCCTGGTCGACGACGCCATGATCGCGGTCGAAATGATGGTGGCGCGGCTCGAGATCGGGGATCCGCTCGAAAACGCGGCAACCCACGTCTATACGTCGACCGCGTTCCCGATGCTGACGGGAACGCTGGTCACCGTGGCCGGCTTCATCCCGATCGGGCTCAACAGCAGCAACGCCGGCGAGTTCACCTTCACCCTGTTCGTGGTGATCGCGGTGTCGCTGATCGTCTCATGGATCGTGGCGGTCTTGTTCACGCCGCTGCTTGGCGTCACTATTCTGCCTGCGAAAATGAAGGGACATCACGAGCAGAAGGGCCGCCTCGCGCAGATGTTCGGGCGCCTGCTGCTGTTCTGCATGCATCATCGCTGGAGCACCGTCGCGGTGACGGCCGGCGCCTTCCTGCTCGCCCTGTTCGGCTTGCAGTTCGTGCAGCAGCAGTTCTTCCCCTCGTCGGACCGCGCCGAGCTCGTGATTGACTGGAACCTGCCGCAGAATGCCTCGATCACCGAGACCAACAACCAGATGGCGCGCTTCGAGCGCGAGCAATTGCAGGGCAACGGCTCGGTCGAGCACTGGTCGACTTACGTCGGAACCGGCGCGCCGCGCTTCGTGCTGTCGTTCGACGTGCAGACGGCCAACACCTGGTTCGGCCAGCAGGTGATCGTGACCAAGGGCGCTATCGCCGCGCGCGACAAGCTGAAGTCGCAATTCGAGGACTATTTGCGGAAGACGTTCCCCGGCACCGACACCTACGTCAAGCTGCTCGAGGTCGGTCCTCCCGTCGGCCGTCCGGTGCAATACCGCCTGAGCGGCCCCGACGTCGCTGAAGTCCGCGCTCTCTCGCAGAAGCTTGCCGGCGTCATTCGCAGCAGTCCTGACCTCGGCAACGTGGTGTTCGACTGGATGGAGCCGGCGCGCGTCGTCAAGGTCGACGTGCTCCAGGACAAGGCACGTCAGCTCGGTATCACCTCGGAAGATATCGCCACCACCCTGACCTCGGTGCTCCAGGGCACGCCGATCACGCAGGTGCGCGACAGCATCTATCTCGTCAATGTCACGGGACGAGCGACCGCGCCGGAACGCGCTTCGATCGATACGCTGCGCGACCTGCAACTGACCGGGCTCGGCGGCCAGTCCGTGCCGCTCGGGGCCGTCGCCAATCTGCGCTACGAGCTGGAGCAGCCCACGATCTGGCGGCGCGGCAGGATTCCAACGATTACTCTCAAGGCCGCCGTCGTCAGCAACGTTCAGCCGAAGACGGTCGTCGACCAGCTCGCGCCGAAGGTGGCGGAGTTTGCCAAGCAGCTGCCCGCGGGCTACGCGATCAAGATCGGCGGCTCGGTGGAGGAGAGTGCCAAGAGCCAGGGACCGATCGTCGCGGTGGTGCCGCTGATGCTGTTCGTCATGGCCACCGTGCTGATGGTGCAGCTGCAGAGCTTTTCGCGGCTGTTCCTGGTGTTCGCGGTCGCGCCGCTCGCGCTGATCGGCGTCGTCATCGCCATGCTCCCGAGCGGTGCGCCGCTGGGCTTCGTGGCTATTCTCGGCGTGCTGGCCCTCATCGGCATCCTGATCCGAAACTCCGTGATCCTGATCGTGCAGATCGAGGATCTCAAGAAGGAGGGCCGGCCGGCCTGGGATGCCGTGGTGGAAGCAACCGAGCACCGCATGCGTCCGATCCTGCTCACGGCCGCCGCAGCAAGTCTCGCGCTCATTCCGATCGCGCGGGAAATTTTCTGGGGCCCGATGGCCTACGCCATGATGGGCGGCATCATCGTCGGTACGCTGCTGACGCTGCTGTTTCTGCCGGCGCTGTATGTGGCGTGGTTCCAGATCCGTCCGGATCATGCGGATGAAGCACCTTCACACGAGCCGGAAGCCGTTCCGAACGACGCGCCGGCTGAAGACAGGCCCGCTCACCACGCCGAGCAGCCTGTGCTCGAGCCCCAAATCTAGAATGGAGACGACGATGCTCTCGAAGACGCTATCAACCTTTGCTGTCGCTGTGACGGTCGCGGCGAGTTCGCTCGCCCCATCTGTTGCATTTGCGCAATTTCCGCCGCCGCCGCCGCCGATGGCGCCCGCCGGACCTCCGCCGATGGCGCCGGCAGGGCCCCCAGCCCTCGCAGCTCCCGGTCCCGCCGCCCCTGGTCCCAGCCCTCGCCTCGGTCCAGCGGCCGGGCCGCGCATTAATCTTGCCGCGCGAGGTGCCGGCGGTGGGCCGGCTGTGGTGGGCGCGCGGACGACGGCGGTTAACATCGGTGGCGCCGGCCATCGCTACGGCGGCGAGCATGGCTACGGATATGGGGCGCGCGCCGCGGCTTATGCCGGCGCATACGCAGCCGGGGCCTATGCCGGATACGGCTATGAGGGGACGCGCTCGAGCTACTACTCGAGTAGCGAGTGCCGTTACGTTTACAGCCGCCATCGCAGGTATCTCGTCTGCGATTAGCCCATGAACACGCCGCATCTGAATAGAGCTGTTTCGCTGACGGCCGCCATACCAAGACTGACCACAGCGGGAGACGCACACCACCGGACAGAGCATGTCGCGCCGGCTCTTCGACGCCGTCCGATAGAGCGCCGCCTCGTAACTCTTGCAGCGCCGGCCAACCTCGTTTCGAGCGAACTTTGAACGCCCATCGGCCTCGGAAATAGTGGGTTTCGCGATGTAGCGGACCCCAGCTACCAAAGCTACGATTTTGTACACCAAACTACGATTTCCTACGATTTTGTACTCCTGATGGTAGCGGCTCAGGCCCGCCAGTGCATCACAATGGAAGCAGCAGGCGTCCGACCCTGCTCCCATAGTACTCAGTGAACCACAGCGCGCCGTCCGGCCCAGTCGTGATACTGTGGGGGCCACTGCCGTCCGAGGGAACTGCGAATTCGGTGATCGAACCGGTGGTCGTGATCCGGCCGATTTTGTTGCCAATGATACAGCGCGGACCTGGCTGGCGAATGCAACTGGCTTCGGTAAACCACAAGGCACCGTCTGGTCCCGTCGTGATGCCCCACGGCTGAGCATTGGGATCGGGAAGCGCGAATTCGGTGATCGCGCCGTCGGTGGTCATTCGTGCGATCTTGCCAGTAACCGACTCGGTGAACCACAGCGCACCGTCTGGCCCAGTCGTGATACCCCCCGGGCTACTATTCTCCGGGGGGATCGTGAACTCGGTGACTGCGCCCGTGGTCGTCACCCGCCCGACTTTGCCACGAGCATATGTGAACCACAACGCGCCGTCGGGTCCAGTCGTGATCGCAACACTCTTGGCGGTGGGGATCGTGAATTCGGTGATCACACCGGTCGTCGTGATCCGCCCGATTCTGTCTCCAACCGCTTCGGTGAACCACAAGGCACCATCCGGCCCGGTCGTGATGCCAAGCGGTCCAGCCGGCCCAGGGACTGTGAACTCGGTCAGTTGCAAGTTTTCAGCCGTAGCGGTCGTCGGAATGCGCCCGATCTTCTTCGACGTGAACTCAGTGAACCACAGCGCGCCGTCAGGCCCCAGCGTGATGGAATGCAAAACGCCGCCCCCCTTGATCGTGAATTCGGTGATGTTGCCATCAGTGGTAATTCGCCCGATCCTGCCTGCGGCCTCGGTGAACCACAGCGCACCGTCGGGCCCAGTGGTGATTGCGGACGGATGGCTGCCGGGAGCCGACAGCGTGAATTCGGAGAACCTGGGGGCGGCAGCAGGGATAATTTCCGCGGCCGCGCCCCATCGGAGCGCCATTGCCAGGAGGAATGATGCGATGGCAAATCTATTAGCCGTCTCCAAGATGGCCACGCACCGAAACACGATCCGATGAACTCCAAAGGAAAGCTGGTAGCTTTCTGCAACTACGTCGGGCGTCACGGCCCGGCGCGCAATCAACATTTCTACACGTCCGTTGCTTCACCGCGCGCCGGATAGTTGTTCTTGAGCACATAGTCGATCGCAGCCAGAATGTCGGAGAAGTGCGGCCGCGCGAACGGCATGGTCTGGACGCTGCCGAAGTACAGCGTGCCGTCCGGCCGGATCAGATAGAGCGCGGGCTCGGAGAAGCGCGCGGGCTCTTCGACACCGGCCGACGTCATGCCGCGCCCTGATGAAACGAACAAGCCCCAGCGCCGCGCAACAGCGAGATCGAGTCCATAGCCGATGCGCAGCCGCGTCAATCCCCAGGCTTCCGTGGTCTGCAACGCTCGTTCTCTCGTGTCGGATGATATTGCCACCACGGCAACGCCGCGCTTGTCGAACTCGTCGAGCTTCGATTCCAATTCCTTCAGCTGGGTCTTGCAAATCGGGCAGTGAAGGCCTCGATAGAACACGAGAAGCGTGAACTGCGCCGGCTTCTCGCTTGCGGGATCGAAGGAGCCGCCCGAGGCAAGGTCGACGTGGAGCGGCGGTACGGGCTGCCGTGGAAACAGTGGTGCGGGATTGGTCATTAAACTCATCCTTCATGGTTGAGAAGCGGGGCTTTTGGGCTTGTGATCCAGCCTGATCTCTTTGCCCAATGCTCTGTTCGGCGAAGGGATGCGTCGCGGAGCTGGCGCGATGCGGACGAGCTCAGTCCTTCGCATAAAGCGTTCGCGGCGCCACCCATCGGAACATTTTCCGGCCAAACACGCCCGCGAGCCCAACAAACAGGATCGCCGTGCCGAAGTTCCACATCAGGATCATCACGGTCGCATCGATGACGTGGAATAGCGACAGCGCCGTTGCCGTGATCGCGGCGACGGCCAGGCTGCCCATGAAGGTCGCGGCGGTGGGACGGAGCGGCGCCGCGTAGCGCAGCATCACGAGCATCGCGAGCGACAATGGCAGGCTCGTGAGCACGAGCGTGGCGAAGCAACGCGCGGCCTCGCCAACGCTCATGCCGTCAGGTCCGATTGCGACCCATTGCGTGAGGCACTGATAGCCGACATTCGAAAGCCACAGGATCAGGGCGGGTATCGGCAGCAGAAGCCACAGGCGCGACCGATCGGGGAGGCTGACCAGGAAGGCCGCGATGGCCGCGAGCACGCCCGTCAGAGCTGCGGCCGCCATGCTGACGACAAAGGCTGGCTCCTGCAGCCGCTGCACCAGGTCGGGGCGAATCCCCTGGTTGACGGCCAGCAGCGTCAAGACGACCGCTGCGAGCAGGAGCCAGCACGCCGCCCGCATGACTGGCGGTCGCAACCGCCGCACCGGCGTGGCGTTTGCCGCTAGGGAAGCAATGAGATCGGGTGTTTTGATCACGGTTCGCTCCGGTCGAGCAGCATTCTCCGCAGGCTCTTCAGCGCGCGATGGGCGTTCACCTTAAGAGACGTGACGGACATGCCGCTCAATGCTGCCGCCTCCTTTAATGACAACTCCTTGAGCTTGAGCAACCGGATCGCACTCTGTTGGGCAGGAGGGAGGTTATTGACCATCCCCTCGAGCTCTCGCTGGTCCGGTCTCTCTTCTAGGTTCGCTGCAGGCTCGCAAAAGGTTTCATGCTCGGCGGTCAAAGGTATTTCACGGTCTCTGGTGCGACCCTGGCGGCGCAGCCGATCAATGAATCGCCGGTTGGCGATTGCGACCAGCCACGGCGCAAAGGGCCGGGCCGGATCGTAGGTCTGCCGGATTGAATGGACGGTCAGAAGAACGTCCTGAACCGAATCCTCGACATCGCCGGGGTCACGGTGCCGCCGCGCCGCAAGGGAACGCAAATACGGCGTGATTTCCTGAAGCAGCCGGTGATAGGCGGCTCGATCCCCCTCCTGTGCGCGGGCCATCAGGATAGACCAGTCGACATCCCTGGCGACCGAGGTTGTCGGGTGCGCGCCGCCGCTGTCGTCCTTTCCGACGAGTCTCAGTCCACGGCTGCGAGGGTCGTGCGTCATGGGCGAGCGCTCCACAGGGCCCGACGCACATATAACGCGGAGCGGGACGCCGACATCAGGCGCCTCCCTGTTTCCAGGGCCGCGGCAGCCGTTCAAACCAATGGTCGAGGGAGAGCGCCCCGGGACCAAGGGCGATGAGGGCCAGCGCCAGCCCCGCCCAGGGCAGGTGAAAATTCGCCCACCCCTCCGGCACCACGAGTTGAATGACTCCCGTCATGACCAGGAGGGCCAGCGCCGAAAAGCGGGTCGCGAGACCAAGGACAAGCAGAACGGGAAGCACGATCTCGGCAATGCTATCGAGGTACGCGACGGCGGTCGGAAGGGGGAAGTCGTAAGCCTGGCCAAAAATATGCAGCTTGAACTCGTCCTCGAACAGGAACTCGGCAGCCGGCGACAGCGAGAGAAAGCCATCCCACTTGGTCAACCCGGATTTGAAGAAGGGCACGGCGAGCGCGATCCGCAGCACCGGTGGAGCTACCATCCGAGCGACGCGGGCGAGCCAAGCCGCAAGCTCTCGAACGGCATTCTCGATCGCTGCGATGCTCACATGCGTGGTCATGACCGCGTCGCCTCTCGCCCCAAGCTGAACCCGACGACGGCACCCGCGCGCAAGAGATCGCAAAGGTTGGCCGTGAGGTCGAACCGGGAATTCGCGGTCAACGCCGCTTCAAGCGCGGCGAGCACCGGCTTTCCGTCGCTCAGCGCCTGGATAAATTCCTGGCTGCCCTTGGTGATCAAGCGAACTTCAACGTCGGCCGCGGGGCGAACGATCAGCGCGTCCTCGCCGGCGGCCAGATCGACTGGGGCCGGGACGCCGCCGGCAATATTCATCTGCCAAATCGTCAGGGCCGGAAATTGCGACCGGAGCACGCGAAGCGAAGGGTGAAGCTCCAGCTCCATCGCGGGCAGCTGGTCGGGGGCAACGGCGCTGAATGCGCTTGGATCAATCGGCGAAGCCTCGGGTGCGTGATAGGCCTCGGTCCAGGCGCGCTCGATCCGTGCAACGTCTTCCAAGTAGGGGAGCCCGGCGGCCGGCTCGAAGCTCCGGATGAAATCCGGCAATCCTGCGCCGTAATCCAGCATGATTGGCGAGCGCGGCGGCTGGACCCTGATATAGGCGCGCGCGATGGCGCGAAAGAAGTCGGCGCCGACGATGCGGTGCACCGCTGGGAACGCATCTTCCAGGGCCTCAATGAGGCTGACCACGACATTGTTTCTGTAGACCGCGAATCGCTTCGGATCCGGTTCACCGTCCGGACCGACAAGACCATCGGGCATCGGGAGCCCTGGATCCAGCAAAGCCGCCGCGAAGTCGCGTTGCCCTTCAGCGAGCTGCTGCACGACGCACGGCCTCCGATTGGGTTGCAAGCATGATCGCCTCGGCGCGTTCCGCTTCGTGCTGGAGCATGGGCCAGGCGGGCACGTCGGCGTCCCATTCGATCAACGTGGGAACGGGACCCGTAAGCCGGACCGTATGGGCGTAGAGATCCCAAACGACTTCGTCGACCGGGCGATTATGGGCGTCGATCAGGAGTGGCCGGCCCTTGCCGTCGAGGTCTGTTGTATGGCCGGCCAGATGAATTTCCTGGACGTGAGCGAGCGAGTAGGCATCGATGTAGGCGAACGGATCCCACTGCTGGTTGGTCGAGGCGACGTAGACGTTGTTGACGTCGAGCAGCAGGCCGCAACCTGTGCGGCGGACCACCTCGGCGATGAAGTCGATTTCCGAATATGTGCTTTCGGCGAAGGCGAGATAGGTCGATGGATTCTCCAGCAACATCTGCCGTCGGAGGCAGCTCTGCACCTGATCCACATGTTCAACGACGCGCGCGAGCGTCTCGCCGGTATAGGGCACCGGCAGAAGGTCATTGAGAAACCCGGTGTCGTGGGATGACCACGCCAGATGCTCCGAAAACAAGCCCGGTCGGTAGCGAAGGATCAGCCGATCAAGGCGTTTGAGATGATCCTTATCGAGCGGCCGATCGGCGCCGATCGACAGTCCAACACCGTGAAGCGAGAGCGGATATCGCTCGCGAATGGCCGACAAATAGCGGTGCGGCGGCCCGCCCGCGCCCATGTAGTTTTCCGCATGAACCTCGAAGAAGCCGACGTCCGGCTGCGAGTCGATAATGGTGCGGTAATGCTCGGCCTTCAGACCGACGCCCCCGCGCTCAGGAATGCAGTTTCGCGTGCAAGACGACGGAAGCGGCATGGCAACCTCCAGGCGAGGGTGGGCGGGCAGAGGGGGCCCGCCCACGCCATCTCATCAGGCCTTCTTTTCGGTCAGGCTTCCCGGCCCCTTCGGCGTCTGCATGGTCGTACAGGTGCCCTTGGCCTCGAGCTTGAATGCGTTGCCCTGGTAGTCGACCGTGCTGGTCCCGGCGCAGGTTGTACCCGGCCCCGCATAGCAGTCGTTTTGCCCTTTCAGGGCCACGCCGAAGCACTTCTCCATCTTGCCGGATTTCAGCGCCTTTGCTGTCTCGGCCTGCTTCTCCTTCATCATCTTTTCCATGTCCTTGCTCATCTGCGCCGTGGCCGGTGCAGCGGCGAAGGATCCCACGGCTGCGACAAAGGCGCCGGCGACCAGTGCGGATAGGGTGCGATTGGACATGTCGATTCCTCCGAATGCGGGTTTGCTGCGCGAGTACGCGACTTGCTGTGCGGCGCGCCGAACCGGCCCACCAATAAGTAAATTCGCTCCACGAGAGCGAAAGGTTACATCGGTCGAAGCCCAGAGGCTTCCCAAGTGGGCCCGACCAAACTGCCGAACAGTCTTCGGGCGTTGACTACGATTGTGCAGCGCACTGTTTCGGGAGCGCACGACCCGTTGATCGGACCCTCGACGCCTATCAGCCGTCGGAGCGATGTCGAGTGTGCCCGATCACATCAAAACTGACCTCTGTGTCAGAGACTGACTCATTAGTCATTCGCTCGCTCCTCCGTTCATCGGAACAGGCCTTCACACCTCGCGTTCGCTTCTAAGAGCTGAGGTGCAGGGCTTGGCTGAAATGGAGATGATCTATGTGGAAGAGCTTGTTTGCTGTGACTGCAGCCGTTGGATTTTGCGTTGCGATAGCCGGTCCTGCTGATGCGCAGCGATCTGGGATGGGTATGAGTGGCCCTGGCATGGCCGGTGCGCACACTGGCTTTAGCACTACCAGTCGAATGTCGCCGATGGCCACGCGCGGACCGATGATGTCGAGAGCGCAAATGCGTGGTCCCGCGTTCAGGCCGCCTGGCTGGAGTCATGGAAGAAAGGTCGGGTGGCACTGCCGCGTTGGGACCCGAGGGTGCATCCCGCCCGGTCTGCGTTAATGGAGTGACCATCCGCGGCCCTCACGTCTATCGTGGCCCTCACGTCTATCGTAGTGAGTTGAAGCGGGGAGCGCAGTGTCTTTTCGTGATCGTGCACGAGTCCTCTGCGTGCGTATTCTCTTTCGCTGTCGGCGCGTTCGGGCATCGATGACGATCACCCAGCGCAGCACGACAATTTGGCAATCTCCTTGGCAAACGACAGCGCCGCCAGCTTGAGGCCTTCGACGGTGGTCAGATAGGGAAAGATCGTCTCCGCGAGATCAGTGACGGTCAGGCCCTGCCGAATTGCCAACGTGGCGGTCTGAATGCTGTCCGCGCCTTCCGGTGCGAGGATGTGCGCGCCGAGCAGCCGGTCGCTCCGTGCATCCGACACCAGCTTGATCAGCCCACGGGTATCCCGAGCAGCCAGCGCGCGCGGCACCTGGTCGAGACCGATCGTGGAAACGCGCACGTCGTGCCCCGCGTTGCGTGCCGCGGCTTCCGTAAGGCCGACGCTTGCCACCTGCGGGTCGGTGAACACGACGACCGGCACGGCGCGGTCATCGTAGCGCTGGCTATCGCCATTCAAGGCATTGATCGCGGCGAGCCTGGCGCCATAGGCCGCCATGTAGACGAACTGGTCGCGACCAGTCACGTCACCGGCGGCGTAGATGCCGGTCCGGGTGGTCCGCATGTGCTCATCGACGACGATGCCGCCCTTTGGCGAGACGGCAATCCCGTGTTCGGTTAGCCCCAGGCCTTCGATGTTGGGTGTGCGCCCGGCAGCGATGAGCGTCTGGTCGGCTTCGATGGTCATGGTCCGTTCGCCGCGCGCGACTGTGAGCGCGATGCCTTCCGCCGTCTTCCGAATTCCGCAGTAAGCAACACCCGCGACCACGCTGATGCCCTCGTCCGCGAAATACTGCGTGAGCGCCGCGCTGATCTCGGGCTCGGCCTCGGGGAGCAGGCGGGACCGGCACACCAGCGTCACCTTTACACCGGCGCGTGCGAACATCTGGGCAAGCTCAGCCCCGACATAGCCGCCGCCGATCACGAGCAGCGACCGCGGCAGCGTTTCGAGATCAAGCGCCGTCGTGCTGGTCAGATACGGCACGGTCCCGAAACCGGGAATCGCTGGAACCGCCGGACGCGCGCCGGTCGCGATGATGATCTTCCTGGCTGGAATGTGCGCCCCGTCCACCTCGACCCCACCGTCGGCCAGGCGCACCAGCCCTTCTCGAAACGCGATACCGCCGTAAGTCGGCAGCAGCTCGATGTACTTGGCTTGACGGAGTTCGGCGACGAGCGCGTTCTTCTGGCGGACTGTTGCCCGCCAATCGGTGATCGTGGCCTCTGCCCTGATCCCAGCGAAGCGCGCGGCGACGCGCGCATTGTGAAGCTGCTCCGCGGCGCGGATCAATGTCTTCGATGGGACGCAGCCGACGTTGACGCAAGTGCCGCCCATGGTGCCGCTGCCGACGAGGGCCACGCGCGCACCTTGATCGGCGGCCGTGATTGCAGCCGAAAATCCAGCCGAGCCCGCGCCGACGACAACGAGGTCATAGGGGCCGTTGCTCGATCGGCGCCGACAATCCGATCGCATGGCGACATGCGCCGCACTTCCCGGGCCCCACTCGTCCATCTCAGCCGCCTTTCGGCTTTGCATGCGCAGGATAGCCTGCGTTCAAGCTCGCGGCCGCAATCGCGTCCGGATTCGTCTTTGCGTCATCGAAAGTCACGGTCGCGGTCTTGGCCGCGAATGAGATAGAGACCTTGGTGACGCCGCGCACTGCCGCCATCGAACTCTTCACAATGTAGGGGCAGGAGGCGCAGGTCATGTTATCGACGGCGAACGTGACCGTCCGCTCGCCGGCAACAGCTGCCGTGCCCGACATTGCGAGAACGAGCAGGGCGAAGACGCCAAAGCTCTTGTTCATGGGACGGCTCTCATCTTCTCAGGCCTCGAGCAGCAACGGAGCGACATAGTCGAAGGCAAAGGCGGCCAGCACGAGCAGCGTCGCAAGCCAGAGCGCTAGCTTAACGATACGGTTGGATATCGGACGGGCACAGACCGCGCCGTCGACGCAGGCCTGTCGTGGCTTCCAATAGACGAGGTAAAACCCATAGCCCAGTACCCCGGCCGTTCCGGCGACGAACAGCGGCTGGTAAGGCGCGAGCGCCGTGAGATTGCCGATCCACGCGCCGCCGATGCCAAGACCGAACAGGATGAGTGGCACGATGCAGCAGGAGGAAGCCACAAGCGCGCCCAGGATTCCGCCAACTGCAACCACGCGCTGCCGTTCGACCAGGTCGCGTTCCGGCGTGCCGGCGGGCGGCGCAATTCGTGCTGTTCCAGGTCGCCACTCCGTCATGTCTGGTCCTTGCTGGATTTTCAGCGGTGACGTAGCGTCCGACCTGTAGCGACTACAGGGTCAAGCGAGACTTTCCAATGAGTGATCACGCCGTCGTGAAGAGCATGCGGCGCGCCGAGCTCGCCCAGCGCACGGGCTGCAACCTGGAGACAGTGCGTTATTATGAGAAGGTCGGTCTTCTGTCCGAACCGCCGCGTACGCCGGGCGGCTATCGCAGCTACGACGCGGCGCACGAACAACGCGTTCGCTTCATCTTGCGAGCCCGCGAGCTCGGCTTCTCGCTTCGCGAAATCCGTGAGCTATTGCATCTCGTCGATGAACGCGACCAGCCTTGCGCCGATGTGCGCGCGGTCGCTGCGGCGCACCTCGATGACGTCAGGGCGAAGATCGCAGACCTGAAGCGGATGGAGCGGGTGCTCAAGGACGTGGTTGCCCGATGCGCCGACGGTACCCAGCCAGAGTGCCCGCTGATCAAGACGCTGTTCCGGGGCCGAGCGGTTACCTGATCGAAAATGCGCACGCGGCGCGATTGGCCCGCGGCCGATTCCGACACGTTCTCCGCATGAAATGAGCCTTCCTGTGGCTGCAGCGATCCTGGCTGCGGAATGGTGCGGACAAGTAACCTTGTTGGGTGATCGAGCGAACAGCTTGGAATCGACGCAGATCGCGAATTGGAGGCGCTGGGGCACGATCCTCGGCGGCGAGCCATTGAGATCTGGATCTGGAACTTGCCTCCGAGTGACTGTGCTGGCGGTGGTGGCGCTTGTCGCCCAGGCCATCATGGCTGTGGGCAGAGGCGTGGCTGAGCCCGCCAGCTGGCGCGCAGAATGGCCTCACACCGATTTTTCGCAGCACACTGTCCCGCTGCAGGAGATTAAATCGGGCGGGCCGCGCAGGGACGGTATTCCGTCGATCGACAAGCCTCGGTTCGAGCGGCTCAACGACGGCGCTGCATCCGGATGGGCCACCCGTGTCGGCAACGCGGAGCCGGTCATCTCGCTCGTCATCCGCGACGACGCGCGAGCGTATCCCCTAAGTATTTTGATCTGGCATGAGATCGTGAACGATGTTGTCGGGGGGACTCCAGTAACCGTCACCTATTGTCCGCTCTGCAATGCCTCGCTCGTTTTCGAAAGCACGGTGGAAGATCGTATTCTCGATTTCGGCACGACGGGCAAACTCCGGAACTCGGATCTTGTGATGTACGACCGTCAAACAGAGAGCTGGTGGCAGCAGTTCGGGGGCGACGCCATCGTCGGCGTCATGAGCGGGAAGCATCTTCGCCTGGTTCCGTCACGCCTGGAATCCTTTGGTCGTTTCCGTCAGCGTTTCCCACAAGGGCAGGTGCTGATCCCCAACGATCCGGCCGTGCGAAGGTACGGCACGAATCCCTACGCCGGATATGACGCCGGCGGGCGACAGCCGTTCCTGTATGATGGCTCCTTGCCCCACGGCATCGATCCGATGGAACGGGTGATCGCGGTCGAAACCCGGCCGAGCCATTACGAGGCCTGGTCGCTGCCGCTGCTGAGAGAACGCGGCACGATCGAGGCTGGCGACATCGTCATCAAATGGGAAGCAGGGCAAACCTCGGCGCTCGACAAGGGGACCATCGGAGGTGGCCGCGACATCGGCAACGTGGTGGTGCAGCGTCAGCAAGACGGACGACTGTCCGATATTCCGTATGACCTCCCATTTGCATTTGCATTCCACGCGTTCAGGCCGGGCAGCCCTATTCACAAGAGAACTCCGGCGGGTTCTGAAAATTGAAACGAACCTTCCCCAGGACAAATCCGTCTCTGAGGCTTACGCCGGGCCGATCGAAAGTGTCCTGTTGGCCGCTGCCTCACGTCAACAGCATTCTGATCGAAACGGCGCTCCAACGGCCATGACGCCGACGTATCGCGCTAGCTCGCGGCAGCAGTTGCCCGCCGGACTGGCTGCCAGCGGGACGATTATGTCTCGTACCTCGCGGGCGTGGCAGTCGGCTGCGGCTGTTACATGGTAAGAAATGTCGACGTGAAAGCGTAACCTCCGCAGCGATAGCTCCGAATTAATCACTAGAAGTGCACATCACGCGCTCCAACATCTAGTGATCTCGACTTGCGCGCAGCCAGACTTCTTGAGCGGTGAGATACGCAAAGAGGAGAGCCCTCGCATTTCTAGGATCGAATGAATCTGTGTGCGCATGCTGGTTTTCGAGGAGTTACCAAACCTCACCTTGACATGGAGGAAACCGATGACCAAACTCACAATTCTCAGCGCCGCGACTATTCTGTCGATGATGGCGGCAACGCCAGTGTTCGCGCAGGCGGCCTTTCAGGCGCAGGAGCCGGCTGCGGTCGCATCTTATTGGCGCCCTAATGCAAATATCCCGAACGTAAGCGTGCACAGCTCTGCGCGCGGCATGGGTGCGTTGGCATACTTGTCGCCTGGCAGGAGCCACGCGAAGCGGCACGTTGCGCGCTAGATCGCTTCACCGGCAGCGGTGAAGGTGGCGCGGTGCAAGATGAACCACGCCGAAGTCCGCTGCCGGGTGTCGGCCCGGCAGCGCATTTTTTGCCGCAGACGTTGCTCTGGCCCAGGTAACCTTCCGCGCGCATCAGCGAACCTCTACTTGCGGGTCGAGCGTCCGTGACTAGCAGGCTGACGCACGTCCCCGGCGTCCCGATCCGAGCAGGAGCCCGCCCGAATATCACCTGGTCCCAAGCCATGAACATTTATCGGCTCATTGCGTTTGGTGTGGCGGCTGTCAGTGCGGCAGCCATGATCTACGTTGGGCTTTATCAGAGCCGGCTCGTGGGACGATTGCTATGTCCGATCTTCGGCGACGGATGCGAAGGAGTCGCCGACGCCCCCTTTGCACGGCCGTTCGGCATTCCCGATGGCTATATCGGCGCCGTTCTTTACGCTGTCGTCCTCGGCTTGTTGCTCGCGCCGCCCGTCCGTTGGGTCTGGATCGCGCTGTTCGTGCTTTCGACTGCTGCGACGTTCGCGAATATTCTTGGCGTGCGCGACATGATGAATTTTGGGAGTTACTGCTTCTACTGCCTGACCACGACGGTCCTGTCCCCTGTGCTGCTCTGGTCGGTATGGCAGTTGAGATGACGATTCGGGTGCCCGTAGGCGGGGTTTGGCATGGACACTGATCTGACCATTGGCGCCAATCGTCCAATCGCGGACCATCTCCGCGCGGACGCGGATTACGTGTTCTACGAGTTGACGCGAAGCATCTGCCCCGATTGCCGGCGTGTCATCGACGCCAAGATCCTTCTGCGTGACAACAAGGTCTATATGAGCAAGCGTTGCCCCCAATGCGGGCCATTCGTGTCGCTCGTGTACGGCAATGCCGAGGCCTACGTTTCGTTCGCGCGATACAACAAGCCCGGGACGATTCCGCTGGCACATGGCACGAGCGTCGACCGCGGCTGTCCGCACGATTGCGGCCTTTGTCCGGACCACGAGCAGCATGCGTGTCTCGGCATCATAGAGGTCAACAGCGCCTGCGACATGGATTGTCCGCTTTGCTTTGCCGACGCGGGACCAGGGTTCAGCCTGACGCTCGAAGAAGTGGAGCAGGTGCTCGACGACTATGTGCGAACCGAAGGCCGGCCCGAGGTTGTGCAGTTTTCCGGTGGCGAGCCGACGATACATCCGCAGATCATCGACTTCATTCAGGCCGCCAAGGCTCGCGATATCCGGTTTGTCATGCTCAATACCAACGGCAAGCGCATCGCCCGTGACGATCGCTTCCTTGAAAAGCTCAGCGAGGCGCGGCCCACCCTGTATTTCCAATTCGATGGTTTTGAACGGGAAACCTATCGGATCATACGCGGCGAGCCGGATATTCTGGGGGAGAAGCTCCGGGCGCTGGACCGGCTTGCGCAGATCGGGCTGGACGTCACCATCGTCCCCGCCATTGAGCGGGGAGTCAATGAGCACGAAATCGGCAGGATTGTCGAATTCGCAATCGGGCATCCCGCAATCCGGGGGATCACGTTCCAGCCGGCATTCCACGCCGGCCGATACATGGCGCACGATCCGCTGCGCCGGATGACAATCCCCGACATTGTGCAACTGATCGAGGTGCAGACCGCGGGCAAGTTCGTCGCCAGCGACTTCGTGCCGGTGCCGTGCTGCTTTCCGACGTGCAATTCAGTCACCTATGCCTTTGTCGAAGGTGACGCAGTGACGCCGCTGCCCCGCATTCTCAATGTTAACGACTATCTCGACTATATTACCAACCGCATCGTTCCAGATTTCAGCCACGAAGTCAGGACGGCGCTCGAGGGCCTTTGGTCGTCCTCTTCCGTTGCCGGTTCGGCGAAGTCTCTTCAGCAGGTCGCAACCTCGTGTCAGGCTTGCGAGCTTCCCGACGGTCTGGCGATCCACGCTATCGCGAAAAGCATGATCATGATCATGCTCCAGGACTTCATGGATCCCTGGACCTTCAATCAGAAGAACCTCATGAAGTGCTGCAAGGAGTTTCTGCTTCCCGGCGGCAAGCAGATTCCGTTCTGCGCGTACAATACCATCGGCTATCGCGAGCAGGTGCGGCGGCAGTTGAACGCCATGGAGCCCGAGCGGCGGCGGGCGCGGCGCGAAGGGCGTCCCTATGAGCCGAGGCCGATCGTGTTTGATTTTGCGGGCGGGAGCTCCAAGTGAGCGACGAGTCGACCGGCCACGGCAATTCAAAGACCTCGGCTCGCGACCTCTCGCCTCCGGACATAAAGCAATGCTGTGCGGCTGTTTACGATAGCGATGCTGCGAAGCTGTTGCTTGGCGGCTCGTTTCATCCGGGCGGTGTCAAGCTTACGGAGCGGCTTGGTCAGCTGCTGGACTTGAAGCCTCAGACCCGCGTCCTGGACGTCGCGGCGGGCAGGGGAACAAGCGGGATTTTCCTCGCCAAGCGATTCGGCTGTGAGGTGGTCGGCGTTGACTTTAGCCAGAAGAACGTTGAGGACGCCAATTGCACCGCGCAGGAGATGGGTTTGGCCGAACGAGCGTCGTTTCGGTGGGCCGATGCGGAGCGGCTGTCGTTTGCCGACAGCTCGTTCGACGCAGTCATCTGCGAGTGCTCCTTCTGCCTCTTCCCGGACAAGCAGGTTGCCGCCAGCGAGTTCGCGCGGGTGCTCGCAGCCGGTGGTCAGGTCGGATTGAGCGATCTGACGCGAATGGAAACGTTGTCGCGAGACCTCGATGGCCTGATGTCCTGGATCGCGTGCATCGCCGATGCGCGACCGCTCACGGCTTATGTCGCACATCTCTCCGCCGCCAATCTGGCGGTACGGATCGTCGAAGAACACAACCAGTTACTCGCTGAATTCGTGAATGGGATACGCACGCGGCTTCTCGCCGCCGAGATCGCGGCAGGATTAGGGAAGCTTGTCCTGCCGGGCTTCGATCTCGATGCGGCCAAGAAGCTCGTCAGGTCTGCTCAGGAGGCGATTGCGCAAGGCAAACTTGGCTACGCAATCGTAACGGCAATCAAGCCTGCGTAGTGACAAGGGTGGCGGGAAGGGTGCAGTAGCGCGGAACACCCTTAGGCTCAATACCACCCCGCATCATAACGAAAGGTCCTGTGCAACGACGATTCTGATGAAGCTGGCTGCCAGAATCCGTTTCTGACATCTATAGAGCGACGAAGAATCCGATGCGTAACACACTGGCAAAGATCGGCAGGGGTCTCGCGAGTTTTCTGAGCAGGGAACGGCATGTCCATGGAGCAACTCCGCCCACTCCGCCGGATCGGCTACTCTCCTATCTGGAGCCCGCCGACGTGTTGCTGGTCGACGGCAATTCGCAGATCAGCACGGCAATCAAATATTTGACGCAATCGACCTGGTCGCACGCCGCCCTCTATGTCGGCGCCTTCGGCGAAGGACGCCTTGCTCGATCGACGCACCGCTTCATCGAAGCGGATCTCATGGAGGGCGTTCGCAGCGTCGGCGTCGAGGCGTTCGCGGGCATGCCATCTCGAATCTGCCGGCCGGTGGGACTGACCGAGGCAGAACGCCGCGCCGTCACCGGCTTTGCGATCGCCCACCTCGGACATCGCTATGATCTCAAGAACGTCATTGATCTCGCGCGCTATCTGTTGCCGACCCCGCCGGTCCCCGTGCAAATTCGCCGCCGCATGATCGCGTTCGGAAGCGGCGATCCAACCCGGGCCATTTGCTCCACGCTGATCGCCCAGGCCTTCCAAGCGCTACAATACCCCGTGCTTCCCTTCGTCGAGTATCGCGCCGCGGCAACGGAGGACTGTCCCGAGTGCATTGACGAGATCATGCACATCCGCCACCACTCCCTGTTCGTTCCACGCGATTTCGATGTCTCGCCTTACTTTCGTATCGTCAAACCGACGATAGAAGGCGAATTCGATTTCAGGACATTGAAATGGAGCTGAAGGAGAGTCGGACGGCGGACCGATTTTCCGGTTCACGACAGAGTCTGTGGCAGCTCGCCGTCGAACTATTTTTCTCTCGCTGCCTGCTCGGCGATCTTCGCAAATATTTCGTCAAGCTCGGCCGCAACTCCCTTGAGTGCATCCTTGCCCTCATCGGCGTACGGTGCAAACACGGTCGTTGGCTTCTTGTACGACAGAGTGGCCGTGCCGTCCGGATTTTCGGTCACATAGAAGCGAATTGGCGCCTCGATGCCGGCCGACACACTTGCATCCAGCATGCGCCTCGCGAAATCGTTTCGAAAAACACCCACAACCCGTTGCCCGGAATGTGGATGCTGGTCGCCTTGGCTCCCTCCGACGCGCTCGCCGACGTGACGAGGCCCATGTGTTGACCTTTTACGGTACTCTCAAGTCTCTCACCGAGAGTGGAGAACGGGTAACGCGTATCGATCACGACCCATCCGCTTTGTGGCCTGATCGTGCCTGCAGTCGCCGGGGATATTGCTATCGATAAAGCAGTGACGGTCACGAAGATCCGATACATGACCAGCTCCTTTCGGCATCACCATCGCGAAACCTACTGAACTAGCTCACCCTCAAGAACGAACCGGCGCTCCGTCGGGCCCGTTGCCATTATATGGAAGGTCCCGGCGCCCTTGAGCTTGTCCAGCTTTCCGGTGCCGCTCACGACCTGCCACACGCCATTGTCCAGAAGCTTCGGTTTGCCGTCCGGCCCAGGAACGAAGATCGCCTGGATCGTCCACTTGATGTAGGCCTTGTCTCCATCCGCCTTGGTGAATTCGAGATAGCCGCGGGGCTCGCCGCCCACGCCTGGTACGATGTCGTGGGCGCCGTACTCCTCAACCGTCGCGCCGGCGAGAACGCCCTGACCTTCGGATTTGCCTTCGCGATGAACGAGCAAAAAGAAATGTTTGCTGCCGTCGGCGAAGTCGAGGCGAAGCGCCTCCTTCTGGGCAACAAGTGCTTCGAATTTGACCGTCTCCGCTTTTGCGGTGGACACCGCAACCGCGATCAGTCCGACGATGAGTGCATATTTGATCGCAAGGTGTTTCATGGCTCTGTTCCTCATTGAAACAATCGACCGCTTCATAACCGCGTCGTCACGGTTACCAGCCAGTCTGGCATGGCGCGGGTCAGGGAGGCCTCGATGATCTTGTCGAGGCCTGTGAGGACAAAGGTGCCGATGCCGACCAAGGCCGCACCCATTAAAGGCTTGCCAATATGCGACACTCGCGCCAGCCAATCGCGCCGCGCAAAGACGGCTTGTCTCGAGCCGTAGGCGAGTGCGAGGATCGGCGTTGCCGCACCCAAACCGAAACTGATCATGATTGCCGCAGCCGTAGAGACGCTGTCGCCTTCGGCCGCGAGCCCGACTGCCGCCCCAAGCGTCGGACCTGAGCAAGGAGACCAGATAACCCCAAGGAGGGCGCCAAGAACGAATTGGCCAGCGATTCCCGACGGCTGGAGTCGGTCAAGCACCATCTGGCCCCTAGTCGCGACGGGCGTCGCAATCGTTGTCAATCCTTCTTGAAGCGCGGGAACGAGAAGGACAATGCCCATGCCGGTTATCAGAGCCGCGATCGCGAGGCGCAACATCGACGGATCGAGCCCGATGCTGAATCCGACCGATGCGATGGCAACTCCCATCGCCGCAAAGGAAGTCGATAGGCCCGCGGCCAGCGCCAGCGGTCCCCATGCATTTTGCTCGATCACTCCAAAAAGAACGATCGGCAATATCGGCAACACGCACGGGGACAACGTCGATAGCGCTCCGGCTGCGTAGCCGAGACCCAAACTGCCGAGACCAACCATCGTCAGAACGCCTTCGCGATCATCGCGCGGATGAGCGCGGGGTTGGTTTCGGCCGTCGAGCGCGTGACCTCCTTGTCGCCCCGAAAGATGATAAGCGTGCTCTGGTACTGGACGCGGAACCGCTTCAACACGTCTTTAGCGGTGTCAAAGTCGACCTCGTAGACAACCAGATCCGGCTTTTCCTTTTCGATCTCTTGGACAATCGGACGCTGTTGCCTGCAGGTTGGACACCAGGAGGCGGTAACGTCGACGAGAATGGCTTTGTTCGCAGCTTGGGTGGATCTAAATGCATTGGCGTCGAACGGCTGTCCCGCCTCGGCGATGAGTGACGATGCAAGGAGCGCCGCCGCGATCAGCAAGACTTTATAGGTTTTCAAGAGCATGATCTGTCAGTCTCCGTCGGATAGCGCGAACCTCAGGGTAGTTCGCTCGGAGGACAGAAAAGGTTACTAGGTCGCGTGAAAAAAAGTCGGCTCGTCCGAAAATTGACGCGGCGGACGAAGACGAAGGCCGCGGCGTCACCTCCGATGACCCTTCGCTTGCACTAAGCGTTGCGGAGGTATTCGATGAGGTCGTTCGCAGCAGCCGACGACCAATCCGCTGCGCCCGGCATGTATCCGATGATCAGTCCGGAACTTGCGATGAGATAGGTAATCGGCATCCCGTAAAGCACGAACGGAGCATTCCTCTCATTGCTGCTATCCGGAGATGCGACGTAGCCGTTGGGATCCAAATAGATCGGGAGGGTCCGCAGCTCGAGCGTCGTGACGAAGCGCTCAACCGCCGCTCGACCATCTCTATCCTCCGAAACCGCAGCGACGTACAGGCTCCCGCGCCAGGCGTTTCTGTATTGTCGCTCCAGACGCGGCAGTTCAGTACGGCAGGCGGCGCACCACGATGCCCAGAAATTCAAGAGGACCGGCTTGCCGCGAAGGGACGACAGATCGACCGTGCCGCCTTCAAGCCGAAACAGCCTGGTTGATGGCAGCTCTCGCTGCGGGCGAACGATCGTAAATTGATATCTGCCGGGTTCGAAGTTGGGAATGTTTCGAGCTTGCGGCGCCGCAATCGCAGGGGTTGCGAGGGACGTAACCGCCCCGATCAGTCCAGAGACGACGATATCCCGCCGCGACGGAACATTGACCCCGGTGCGCATCGGAGCTGGGCCGGATCGGCGCGTGACCACTGGAAGGAGCCTCCATTTCGTGCGGGCTTCAACCGGCAATCTCATCGACCTTTAGCACTGGCGACAAGCGAGGAACGGCCGGCCGAAACGCAATGAACGGCAACAGCGGGTTCGGCAGCCAATACATCCATCCGACAAACGGCTCCCTTGTTCCGTCGGGGAGGTGCAGATCGAGCCAAACGTACAGAAATTTATAGATGCAGAGTCCGGGCACCCAATTTGGCCGCAGGTAGTTCGTCTTTAGACACTTTCGGCTGATGTAGAGGTTTTCTTCAAAGGGCAAAATCCCCCAAAATCGGAGCGGGCCCTCGGCGATGACCTCGCCGCTTGATCGATGGGTGACGCGGATAGAGGGAGCCATGGTTCGCATATCGCCCGTTACGTAAAATTGCGCTCCTGTAGAGTTCGTACCCCAGGCAGGAAAGGTTACCCAATGAAGCGGCTGAATCTGGTCAACTTGAAAGGGAGATCGACACCAAAAGCGAATTATTGAGCAACCTTCGGTCGGGTGGGGACGAACGGGGCACGATGGCAGAATCGTTATCGGAAGAGCTGAGTGGGCCGCGCACGTCAAAAGATGACCGCTCGGCACGCAATTCGATGTATGCTGGACTGGCGCTCTTTGCCTTTCGTCGCGTGCAGAGGCTCAAACTTTGCTGTCGGTCGAACCGCTGTTCAGTAAGGCTCGGAGGTCAATTTGCTCTTTTTGTGCGCAGGACACGATAGTCCACTGATGGAGGTAGACCATGGCCGCCAACTTGTCGCTTGCCGCGCGGGCCTATGTCTTCGATGCGTACGGAACGCTATTCGATTTTGTGTCAGCAACGCGGCGTTGCCGCGACGTGCTTGGCGACGGCTTCGATAAGCTAACTGCCCTTTGGCGCGAAAAGCAGCTCCAATATACCTGGCTCCGCGCCGCACAAGGACGGCATGCGGATTTCTGGCAGGTGACGGGTGATGCATTGGACGTTTCTTTGGAGACCTTGATGCTCGATCAACCCGGGCTTCGCGATCGATTGATGGGGCTCTATTTGACGCTCGATACCTTCCCTGAGGTGCCCGAGGTACTCCAGCAGTTGAAGGCCGCCGGATTAAAAACCGCGATCCTGTCGAATGGAACGCCTGAAATGCTCGACTCGGCAGTAAAGCATGCTGGCATCGACGGTTTGCTTGATGCCGTATTTTCGGTCGAGGAGGTTGGGGCCTATAAGCCGGATCCACGCGTTTATCAGCTCGCGGTTGATCGGCTGGGCATTCCGGCCTCGCAAATTTCCTTTCAGTCCTCAAACGCCTGGGACGCTTACGCTGCATCCGCCTTTGGAATGAAGGTCGTCTGGTGCAATCGGTATCGTCAGCGCAAAGAGCGTCTGCCAGGTCACCCCGACCATGAAATCGAAACGCTTGCCGAACTGCCAAGGATCGTCGGAGCAGTTTGATGCATGCAGGGCTGGGAGACGGATGGTGACGTTGAGGCTCGCATGCCGTTATGCATTCTCTGATGGCGTGCCTCGCCGTTCGCTTGTTGTTGCCCTTGTTGTGGGGACGGTGCTGAACCTCATTAATCAGGGCGACGCATTATTTGGCGCAATGCCAATCAATTGGTTCAAGATTACTCTTACCTACTTCGTGCCGTATGCTGTTTGCACCTATGGTGCAGTTTCCTTCCGAATTCGCAAAATGCGTGCCTAGCTGCGACGGAGCGGCCTTGGATCGGCGGACACGCTCAAATTCCGGGTTGACTGGTTGGCAGAATGTTCCTATTTTGTTCCCATGCAGTCGATGTGCTGTCGAGGACAGCATCAAACTCCAATCAGAAGTCGCGGGTGAACGATCGGGATGGCAACGACAGCCACGATCCTTCATGCAGACCTGGACGCTTTTTATGCCTCGGTTGAGCAGATGCTCGACGCTTCGCTACGCGGCAAACCCATCGCCGTTGGTGGCGGGGTTGTGCTTGCCGCTTCTTACGAAGCCAAGGCCTTCGGGGTCCGTAGCGGAATGCCGGGACGCCAGGCACGTGAGCTATGCCCACAACTCACCTTTGTCACCGGCCATTTCAAAGACTACCAACGGCTAGGCGATGCCGCCATCAAGGTGATCGGCGATTTCACACCCCTCGTCGAGCGGATTTCCATCGACGAGGCCTTTGCCGACGTCGCGGGCTGCACCCATCTCTTCGGCACGCCTGCCGAAATTGCAATGGCAATCCGCCAGCGGGTGCGCACCGAGCTTGGCCTTCCGATCTCAGTGGGTGTCGCGCGAACCAAGCATCTGGCGAAAATTGCCTCGCAAGTGGCCAAGCCCGACGGGCTCGTGGTTGTCGATCCCGACACCGAGCTGGAATTCCTTCACCCACTCACCGTCGACCTGATGTGGGGAGTGGGTCCGGTCACGAAGGCGCGGCTGGCCGAGATCGGCGTGCTGACTATCGGACAGCTGGCAAAGACACCGGGATGGTCGCTCGAGCGGTTGCTCGGTCCCGCGGCAGGGGAGAAACTCGCAGCGCTGGCGTGGAATCGCGATCCGCGGGAAATCAAGTCTCACCGCCGGGCCAGATCGGCAGGAGCGCAGTCAGCGATTGGCAGGAAACCGGCCGTGGAGCGGGTTTTTCGACCCACCCTGGTTCACCTTGCGGATCGAGTCGCCACGCGACTCCGCGCCAAGTCCAGGCCTGGCCGAACGGTGACGGTCCGCGTTCGCTTCGCCGACCTGAGCTCGGTCACGCGCTCGATAACGCTCGATGCGCCGATCTTCGCGACCATGATCCTCGCTGAGCTGGCCGAGGATCTGGTGCGCGCGATCCTTGCAAATCACCCGGACGAGAAGATCATCTCGCTATTGGCGATCTCGGTGTCGCATATCGAGGAGCACTGGGATCCTGAGCTGGAACTCCCGTTCGGACTTGAAGAGGAAGGGCGCCGCCCCGGCAGCAGGCTAGGCATGGCGCGTTGGGCGGCAGACTGTGCCATCGACAAGATCCGCGATCGCTTCGGATGGGACGCGATCGGATATGGCTCAGCAGCCTTGGGTATTTCTCGTTTCGTGCCCGACGAGTTTCGCAAACTCGCCGAAAAGGACCTGTAACCACCGCCAGTCATGGGTTGTTGTGCCTCCGTGATTTGAGCCTAGTCCGAGACCATTTAAGGCAGCGACGGATCGCGCACGAACGGCGGTTTTTGGCGGACTATCGAGGCGCCTCTTCTCCAGTTAGGCTGCTCGCCGATAAGAAAATAGCGCTCCTGTAGCGGACCACTGACTCGAGCCCCCGACACGCCGGGGAAAGCGGCAGTGCAGCTGCCGGGCCCTCGATTGGATCACAACTTGAGCCGAATGTCGCGCGCCATGGAAAACTGCCCCCTCAGCGTCACGAGGAATTGCCCCCTCCTCGGATAGCTGAGGAGAGAGTGAATGAAGCAGGAACGAATCACTGAAGGCTCGACGTGGAGTGATCCACGGGGGCAGGTGATGAAGACGCCGGATGACGTGGCGGAGATGTTGCGCCTGAGGGCGTGCGGGTGGGGTGTGAAGCGGATTGCGCGGCAGCTGGGCTGCAGCCATCACACGGTGAAGGACTACGTGGCGGCGGGCGGGGTGAAGCCGTTCAAGTCGCCTGAGCGGCCGAAGCGTCTCGACGGCCTTGAGGGTTGGCTGCGCGAGAGGCTCATTCGGCATCGCGGCAATGCCGACGTGGTGCGCCAGGACCTGTTGGCCGAGAAAGGCGTGATCGTCAGCCGGCGGACGCTGCAACGCGCCGTGCAGCCCTATCGCCAGGCGCTGAAGGCGGAGGCGCTGGCGACGACGCGGTTTGAGACGCCGCCGGGCCGGCAGCTGCAGATCGACTTCGGGGAGCGCCTGGTCGAGATCGGAGGGGCGAAAGTCAAGGCATTCGTGTTCGTGGCAACGCTCGGGCATTCGCGACGGCTCCATGTGCGTGCGTTCCGGGCCGAGAGGCAGGAGCATTGGTTCGCCGGGCTCGAGAGTGCATTCACGACCTTCAGCGGTGTGCCGGAGGAAGTGCTGATGGACAATCCTCGGGCGCTTGTCGTGCGCCACGACGCGGTGAGCCGGTCGGTTCAGTTTAACGACAAGCTGATAGCCTTCGCAAAACATTGGGGCTTCCGTCCTCGCGCTTGCGCGCCATATCGGGCGCGCACGAAGGGCAAGACGGAGAACGGCGTCGGCTACGTGAAGAAGAACGCGATCGCCGGTCATTCCTTCCCAAGCTGGGAAGCATTCGAGGCGCATCTCGACAGGTGGGAGCGTGAGGTTGCGAACGTTCGTATCCACGGCACGACCGGCGAGGCGCCGATCATTCGCTTCGCGCGTGACGAGATACATCGGTTGAAGCCGCTCGGCGGGCAGCCATCGTTCGGATCCTTGCGTGAACTGACCCGCGTCGTCGGCAATGATTGCGCCGTCGAGATCGACACGAACAGCTACTCAGTGCCGTGGCGCCTGATTGGCGAGCGCGTGGCGGTGACGATCGCGGCCGGCGAAGTGCGGATCCGCCATGGATTGCACCAGGTTGCGCTCCACAAGCAATCGGAGGGACGCCGGCTGCGGATCGTCGACTCCGCTCATCTCGATGGTGTTGCTGGTTGCGATGGCGCGGTCCGCCGGGCGGAGATCGCGGCGGTGCTGGCGCCGTCTCCACCACCGTCGTTGTTACGCCCTCTTGCCGAATACGAAGCCGTGGTCGGAGGAAGCTTCTGATGGCGCGGGCAAAGAAGATAATGGAAGCAACGGCCGATCCGCTCGATGCCATGCTGGCGCGATTGCAGCTCTCCGGCATCCGCGATCAGCTCGACAGCCTGCTCGACGAGGCGGCGCGCGCAAACCTGTCGGCGCGTGAGACGCTGATCCTGCTGTGCGAGCGCGAGATCGCTCGCAAGGATCATCGCCGCATCGAGATGGCGCTGAAGCTCGCACACTTCCCTGCCGTGAAGGAACTGGCGGGCTTCGACTTCGAGGCGCAGCAGTCGATCGATCCGAAGCAGATCCGCGACCTGGCCGCGTCACGTTGGATCGCCAACGGCGAGAACGTGCTGCTGCTCGGACCGCCGGGCGTCGGTAAGACGCATCTGTCGATCGCGCTCGGGCGAGAGGCGATCCTGGCCGGGTACACGGTGCAGTTCACCACGGCGACGACGCTGGTCGCGGGCCTTGCCAAGGCGCATGGCGAACGGCGTCTGGACGAGAAACTGCTCGCGCTGTCGAAGCCAAAGCTACTGATCGTCGACGAGCTCGGCTACCTGCCGCTGGAACCTGACGCGGCACATCTGTTCTTCCAACTTGTCAGCCGGCGCTACGAAACTGGCGCCATGCTGATTACCTCGAACCGCAGTGTTGCCGAATGGGGCACCGTGTTCGCCGATCCCGTGGTCGCCACCGCGATCCTCGACCGGCTCTTGCACCACAGCCACGTGCTGACGATCCGCGGCGACAGTTACCGGCTCCGCGCCAAGCGCAAGAGCGGCCTCATCCAGCCGCCGCCCGCCGGTGACGGCCCTCCGGTCGGCTCCGCCTCCCTCCGGCCCGTCACCGTCGGAAACAACCTTCAACCGAGATCATAACCCAGACGGTGGGGGCAGTTCTTCATGACGCAAAGGGGGCAGTTCCGGATGGCGTTTGACACCGAATGCCGGTATCGGTGGTGGCGCCTTCCGATTTGACCTCCGAACGGGATCCTATCACCGGCAAACGAACGGCAGTTGCGGCGGCCGGGGCGAAACGCACTCTTTTTCAACTCCGCGACATACCCTGTGGCGGCGTGATCTCGGGTGAGTGGATGGCGTACTCGCGCCCCTCTACCCGAGCGGGCTAGGCAAACGTTTCACTTGATGGAATTTGGGGGCTGATGGTGCTCGTGGGCGGGATAAACTGGCCGCGATCACGTGCCTGCCGGGAATACTAGGCTGCACCGGCATTCCCAATAGGACATAGGTGGAGCAAATGACCAAAGCTTTCGGAGGCATCCGAATTGTCGATTCGACGCACGTTCTAGCTGGTCCGTTTGCGAGCTATCAGCTCGGCGTCCTCGGTGCAGAAGTCATCAAGCTCGAATCTCCGCACAGTCCCGACCAGGCCCGCCTGCAGGGCAGCGACAGGGGCATGAACGACCGGAGAATGGGAACCTCGTTCATGGCTCAAGCATCCAACAAGAAGGCGATCGCGCTCGACCTGAAATCCGAAGGCGGCCGGAAAGCGCTGCTGCGGCTGCTCGAAACCGCGGATGTCTTCGTGCAGAACTTCCGTCCCGGCGCCTTCGACCGGCTCGGACTGTCCTACGACGAGGTGCGAGCGCTTAATCCGCGCCTGATCTACTGCTCGATCTCGGCCTTTGGCGCGACCGGGCCGAGACGCGAGGAGACCGGCTACGATAACGTGATCCAGGCTTCCTCCGGAATGATGGCGATGACCGGCTATGGCGACGGCCAGCCGTTGAAGAGCGGGGCCCAGCTCGTCGACTACGGCACCGGCTTCGCCGCCGCCTTTGCGATCTCAGCCGCGCTTTTCCAGCGTGAGAGGACGGGCGTCGGACAGCATATCGATGTATCCATGTTCGACGTGGCGCTCATGCTGTGCTCCTCGCACATTGCTGGCCTGACATGGAACGGCTCTCATCCTAAGGCGAAAGCGAATCGGTTTCCTTTTGCCACGATCGGCTGTTACCGCGCATCCGACACCGATATGATGATCGCCGCATCGAACGTGGCGCAGCAGCGCCGGCTGTGGACGGCATTGGGCCGGGAAGATCTGATCAAGTCCAACAACAACCAGCGCCTCGACGCCCACGCCGAAGAGGAGGCGGCACTCAGCGCGATCATCGCCACGCGGCCCGCGGCGGAGTGGGAAGCATTGCTGCGCAAGCATCGCGTTCCGGCCTCGCGCGTTCGTACGCTCGCGGAGGCGATCGCCGATCCCCAGGCCGTTGCGCGAGGCGTCGTTCAGAATGCCGGACTGCGCGGCTCGGGGCAGCAAGAGCTTGGTGTCGCCCTAGCTGGCTTCAAGATGTCGGCAAGTCCGGCTGAACTGACGTCGCCCCCGCAGCCGGTCGGATCTCACACGGTCGAGGTCCTTGAATCCTTGGGCTATGGTGAGGCCGACATCGCCGCGCTGAAGGCGCAAGGTTCGATCGGCTAGAGGGAGGTTTTTGCTTTGCGCAATCCGTTGATCGCGCTTGCGGAGGCTGCGGCAGCTTGGCGTGAAGCGGAGCTTGCTCCGGAGATCGAATGGGCGGCTCGGCGTGCGGTGCTTGACTGGTTTGCAACGATGCTTCCGGGGCGCCGGGAGAAGCCTGCGGCACTGGTCGTCGACGCTTTAGCGGAGGAGAAAACCTCGGGGCGCGCGATCTGCTATGTCGATGGATCACTCCGGTCTCCGCGCCAAGCCGCCATGCTCAACGCAGTTGCCAGCCATATCGTCGAGTTCGACGACATCTTCCGGGACGGGGGCTATCATCCGGGTAGCTCGACTGTTTCAGCCGCTCTCGCAATCGCTCAGCATCAGGGCCTTTCTGCCAGGGCGTTTCACCGGGCCGTCATCGCCGGCTATGAAGTCGGATGCCGGGTGTCTCTCGCTGTCCAGCCCAGCCATTATGCATTCTGGCATACGACCTCGACGGTGGGCACCATCGGCTCCGCCGTCGCGGGCGCCGTTCTGCTGGACTGCGATGCCGAGGCAATCGCCCATGCCATGGCGCTGGCGAGCAGCTTCGCGGGCGGACATCAGCAGAATCTGCAGGATGAGGGGATGGCAAAGGCGATGCATCCCGGTCACGCGGCCGAGGCCGGCCTGCTGGCGGCGGTCTGTGCAAGGCAGGGCATCACCGGATCGATGGCGAGTTTCCACGGATCGAAAGGCTTTGCCGCCGCAACCAGCCATTCCGCGGGGGATTGGGACAAGGCACTGCATGGTCTCGGTGAGTGGACGCCAATCGCGCGCATGACGGTGAAAGCGCACGGCTGCTGTGGCCACATCTTCCCGGCGATCGATGGGTTGAAGGCGATGCAGCGGGCGTCAGGCTTTGCAGCCGAGGACGTTGCTGCGATCCACGTCGAAGGCTACGGGGCGACCTACCAGATGTGCAATCGGCCTGATGCGATCACGGCCCAGGACGCGCGCTTCAGTTTGCAATATTGCCTCGCGGCTCAACTGGTGCTGGCAGCGGTGCGGCTCGAAGCGTTTCGGCCGGCTGCGCTCGCCGATGCTCGCATCCGGCGCCTGATGCCGCGTATCACCGTCAGCGAGGCGGCCGATCTTGCCGCTGCCTATCCAGGCCGGCGCATGGCCCGGCTCGCGGTCACGTTGCGCGACGGCCGACGGATCGACCATTTTCAGAGGACGCGGAAGGGAGATCCAGAGGATCCCCTCAGCGATGACGAGCTCGTCGGCAAATTCACGGAGCTCGCCGGCTCCGTCGTCGAACGCGACGGCGCCGAAAGATTGATGAATTCGGTGTTGTATGGGAGTGACTTGCCCGGAACGGTTCGGCTCAGGCCGCGACCTCTGGCCAGTGGGAATGATCGGAGGCTTACTCCATTCTGATATCTGCAGCCTTGATGACCTCTCCCCATTTCTTCGTTTCCGACGCAAGAAAGCTTCCGAAAGCGGAGGGCGACATGGCAACGGGCGATATTCCCAAGGCGTCGAGTTTGGAGATGGCGTCGGTCTCGCCCAGTGCAGCGTTCAGTTCCTGGCTCAAGCGCGCGACGATGGTTTCAGCCGTACCTTTCGGTGCCACGAGCCCGTAGAAGTTCGTTGCTTCGTATCCGCCGATATGCTCGCCGATCGCTGGAATGTCCGGCAATGTCGGCAGGCGGTGGGCGGACGTCACGCCAAGCGCACGCAGGGTCCCCGATTTGATGCTTGCCGTCGATGAGACCGAAGACGCGAATCCAGCCTGGACGTGCCCGCCGATGAGGTCCTTCAGAACGGGCCCGCCGCCCTGATACTGCACGAATAGACAATCGGTCTTCGACATCTGCGAGAACAGCGCAGCAGCCAGATGCTGCGGGCTACCATTGCCTGGCAGTCCCATGCTTGTTGCACCCGGGTTCTTGCGAGCCAGCTCGATGAATTCGGGGAGAGTCTTTGCGGGAACGTCCGGGTGCACAACCAGGATGTTGGGTACGAGACCAATGCTTCCGACCGGCGTCGAGTCCGCGAGGAAATTGAACCGCAGCTTTGGATAGAGTGTCGCGTTCGCCGCATTGGCGGTGCTCGCGAGCAGCAGCGTATAGCCGTCGGCCGGCGATCTTAACGCGGCCTCCGTGCCGATATTCGCGCCGCCGCCGGCACGGTTCTCCGTGATGAAGGGCGCCTTGAGCTGCTCGGACAGCCGCTGTCCGATCAACCGGGCGATGATGTCCGTCGCCCCGCCCGGAGCATAGGGCGAGATGAGCTTGACAGGCTTGGATGGGTAATCCGACGTCGCGGCGAGGCCCGGCCTGCTGCCGGATGCGGCAGTGGCGATCAAGGATAGCGCGGCCAGCACCTCGCGCCGGTTGAACTGCATCATGACGTATTCCTTCCTTTCTGAAGGGGCAGAGCTTGCGCTTACTCTTCCTGGAAGGCTTCCTCGCGCGTGACCGAGAATGAAGGCAGCAGCACGAGCGCGAGCAAGATGAGGGCGAGCGCCAGCATGCCCGCACTGATTGGACGGGTCAGCAGCACCAGCGGATCACCCTTGGACAGCAGGAGCGCACGGCGCAGAAACTCCTCCATCATCGGGCCAAGGATGAATCCCAGCAGAAGCGGAGCCGGCTCGCAGTCCAGCTTCTTGAAGACGTAGCCGATGACCCCGAACAGTGCCATCAGGTACACGTCGAAATGCGCGTTGTTGAGGCTGAAGACGCCGATCGCGCAGAACACGATGATCATCGGGAAGAGGTATCGATAGGGGATCGTGATCATCTTCACCCACATCCCGATCAGGGGCAGGTTCAAGACCAGCAGCATCAGATTGCCGATCCACATAGATGCAATCAGGCCCCAGAACAGCGCGGGCTGCTCGGTCATCACGGATGGCCCGGGCTGAATGCCCTGGATGATCATTGCTCCGATCATGAGCGCCATCACCGGGTTCGCCGGGATACCAAGTGTCAGCATCGGGATGAACGACATTTGCGCGCCCGCATTGTTCGCGGATTCGGGCGCCGCGACGCCCTCGATAGCGCCCTTGCCGAACTCGTGCCTGTTTCTCGACACCTTCTTCTCGAGCGCGTAGGCGCCGAAAGAGGCGAGCGCGGCGCCGCCGCCGGGCAGGATACCGAGGATCGAGCCGAGCGCAGTCCCACGCAGGGTAGGCGCAACCATCCGCCGGAAATCCTGTTTGGTCGGCCACAATCCTTTCACTTCATTGATTGAGACGTCGCGGCTGGCTTCCTGCTGCAGATTGGCGACGATCTCGCCGATGCCGAACATGCCCATTGCTACGATGACGAAACCGATGCCGTCGGACAATTCAGGCAGGTCGAATGTGTAGCGCTGCAGGCCTGAGTTCACGTCCGTTCCGATCAGGCCGAGCAGCAATCCGAGCACGATCATGCCGAGCGCATGCAGGATAGAGCCGTGCGCGAGGACGATGGAGGCGATCAGGCCGAGCACCATCAGCGAGAAATATTCGGCGGGGCCGAATTTCAGGGCGACCTCGGCAAGCGGCGGAGCGAACAGCGCGATCAGCAGCGTGCAGACGGTGCCGGCAAAAAATGAGGCAAGCGCGGCGGTGGCGAGCGCGCGTCCAGCCTTGCCTTGGCGTGCCATCTGGTGGCCGTCGAGTGCCGTGACCACCGAGGACGTCTCCCCGGGCAAATTGACTAGAATGGCGGTCGTGGAGCCGCCGTATTGCGCGCCGTAGAAAATGCCGGCGAGCATGATCAATGCGGTGACCGGCGGCATGGCAAAGGTCGCCGGCAGCAGCATGGCGATGGTTGCGGCCGGCCCAAGCCCGGGCAGAACGCCGATCGCGGTTCCCAGAAAGCACCCGATCAGGGCGTACAGCAGATTGACGGGCGTCATCGAGGTCTGAAGCCCGAGCAGAAGGTTGGCGAAGATGTCCATGGTAAGGCTCTCCGGACTCAGCGTTGTGGAGCGATGACGGCGGCGTGCTCGAACCACGAACCGAGGATCGGCATCGGCACGCCGAGACCTTTTACGAAAACAAGGATGCAGAAGACGGTCAGGCCCACGAGAACCAAAAGGCTCTTGAAGTCGTAGACGGATTGTTGCGAAGCCAGCGCCGAGATGATGACGAGGGCGGGCAGGGCGAACACCAGCCCGGCGGTATCGATCAGGAAACCGAACGCCATGACGGCAGCGGTGATCAGCCCGAGTTGTTTCCATGCGATCCGGCCGACGGGGGACCCTTGGGCAACGAATGAGCGAACGATGGAAATGACGCCAAAGGCGCCCAGGATCCAGCTTAGGGTCAGCGGAAAGTAACCTGGCCCCATCCGAGAGGCGGCGCCCATCTTCAGGTCGCGCCCAAGCCAAAGGAATGCGGCAGCCAGCAGAACGTAGAGAAGGCCTGCCCAAAAGTCCTTTTCAGCCCTTACCCTGATCAAGGTGGTATCCTCCCATGTTCTCTTGATTGTGCCGGTCGCTCTCCCGCCGGTTGGGGCGGGTACAGCTCCGATTGTCGCCGCGACCAAAGCGCGCCGATTGCACTATTTCGATGAACCTATATCGACAAATCTGACGGATTAGGCTGTGCTAATTCCACTAGGTGAAACGGTGGCTCCATGACGGACCGGCACGACAGGGATGGAATGAACCGCTCGCTGGAGCGCGGCATAGCGATCATGCGCGCGTTCAAGCCAGGCCTCAGCGAGCTCGGCAACGCCGAGATCGCGGAGCGGACCCGTCTGCCGAAGGCGACCGTGAGCCGTCTGACGCGCACCCTGGTGTCCGCGGGCATGCTGGAGAGGGATGCCGCCCAACGGGTCTACCGCCTTGCGCCTGCGGTGCTGAGCTTCGCCCATGCAATGCGCTTGAGTTCGCCGATTTTGTCGGTAATCGCGCCGCTGATGCGGGCGGAAGCAACCCGAAGACACGTGAACGTCGGATTGGCGGCGGCCGACGGCGATATGATGGTCTATCTGGAATCATTCCGCTACAGCCCCCGCGCAAGCTTCCGGACGGTTGTCTCGGGGCAGCGCGTGCCGGTGGAACTAACGTCACTTGGGCGGGCCTATCTCTGGGCGATACCACGCGAGGATCGGGACCGTGAACTGGCAGCAATCGCAAAGCGCCGCCCAAAGGGATCTCGTCAGTTTCGCCACGACATCGAACGATCGTTCGCCGAACTCGACGAACTCGGCTATTGCGCAGTCCGATGGCAGCCGGGCGTGATGGCGGTCGCGACGCCACTCCGGTTCGATGAGTTGGAGCCGCACTCGCTAAACATGAGCCTTGCGAGCGATGAGCCCTTGGCTGACGCCAGGCGGCGGCTGGGACCGTGGTTGCTCGACCTGAAGCGAAGATGTCTCGAAAAGCTCGAGTCGAACGCCGTGCGTGACACCTATTGAGGTGACGGCGCCCTCGGCCGCCGACTGGCTGCGGCAGCGATCCCGATTCCAGCAGGTGGAATTGACCGAGCATCAAGCGGCGCCGGAAGTCCTATAATCTCCCTCAAATCAACAGCCCGTGCACGCACGGATTGGGAGGATGCCGTGTGCATAGAACGCCGGAAGGCCATCAGCTTCTTCCGAATAGCCCTTGTGGCGGCGGCGCTACCGATTTCCCTCTCAGTAGCAGCACACGCTGAATTTCCAGAAAAGCCGATGCGCCTGATCGTGCCTTTTGCGCCCGGCGGCGGCACCGACACAATCGCAAGAAGCCTCGGCTCTCTTCTGGCCAAATCACTGGGGC
Organism: Bradyrhizobium zhanjiangense; assembly: GCF_004114935.1. NCBI lineage: Bacteria > Pseudomonadati > Pseudomonadota > Alphaproteobacteria > Hyphomicrobiales > Nitrobacteraceae > Bradyrhizobium > Bradyrhizobium zhanjiangense. The sequence continues at coordinate 1,808,799 of NZ_CP022221.1, forward strand.
AGCCCGTCATCATTGAGAACAAGCCGGGCGGCAGCACCATGATCGGCTCGGAAACCGTGGCGAACAGCCCTCCGGATGGCTACACGCTGCTGGTCGCGACATTGGCCCATGCCGTCAATCCCAGCATGCAGCCGAAGATGCCCTACAACACCGAGAAGGCGTTTTCCGCGGTCACCCTGATCGGCAGCTCGCACAACGTGCTGGTGGTCAAACCGGACAGTCCGTTCAAGACGGTCGGCGATATCATCGAGGCGGCGAAGAAGTCGCCCGGCAAATACACGTTCGCGTCCCAGGGTAGCGGCACGTCGGCCCATCTCGCCGGCGAGCTGTTGAAGAACCTGGCGCAGATCGATTTGCTTCACATTCCCTATCGCGGCGCCGGTCCCGCCCTGACGGACCTGCTCGGTGGCCAGGTCGACATGATGTTTGCCACCAACGCCGCCGTAGCCGGCTTCATCGCGAACAAGCGATTGCGGCCAATTGCCGTGACGGCGCCTGCCGGAAAGTCGAAGCTGGCGGGGGTGCCGACGGTTGAGGAGACCGTACCCGGCTATGTGGTCGACAGCTGGTACGCGTTGTATGCGCCTGCGGGGACGCCCCAGCCGATCATCGACAAGATCGGTGCGGCCGTCAAACGAGCCGCGCAGGATCCCGACTTCATCAAGCGGGCGGAAGGGGAAGGTGTCATGCTCCATTCGAGTTCGCCAGCGGAGCTGGACGCGTTCGTACGTGCCGATACGCAGCGCTGGCACAAGATCGTCACCGAGAACAAGATCACCGCGGATTAGGAACATGGCTGAGACACTTCTGAAATCTGTCACCGATGGCGTGGCAACCATCACGCTCAATCGGCCCGACAAGCGAAATGCGATGAGCGACGAGATGCGAACCGCGTTCATCGAGGCTCTCGAGGAGATGACCGCTGACAAATCCGTGCGCGCGCTGGTTCTCACGGGCGCCGGCAGGGGCTTTTGCGCTGGCGGCGACATCGCAGGCATGAAGCGTCGCATGGAGGCTCCAGCAGGCGAGGTGGCCTTCAACGGATGGGCCCGCCAGCAGCGCGTGCACCACTCCATATCGCTGCTTCACACCATGCCAAAGCCGACGATCGCGGCCGTGAATGGCGCCGCCGCCGGTCTCGGTGCCGATATCGCCCTGGCATGCGATTTCATCGTGGCGAGCCCGGTTGCCAGCTTCACCTGGTCGTACGTGTTACGGGGGCTGATCCCCGATGGCGGCGGGATGTACTTTCTTCCGAGGCGCGTTGGTTTGGCGCGGGCGAAGGAGCTCATCTTCACCGGTCGGCGAGTCGATGCCGACGAAGCGCTGACGCTCGGCATCATCGACAGGGTCAGCAGTCCTGAAACACTGGTCCCCGACACTCAGCAATGGGCACGCTCGCTCTCGGCGGGATCTGCCACTGCGATCGCCCTGGGCAAGTCGATCCTCAATCAGTCCTTCGAGAGCAAGGCGGAGTCGGTCTTTGCCTCCGGAAGCCAGGCGCAGGGCATTTGCTACACGAGCACCGAACATCGTGAGTCGGTCCTGGCGTTCCTCGCCAAGGCCGCCAGCTGAGGGGGTGGATAATGTCGCTGGGCGTGCTGTTCAACCCCCGGAGCGTCGCCATTGTCGGCGCTTCGGCCGATCCCTCGAAGACGTCGGGACTGCCCGTCAAATTCTTGCGTCAGCAGAACTTTAACGGTGAGATCTACCCGGTGAACCCGCGCGTCGATGTGATCGACGGCTTGCGCTCCTATGCGACGATTGAGGAACTGCCGGCGGCGCCGGATGTGGCGATGATCGTTCTCGGTGCTGACCGAACCGTAGATGCTGTGCGTGCACTGGCGCGGAAGGGGACCAGGCACGCCATCGTTCTCGCCAGCGGGTTCGGCGAAAGCGGGGAGGAAGGCAAGCGCCGTCAACGTCAGCTGCGCGAAGTTGCCGGCTCGATGCGCATCCTGGGGCCGAATACGATCGGGCTGGTCAACGTCTCTGATGGCGTTCCGCTCTCCGCGAGTGGCGCGTTGGCAGCAGGGTCGTTCATCAAGGGGCCCGTCGGCGTGGTCTCCCAAAGCGGAGGCATTCTCGGTGCACTGCTCTCGCGCGCGTCGGCGCAAGGGATCGGACTGTCGAAACTGGTCGCAACCAGCAACGAGGCCGACCTCGAAATCTCCGATTTCATCGACTATCTGGCGGACGACCCGCATACATCGGTCATTGCGCTCTACATCGAGTCCATCCGTCATTCCGATCGCTTCCGCAACGCTGCACTGAAGGCCAGAGCCGCGGGCAAGTCCATCGTCGCCCTGAAGATCGGGCGCTCCGCCGCCGGCGCCCGCGCAGCGGCGTCGCACACCGGCGCCATGGCGGGAAGCGATCGCGTCTACGACGCTTATTTCCGCGATCTCGGCATCGTTCGCGCTCAGAGCTTTGGCGATTTGATCGACATCCCGGCCGCGCTTGCCACGCAGCCGGTGCTGACCGGCAGGCGGATTGCCATTTTGACGTCGACGGGCGGAGCTGGCACGCTGGTCACCGACAGTCTGGGCCTCTGCGGATTCGATTCTCCCGCCCCCGATAGATCGACCGTCGATCACCTGCTGCAGGCCATGCCGGGTGGAAACGCCGCTCTTGATACCAATCCGATCGACGTGACCTTGGCGGGACTACAGCCGGATATCCTCAAGGGATGCATCAAGGCTCTGCTCAACAGCCCGTCCTACGACGCACTGACGGTGGTCGTCGGCTCGTCGAGCGTCGGAAATCCGGAACTGGTCAGCAACGCGATCCGCGATGCTGGATCGGCAACTGCAGCAAAGCCCGTGCTGGCGTACGTCAGTCCGCACGCGCCGGAAGCGGCCGCCAGACTGACCCGGCAGGGCGTACCGGCCTTCAACACGCCGGAAGCGGTTGCCTCGGCGTTCTCGGCACTCTGGACAGCGGGACAGCCGCTCGTCCGGATGCAGCCGGCAAACCGATCAGCGGTGGATATCCCGGCAGACTGGCAAGGTTCGCTCGATGAGCACAGGGCCAAATCGCTGTTCAGCCGGTTCGGCCTGCCTGTCGTCCGCGAGCGCGTCGTTGTGAACGCTGACGAGGCCCGGCAAGCCGCGAGCGCACTCGGCGGCAAGGTCGTGCTCAAGATGCTGTCGTCCGCCGTCACACACAAGAGCGACGTCGGCGGCGTCGCGGTGGGGCTCGATGCGGACACGATCGGAGAACAGCTCGAAGAGATGCGCGCGACCGTCAAGCTCCGGGCCGGCATCGATCTGGATGGCTTCCTTGTGCAGGAAATGGTCCGCCCCGGAGGGCTCGAGCTCATTCTTGGTTACAGTCGCGATCCCCTCGGCGCGGTGTTGCTGATCGGTATCGGCGGCGTGACGGCCGAACTGATGAAGGATACGGTTCTCCGATTGCTGGCGCCCGGTTGCGCAATGAGCAGGGATGATGCGGTCTCTGCCTTGCAAGAATTGCGATCCTGGCCGCTGCTGGACGGCTATCGCGGCCGTCCGAAGCTTGACGTCGAGGCTCTCGCGGCGGCCATCGTCGATTTCTCGGTCATGGTGGCCCAGTTGGGCGACCGGCTGATCGAGGCCGAGATCAATCCGATCTTCGTTCTGCCGGAGGGATCCGGGGTCAAGGCCGCTGACGCCGTGGCCGTCCTCGCGGCGGGTTTGTGACATGAGCATCAAGCTTCCCGCGCTATCCTGCAATTCCCACTGTCATGTGTTCGGGCCCGCCGAGCTGTTCCCGTTCGATCCGCAAAGCCCGCCGCCGCTGGCGGAGGCGCCGAAGCAGGCTCTGTTCGCGCTGAACGACGCATGTGGCCTGGAGCGTTGCGTGGTCGTGCAGTCGAAGGTTCACGGCTACGACAATCGGGCAGCTGAGGACGCGATTGCGGCTCGGCCTCGAACCTATCGCGGCGTCGCGTTGGTACCTACCGATGTCTCCGACGACGAATTGAAGCGACTGGACAGGGCCGGGTTTCGCGGCGTCCGCTTCAACTACATGCACCATCTCGGGGCTGGAGAGAATGTCGAGGCTGTGCTCAAGCTCGCACGTCGCCTAGCTCCGCTCGGATGGCACGTCCAAGTCCATGGCGATCCTGCGGCGGTGCTCGGCGAAATCGTGCCGCGACTTCTCGGCGGTCCCGTTCCCGTGGTGATCGATCATATCGGCCGCATCGACGCGGCGCTCGGATTGGAGCAGCCGCACTTCACTGCGCTGCGCCGGTTGATGGAGCACTCGGCATGCTGGGTGAAGGTCTCGGGGATCGACCGCATCACGCGAAAGGGACCGCCTTATGACGATGCCGTGCCATTCGCCCGGTTGCTCGCATCCGAATTCACCGATCGTGTCGTCTGGGGCAACGACTGGCCGCATCCGAACCATCACGGACCGATTCCCAGCGATCAAGAGCTGGTGGGCCGCATCGCCGACATTGCGCCGGACTTTATGGTGCGCAGGTCACTCATGGTGACAAACCCGGCGCGACTTTACCATTTTGGAGAGACGGAATGAGCCAGCGCTTCAAGGAGAAGGTCGCGATTGTCACCGGTGCGGGATGTGTGGGTCCTGGTTGGGGCAACGGACGAGCGATCGCGGTACGCCTCGCCGAGGAGGGGGCCATGGTCTTCGCCTGCGACCGCGACCTGTCCCGTGTCGAGGAAACGGTCGAGCGGGCGGGCGCCGTCGGCGCGGCGATCGTCCCACATGCCTGCGACGTGACTTCCAGTGCCGACCTCGCGGCAACCGTAGAGGCGTGTCTCGCGCGCTTCGGCAAGATCGACGTTCTCGTGAACAATGTCGGCGGTTCGGCGGCTGGCGGTCCTGTCGAGCTCACGGAGGACGCCTGGAATACACAGGTGGATGTCAACCTGAAGAGTGTTTTCCTGGCCTGCAAGCACGTCCTGCCGCATATGGTTGCAAGAAAGTCGGGAGCTGTCGTCAATTTAGCGTCGACGTCGGGTCTGCGATGGACCGGATCGGCCCAGGTCGCCTACGCGGCCACCAAGGCCGGCGTGATCCAGATGTCGCGCGTCATAGCCGTGCAGCACGCACCTGACGGCATCCGGGTCAATACCGTGGTGCCCGGACAGCTCCATACACCCATGGTCGAGGCACGCCTCGCCGGACAGCGAACCGGGGGCAACGTCGATGCACTGTTGGCCTCGCGCGTCCGCCGGATTCCCCTTGGTTTCATGGGAGACGGCCGCGACACGGCTGCCGCGGTCGCCTATCTCGCATCGGACGAAGCGCGCTTCGTGACGGGGACCGAGATCGTGGTCGACGGCGGAATGATCGCACGCTGCGACTGAGACGAATTTTCAGGAGAGCATCAGATGTTGAGACGCACATTCCTGGCCGCCATCGGCTGCCTGGCGCTGGCAGGGCCGGCATTCGCCCAGACGAAACCGATGCGCATCATCGTCGGCTTCGCCCCCGGAGGGCCCGTCGACAGCGTCGCGCGGATCCTGGCCGACCAGCTTGGAAAAGAGCTCGGTCGGACCGTGATCGTCGAAAACAAGTCGGGAGCAAATGGGGCGATCGCTGCCCAGGAGGTCATCAGATCGGCTCCGGATGGCGGTACGATCTGGATCACGTCGGTTGGCGCTGCTGCGATCAATCAGTCACTTTACGACAAGCTCGTCTACGATATGGCCCGGGATTTTGCGCCGGTCTCGCTGGTTGTGAACAACGTCGAAGTCCTCGTGATCAATCCGAATGACAGCGCAAAGGATGCTGCCGATTTCGTCGCCAGCGCCAAGCGGGCCAAGGAGACAGCAATGGCCTCGTCGGGTGTGGGATCAATCCCCCATCTCGCGATCGAGCAGCTCGCGGGTTCGACCGGCGCGGCGTTCCTGCACGTGCCCTACAAGGGCGCTGCTCCCGCGATTTCGGATGTCATGGGAGGTCAGGTCGCGGGCTTCTTTGGAGATGTGCCTGGTCTCATCGGTCACGTCAGAGGAGGCAAACTGCGGGCCATCGGTGTGGCGGCACCGAAGCGGCACCCGGCGTTGCCCGACGTTAAGACGTTCGAAGAGCAGGGCTTCAAAGGCATCGATACCAACAACTGGTACGCGATATTCGTATCATCGAAGACTCCTCCCGCCGTGGTGGAAACACTGAACAAGGCCGTGCGGGCAAGCCTGAGCGCACCGGACGTGAACGCCAAGCTGACCGCGCTGGGCGCCGAGCCGGCTCCCTCGACCCCGGAAGAATTGGCCGCTCTGCTCAAGACGGATACTGAGAAGTGGGCGGCCTTGATCAAGGCGAAAAATATCAGAGGTGAATAAGATGGCTGACGGAATCCGGGTCACGCCGGTCGTCCCTGGTACGCGACCCGAGCTTGCCGATATCGAGGGCCGGATCCTGGCTGAACGCGGACGCATCTCGTTGCTCTACCAGGTCTTGCTGAACTCTGGGCCGATCGCCGCCGGCTGGGAACGGATGTTGACGGCGGTGCGCAACGAGACGACCCTCCCTGCGAACCTGCGTGAGCTCGTCATTTTGCGCGTCGCGGTGCTCAATGGGGCCAGTTTCGAATTCGAAGCCCACGCGCCGATCGCCAAGCGCGTCGGTCTTAGCGACGAGAAGATCGAGTCTTTGAAACAGGATGGCATCGCGGCCGCGTTCGATTCCCGCGAAGCGCTGATGCTCGAGCTTACCGACGCCATGACGCGCGACGTCATCGTGTCGGACGGGCTCTTTGGGAGGCTTCGGGAAACGTTCGACGACGGCGGGATCGTGGAAGTCGTAGCGACCATCGCTGCATACAACATGGTCTCACGCTTTCTCGTGGCGCTCAACGTTTCGCATTGATCTTCCGCGGAACAGGGCTTCCAAGCATCGGCTTGCGTCAAGCTCGGTATCGATGACAGGGGCTCGCCCTGCTTTGGCAAACTATTGATCTTGCGAACATCGGCTCATCGCTTGCCGAGTTGAAGGAAACATTGGTGACGACGACTTTTTGGCTCGCCGTCGGCAAGATCATTTGGATCAACGTGCTGCTGTCGGGCGACAATGCGTTGGTGATCGCTCTCGCCTGCCGCGGGCTCGCGCCTAAGCAAAGACTGTGGGGCATGCTCTTCGGCGCCGGTGCCGCAGTGGTGCTGCGGATCATGTTTACCGCAGTGATCGCGACCCTGATGGGACTGCCTTATCTCAAGCTGGCCGGCGGCCTTGCCCTGCTTGTTATTGCAGCCAAGCTGCTGGTTCCAGAGGAAGTGGAAGATGATGTTGAGGCGGCCGCGCATCTTTGGGCAGCGATTCAAATCGTTTTGGTCGCGGATATCGTGATGAGCCTGGACAACGTGATCGCGGTTGCCGCTGCGGCCAGCGGCAGTGTGCCGCTCCTGATCCTCGGCCTCGCCATCAGCATCCCCCTCATTGTGGCCGGTGCTGCGCTGATCATGACGCTGCTCGTCCGCCTGCCAATCCTGGTTTGGGCGGGCGCGGCTCTTCTGGGCTGGATCGCGGGCGAGGTGATCGCGACGGATCCGGCGATTGCGCCGAAGCTGGCCCTGCTCTTTGGTGGTGCATACGGTGCACAATTTGACGCGCTGGTTGCCTCATTTGGACTCCCGCCGAGATTTGCCAGCCACGGCAATGGCCCGGACTTCGTGGTAGCGATGATTGGGGTCATCATCGTGATCGTGGCTGGCACGATCTGGCGGAAGGGCGCGCTTCAAAGAATCGAACATTCTGAAGGAGTGACCTGAGGCAAAGCTGCACGTCTGTTGCGCGGCCCGAGGCACACCGCCAAGCGCGAAAAGGTGGCTGTACTCGCGCCTGATGAAGCGCGCGCGCTGATCGATGTCATGCCTATATCGACAGCATTATCCGAAAGTGCGCTTTGAGGTCTCGAACATCTGGTCGATGAGCTGATGCTGGCGAACGGCGTCGGCGAAGTTGGCCGCCTGTGAGGTGCCATCGCGGCGATCCTGCGCGTAGGCGCGATAGAGAAAGGCAACGTCCTGCTGACTGACAGCCAGCCCCACATTGGCAAGCGACTGGTATTCGGCCGGCACGGGCATCGGGGAAAAGGACTGATCCTTGCCCCTCATGCCTTCGATGGCGTTGTCTTCCTTGTTCAGGAAGGCGAGCACATTGGTGACGCGCAAGACGCCTTCGGTCCCGGTAATGTCGATCTGCAGCCCGGTGCGCTGATGCTGCGCGCCTTCGATCTGCACCGAGAAGAGCGCGCCGTTTTCTAGGGTGCCGATCATCATGGCGGCATCCGGCCTGGTCGTCGGCACTTTCTCTCCCGTTTCGATGACGTCGATCAGGGGAAACTGATTCCGGACTATCGCGGTGAGCTGGTTGGGAAAGCCTACCGCGTTGAACAGCAGGTCCTGAAAGTGGCCCCCATAAATTGAGAGCGTGTGGGCAAAATTGGCGATGTCGAAGCTCCACGAATGGGCCTGGGACATCGGATTTTCAAACGCATCGACACTGACGGTCATGCGCGCCGAGCGCATCTGGCCGACATAGTTCTGCTTGATGAGATCCTGCAGGTATTGCGAGCTGGGACCGAAGCGGCGTTGCAGCCCAACCACGTGCCGCACGCCCTTGGCTTTCGCCAGGGCCAGCAGCTCCTTGGATTCGGCCGTGGTAGTCGATAGCGGCCACTCGCTATAGACATCTTTGCCGGCGGCAATCACGAGGCGCGCAAGGCGAGCATGATCCAGGGCGGGCGTTACAACCGCCACCAGCTCGACCTCGGGGTGATTGATAAGAGCTAGATCGTCCGCAAACGCGTGCGGAATATCAAAGCGCTTGGCCACAGCATCGGCCGTTTCCTGCTTGCGGCTGCCGATCGCGATGATCTTGAACTCATCGAGCGTTTGCAGAGCGGCGATGTGGCCATATTTCGCCCATCCCCCGGTGCCGATGATGCCGACTCCGATTGCCTTTTTGGTGGTTTCTGAGGCTGGCAGTTTCGTTGCCGCCGGCAGGCAGAGCGGGCTTTTGGCATCAGCGATCGGAAAAGACATATCGCGCCTAGAGCACCGCCTTGGCGTGCGTCTATTTCATCGGAACACGCGCAGCATGACACCGACCGAAGAGGGCCCGGCTGTTCCTCGATCGATGCCGGCGAATCTTCGAAGAGATTGAAGCGGCCGAGATGGAATTGACGCAAAACGCGGCGACGCCGAGCGGCCGGCTTCGCGTCAGCCTGCCCCTGATCGGCATGCTCTTAATGCCCGTCATTGCGGACTTCATGCGGGCCCATCCAGCGATCGTACTCGATCTCGACTTTACCGATCGCCTAGTGGACGTGATCGAAGGGGGTTTGACGTTGTAGTTCGCATGGGGCCGGCAACTGACAGCGCTTTAATGCGTCGAAGCCTAGGCCGCTTTCGGGGGCTGATCGTTGCATCCCCTGCCTATCTTAAGCGGCGTGGCAGGCCGTCCACGCCGGCCGATCTAGTTCACCATGACTGCCTTCGCCAGCGGTCACCATCAAGCGGGAAGCTTCTAAACTGGCCATTGGATCGTGACGCCACCACGGAACGGCTAATCCTTCCCGAAAGCATGAGCGCCACCACGATCGAGCCTCTGGTGCACCTTGCCGAACACGGATTTGGAATTGCCGTCTTGCCCCCATTTGCAGTCGCTCGGCAGATCAAAAGCGGCACCTTGATTCCGCTTCTAGACGGCTACGTTCGTCAGACCGGAGAGATCGCCGCTTTGTGGCCGACAAGTCGGCAGCTATCGCCAAAAATCCGCGCTTTCGTGAGCTTCCTTGGAGAGCATCTAAAGATCGAAAGTTGACCTTGCGTTGTCAGATTCGAGAATCTCTGGCTGCTTGATGAGCGAGTGATGATTTACCAGAACGGCCTGTGCGCGATGGATTCCGCTGAATGACGCTTCATGCGCAGCCGCAGCTCATACCGCCGGTCATTCGTGCTCACGCCGCTGCTTCGCCCTTCCGGAGGAAACTTGCTGTTGCCTCTGCGCGCTGTGTTCAAAATCTTCGCGAGCCATCTGCCGATCGATGAGCCGGGCCAGGCGCAGGGCAGATTCATCGATGAGGTTCTTTCCGGCCTACGAATTGAGCCGGGCCGCGCAAAACGGCAAGCTCCGGTTGGCGTCATCGACCGTTCCGGCGCGTGGCGCGCCGCTTCTTGCGGGAATCCGGCGGACTCGCTGCGGAGGCCCGCCGATCCTCCTCCTGAAGCTTGAGCGTAGCCTGCACATGTACGGCCAACTTCAACGCGCTATCAGCGTTTGACGCGAGCCTGGACAGCAGCTGGGCCAGCATTTTGAACTCCTCGCTCGTCAGCATTCCAAACAACGCGTCGTTGACCGGTCGCTGCAAGGCGGCAAGGCGGATCAACAGGCTCATTCCGCGCTGGGTGAGGGCAAGTTGCACCCGCCGTCCGTCTTCGGGATGGGGGCTTTTCTCGAGCAGGCCGTCCGACACCAGTTTGTTGACCTCGTTGGTGACGAAGGCGCCGCTCAGGTACAGCCGTTCGGCGACCTGATTGACGCCCATCGGTTCTTCCGCAGTCGAATTCTTGATGGCGATCAGGATCAGATATTGGGTCGCCGACAGGTCGACGAAGCCCGCGAATATTTCCCGGCAGGCTTCCAGGCTGCGTCCAAACGCGAAATAGTCGTAGAGCAGGCCGCGAAGCGTGCGGTCTCCTTCCTTGTCGAGCAGCTCGGGTTTCGAGGCCGTCAAGAGCGCATCGGTCACGCGGTCAATCTCCTCACCAAATCATAGCATTGCGGCTTGCCTAAGAAGCACGCATGCGCCCGCCCAGCAAGTGGGCTTGACATTCCCAAATAGCTTTGTAAGAAAGCTAGTTGAGAATTATAAATCAGGTGCCAGGCAACAAGGCGGGTGTTCCATGGAGGACCGTGCATTCAGGCGTGCCCTCGGCGAATTCGCCACCGGCGTTGCGGTGGTGACCGCACGCGGGAGGGGGGAAGAGCTCATCGGCATGACCATGAGCTCGTTCAATTCGGTCTCGCTCGATCCGCCACTGGTTCTGTTCAGCGTCGACCGCAAGGCTCGCAGCTTGCCCGCGATGCTCGAGGCCAAGGGATTTGCCGTGAACATTCTGGCGCGCGACCAGCAAGACATTTCCAACCAGTTCGCGCGCGCCCTCTCCAACAAATGGGACCAGGTGAGGACGTCGGTTGGTCATGCCGAGGCGCCGCTGATCTCGGGCGCGATGGCGCATTTCGAATGCGCGCCTTACGCGGTCTACGAGGGCGGCGACCACGTGATCTTCGTCGTCCGTGTCATCAGGCACGCGAGCCGCTCCGAGGCGGCCGCTCCCCTGATCTTCTTTCGCGGTCAATACCGCGATCTGATCGATGAAACCCAGCGCGAGCCGACCTGGCCGCTTCCCATTCACTACTAGTTTCGAACCGGAGACCTGCGATGCGTAGCGCAAAAGAATATCTGTCGGGCCTCAAGGATGGCCGGACCATCTACATCAACGGCGCCTCGGTTGGCGATGTCACGACGCACCATGCCTTCCGCAATCTCGCCACCTCCATGGCCGGCTTGTTCGATTTCGCGAGCGCGCCCGCGAACGCGGAGCTGATGACATTCGACACGGGTGCAGGTCGCGCCAACCGCATCTGGCAGCTTCCGACCTCCTATGCCGAGCTCGTGACGCGGCGAAAGGCGCTGGAGGCGTGGACCTCGCTGCATGCCGGCTTCATGGGCCGGGCGCCGGACCACGTGGCGTCCTGCATTTCCGGGCTCTACATGGGGCTCGACGTCTTCAAGTCGTATGATCCCGCCCGGGCCGGCGTGCTCGAGAGTTACTACCGCTACGCCCGCGATAAGGATCTTTATCTCACCTACGTCATCATCAATCCGCAGGCCGACCGCTCCAAGGGCGCTGCCGAACAGGCCGATCCGTTCCTCACCGCCGGCGTCGTCGACCGTGACGCGGAGGGGATCACGATCCGCGGCGCCAAGATGCTCGCCACCGGCGGCGTGGTGGCCGACGAGGTTTTCGTCACGACCATCCAGCCGATGCGTCCCGGCGAAGAGCGTTATGCGATGTCCTTCGCGATTCCGATGAACACGAAGGGCCTCAAGATGCTGTCGCGGAAGTCCTACGAGGATGCCGCCGGTGCAGTGTTCGACAATCCCTTGTCGAGCCGTTTCGACGAGAACGACTCGGTTCTCTATTTCGACGACGTGAAGGTGCCGTGGGACCGCGTCTTCATCGAAGGCAATGTCGAGATGTGCCAGAAGCAGTTTCACGCAACGCCCTGCCACGTCTACCAGAACTACCAGGCGATGGTCCGCCTGAGTGTGAAGCTCAAGTTTCTGACCGGCCTTGCGCATCGGACCGCCGACATGAACGGCGTTACCCAGTTCCCGCAGGTGCGCGAAATGCTTGGCCAGCTCGCGGCCGAGACCGGCATGGTCGACGCGCTGGTGGCCGCGATGGAAGCCAAAGGCACGCAGGTCGGTCCCTATTTTATCCCGGACCGGCACACGCTCTATTCCGCGCAGGTGCTGACCCAGCAGCTCTATGGGCACGTCATCAACACGCTTCGCGAGCTCGCTGGCGGCGGCATGATCATGCTGCCTTCGTCGGTTGCGGACTTCGACAATCCGGAGATCGCGGCCCTCATCGGCAAGACTCAGCAGTCGCCGAAAGCCAACTCGCATGATCGGGTGAAATTCTACAAGCTCGCCTGGGATGCTGTCGGCTCAGAGTTCGGCTCGCGCCACCAGCAATATGAGATGTTCTACGCCGGCGCGACCTTCGTTACCAAGGGTCACTCCTATCGCACCTACGATTGGGCCGGCGCCGACCGGCTGGTGCAGACCATGCTCGATTCCTACGACCTCAACGGCATCTCGACCGCCAGCAAAGCCGCCTGATCCGAAGGAGACAATCCATGCCCGTCAACAAGAAGCACGACGAATTCTACACGCTCGACATGACCACCGGCTGGGAAGTGCCGGCGGGATATCCAGCCGGCATCCAGCAGAAGATCATCGCGGGTGGACTGGACGAGGAGAACCGGCGCGGGACGCGGACGCGGCTGCTCCGCTTCGCGCCCGGCGTCTACACCACCGCGCCGTTCTCCCACGAATATTGGGAAGAGGTTTATCTGGTCTCGGGCGATTTGATCGTCGGCAACGATGCGAACGGCGAGGGCGGCAAGAGCTTCCCGCCGAACACGTACGCGTGCCGTCCCCCGCATGCGCCACATGGGCCGTTCAAGTCGGTGAACGGCTGCCTCCTTCTGGAGATGCATTATTTCGATCCGGTGTGATCCGGATGGCTGCCGCACAACATCATTCGACCAGCCCAGGGGGAAGAGACATCATGGCGTCCAGAGGTATTTCCATCGTAGTTGCGCGTTGCCTGTCGTCACTTGAATGGCTCTTCAGGCTGGACCGCGGCGTGCCGCAGGGCAAAGCCCGATGGATGGTGGATGGACTTGCCGGCGCGCTCGCGCTCGGTGTCGTAGCCGCGACGCCGGCCGCTGCGCAGGAGAAGCCAGCCGCGTTAGGGCTGGGCATCTTCACGTTCACATCCGGTCCTGCCGCAGCCTACGGCATGCCGGGCAAGAACGCAGCTGACCTCATGATCGACGAGATCAATGCAAAGGGCGGCATCGGAGGCGTGCCGCTCAGCGCGACCTATGTCGACGAGGCGCAGGGCGCACAAGGCGTGATCGCGGAATACCGCCGGCTCGCCGGGAACGCGAAGAACCAGGTGATGGTCGCCGCCTTGTCGAGCGCCAATTGTCTGGCGCTGGCGCCGCTCGCGGAGCAGCTTGAGGTCCCCACCGTGGGCTGGAACTGCGATACCCATCAGCTGCTGATCGACGGCAAGAGCAAATATGTGTTCCGGCCCAACGGAAACACCGTACCCGAATTCGTCGCTTACGCGATCTACCTGCTGGACCGCAAACCCGATGTGAAGACGGTAGCGATCATCAACCCGGACTATGCGTTTGGTCATGACGCGGCGAAGATCTTCATCGCGGCGCTGAAAGTCCTGAAGCCTGATGTCGAGATCGTCGCTGAGCTCTATCCGAAGCTCGGCTCACCAAATTACCAGACCGAGATTTCTCGCCTCGCTACCGCCCGCCCGGACGTCGTCTTCTCAAATCTGTGGGGGGCCGATCTCGAGAACTTCGTTCGCCAGGCTGCGCCGCGTGGAATCTTCACGAGCAGCCAGGTGATCCTCGCGCTGGGCGAGACAGTGCTGCAGCGCGTGCCTTTGCCCGACGGGGTGATCGTCGGAGTTCTCGGCGACGGCTGGTGGATGTCACCGGACGCCAAGGCCAAGCCGGAGACCGTGAAGTTTGCTGAGGCCTATAAGGCGCGCTTCGGCGAGTATCCGGTGTTCCCGTCGATCAAGATGGCCAACGCGCTCATCTATGTGAAAGCAGCCTACGATGCCGCGATGCAGAAGAACGGCAGCAAATGGCCGACTCGTGCCGAGCTCGCCGACGCCATGAAGGGCAGCAAGGTCGAGACCCTGACCGGCACCGCGCAGACGCGGGCCGACAATGACGGCCTAGTCGACCAGATCGTCGGTGTGACCGTAAAGACGTCGGCGCAGCAGTTTCCCGTCATTGGCGACATGGTCCGCTACAAGGGCGAGAGCCTGATGCCGCAGGCAGGTCAAGATCCGCTCGCGTGGATTGCGACGCTGAAGCCCGAGTTCGCCAAAGGCCTGCCGAAGCCTGGAAGCTACAAATAGGCCGGGATGAGGTTCACCTGATTTCAATGACGGAAGGTATAGGCCGATGTTGAATGCAGTCATCCCCTTGCTGCTGGACAGTCTGGCGAGCGCCGCGTTGATCTTCTTCGCGGCGGTCGGCCTGACGCTCGTCTTCAGCGTGCTGCGAGTCCTCAATGTTGCCCATGGCAGCCTCTATTCGATCGGCGGCTATGTCGCGGCCTCGATCTGCCTGTTCATCGCGAGCCGGCAGCTCAACCCGTATTGGTCGTTCCTGGCGCTCCTGTTTAGTGCCGTGTGCGTCGCGGCGATATTCGGTCCGTTGATCGAACGGGGTCTCGTCCGCTGGACCTATGGCAAGTCGGAGGCCGTGCAGATCCTGATCACGTTCGGGCTGTTCCTCATTCTGGAGGATCTCCAGCGCGTGATCTTTGGCGTGCAGTCCTTCTACGAAGACGCGCCGATGCGACTGCTCGGCACCACCGCGATCGGTGGCGTCGTCTATCTCAACTACCAGATCCTCCTGATCGGCATGGCGCTCCTCGTCGTCATTGGCCTGCGGCTCTTGATCAACCACACCCGGCTAGGGCGCCTGATCACGGCCGTCGTCACTGACCGCGAGATGGCGCAGTCGATCGGCATCGACACCAACCGTATCTTCATTCTGGCGTTCTCGCTCGGCGTGTTCCTGGCAGCACTGGGCGGCGCGCTGGCGACGCCGACGTCTGGCATCGCTCCGGGGCTCGGCGCCGACACCATGGTGCTCGCCTTTGCCGTTGCGGCGATCGGCGGTCTCGGACAGATCGAGGGAGCGGCCCTGGCCTCGCTGATCGTCGGCCTGGCGCGCGTGCTCGCGATATATCTGGCGCCGTCGCTGGATGCCGTCGCACCCTATGCAGCGATGCTTGTCGTTCTCCTGATCCGTCCCTACGGGCTGTTCGGGTCGGTGGCGGCGCGGAGGATATGATGCGAACGATCACTGCCGCCGCGGCGGTCCTCGTCCTCGCGCTGTTGCCTGTGGCCGCGCCCTGGCTTCAGTTCGTCCTGACTCTAGCGATCGCCAAGGGGTTTGCGGCCCTCGGCGTCGCCGTGCTGCTCCGCGCCGGGCTGATCTCGATCGGTCATGCGATGTTCTTTGCCGCGAGCGCCTATGCGGTGGCGTTCCTGGCGCGCGCCGGCGTGAACGATCTTGGGCTGCTGCTGATTCTGTCGGTGCTGGGCGGTGCGCTCGTGGGCGCCATCGCCGGATCGTTTCTCGTCCGCTATCGCGCGATCTTCTTCGCGATGTTGAATCTTGCGGTCTCCATGGTGTTTTACGCGCTGTGCGCAAAACTGTATGGCGTCACCGGCGGGACCGACGGTATCCCTGTGCCGGTCCCGGCTGTGTTTGGCGTCGTGCTCGGCGAACCGGCCTTCAAGAGCGTGCTGTTCTATTTCAGCCTCGGGCTGATGATGCTCGTTGGCCTTGCCGTGGAGCGCTACCTGAACAGCCCGCTAGGTCATGCGCTCTCGGCGGTCCATACCAACGAGATCAGGCTCGAATATCTGGGCATTCCGGTCTGGGCGGTTCTGCTGATCGCCTATGTCGTCTCGGCGGCGCTCGCCGGACTTGGCGGCGCCATAGCCGGCCTTGCGATCGGTCGCGTGGTCCCGGATTTCGCGTTCTGGACTGCCTCCGGCCACCTCGTGCTGATCGCCGTGCTCGGCGGGATCGGCGGCGTTCTGGGCGCCTTCATAGGTGCCTTGTTTCTGGAATTGCTGCACAGCGCGGCGGTGACCGTCACCGATTCCTGGAATTTGATCGTGGGCACGACGCTGATCATCGTGATCATCTTCATGCCGCAGGGGATCTATGGATTGTTCGCGCGCAAGGAGGCGACGAGCCTATGACGCGTCCCATCCTGGAAGCAAAAGGCCTCCATGTCTCGTTCAACGGCGTCAAGGCCGCGGACGACGTCAGCATCGCGATTCACGACGGCGAGTTCCTCGCGATCATCGGTCCGAACGGATCTGGCAAGACGACGCTGCTGAATATCTGCACGGGCTATATCCGACCGAAATCGGGCAGCGTGCTGCTCGACGGCCACGACATCACCCGTCTGTCGCCGCGTGCCATCGCGCGCCGTGGCGTCGCCCGCGCATTCCAGATTCCGCAGCTCTTCTCCGCACAGCGCGTCATCGAGAACATGATGTTGGCGCTCGCGGCAACGGATGGTCTCTGGAGCGCGGTCCGCCCGCTCGAAACGGTGAGACGGCGTGAAGAGGCATGCGAATTGCTCGACCTTGTCGGGCTCGCCGGGGATGCCGACCGGATCAGCAGCACGC
This sequence comes from Bradyrhizobium zhanjiangense, assembly GCF_004114935.1. Taxonomy (NCBI): domain Bacteria; kingdom Pseudomonadati; phylum Pseudomonadota; class Alphaproteobacteria; order Hyphomicrobiales; family Nitrobacteraceae; genus Bradyrhizobium; species Bradyrhizobium zhanjiangense. Next base: position 1,825,811 of record NZ_CP022221.1, read on the forward strand.
TGCCCGAAGGGCATCGCAAGCTGCTGGACATTGCGGTTGCCCTGGCGCTGAAGCCGAGGCTGCTGCTGCTCGATGAGCCGACCAGTGGCGTGAGCGCCCTCGAACGCTTCCCGCTCATGGAGGCGCTCATGGGCGCGCTGCGCCAGCGCCGCATCACGGCGCTGTTCGTGGAGCACGACATGGACGTGGTCGCGCGTTATGCGAGCCGCGTCCTGGTGTGGAACGCCGGCAACATCATGGCCGAGGGGCGGCCCGACGAGGTGTTCAGCAACGCGCGAGTTCGCCAACGTGTCGTAGGGGTGGCCTAATGCTCAGCCTCGACAAGGTCAGCGTCTCGATCGAGGGCGTCCGCGTCCTGCGCGGCGTCAGTTGCGAGATCATCGCGCGCAAGACGACGGTGTTGATCGGGCGCAACGGCGCCGGCAAGACCACGACGTTACGCGCGATCATGGGTCTCATCGCGCTCGACGAGGGCTCCGTCCGCCTGGACGCCGACGATCTCGGCAGCAGGCCTGCGCACACCCGCGCTCGCGCCGGGATCGGCTACGCGCCGGAGGACCGGCGTCTCATTCCGGAGTTGAGCGTGGAGGAGAACATCCGTCTTCCGGCGCTGGCGCTGAAGCTCGACCGTGCCGAGATCGCGCGCAGGCTGGACGAGATCTATCAGCTGTTGCCCGAATTGCACGTGATGCGTTCCCGGCCCGCGGGCGGTGTCTCCGGAGGACAGGGGAAGATGGTCGCGCTCGGGCGCGCACTGACGGTGGCACGTAAGGTCCTGCTGCTCGACGAGCCCTTCCAAGGGCTGGCACCGGCCCTCGCGCTCGACTATGCGCGAACGCTCGGCGAACTACGCAAGCATCGGCCGGAGCTGGCCATGCTGATCACCGAATCGTCGCCCGCGCTGCTCGACCGGATCGCCGACAGGACGCTGCAGATCGAGCGCGGCGAAGTCCTGACCACATCGAGCAAGGATAGGGAAATCCATGTTGCTGCAATTTGAACGCCTCGCCAATGACAGGACCGACCGCATTGCCGTCGAGATTGGGTCCCTTGTCATCGCAGGCTGGGCGGGGAGGGATGCCGCGGCGATCGAGCACCATATCGAGGAGCTCGCTGCGCTCGGCATTCCGCGTCCCTCGACGACGCCGCTCTATTACCGCGTCGCGGCCCAAACCTTGACCCAGGACAGCCGCCTCTTCGTGCTCGGGCCGGACAGTTCCGGCGAGATTGAACCGGTCATTGTCGCAATGGCTGACGGGCTGTGGGTCGGGATCGGATCCGACCATACTGACCGCAAGGCGGAAGCCTCGGGCATCGCCCTTTCCAAGCAGCTCTGCGGCAAGCCGGTCGGCCCGCGGCTCTGGTCATACGCTGATGTCGAGGGACATTGGGATGAGCTGGTCCTTCGCTCGTGGGCGACGATCGACGGGAAACGGGTTCTCTACCAGGAGAGCCCGGTGTCCGCGCTCAGGACACCGCGCGACCTCATTCATCGCCACACCGGTACGGACATGCTGCGCGCCGGCACGCTGATGTTTTGCGGCACGCCAGGCGCGATCGGCGGCATTCGGCCGGGCACGCGTTTCGAGATGGAGCTGAAGGATCCGGTCCTCAACCGGTCCCTGACCCATAGCTACGACATCGACGTTCTGCCAGTCGTCTCCTGATCCTTCTCTCCCGGACGCGTGTCATGACAGCGACAGAGGATCCATCGCCCCCTTCAGCCGTGGCACGGCTGGAGGCGGCCCTTGCGCGGATCCATTTGCCGGACGCAAGGAACGTCTTCACGGCGGTCTTTGGAGACAGCGCCCGGTGGGAGGCCGAGGCCGCGGATCGACGCGCCGCCGCCGGAGCGCCCCGCGGTCCGCTCGATGGCCGCATCGTTTCGGTGAAAGCGCTGTTCGACGTTGCCGGCACAGTCACGAGCTCGGGCTCGGCTGTCCTGCGCCGCCTGCCGCCGGCCGTCGAGGACGCCGAGGTCGTGAAGCGGTTGCGGGCCGCGGGTGCCATCGTCATCGGCAAGACGCAGATGACCGAGTTCGCCTTCTCCGCGCTGGGTACGAACCCACACGACGGGATGCCGGCCAATCCTCGAGACCGCGCCCGCGTTCCCGGTGGCTCTTCATCGGGCGCTGTGGTGTCCGTAATTGGCGGCATGGCCGACATCGCGATCGGCAGCGATACCGGCGGTTCTCTCAGAATCCCGGCTGCGTTGTCGGGCGCGGTCGGTTTCAAGCCGACCAGCGGCTTTGTGCCGACCGCCGGCGCGTTCTCGCTGTCATCGAGTCTCGACACGATCGGTCCGATCGCCGCGAACGTCGAGGATTGCTTCGTAGCCGATCAGGTGCTTTCCGGTGAAGTCGCGCCATCGCGGCTGCGGCCAGCATGTCCCGGCACGTTCCGCCTCGTCGTTGCCCGCGGGCGCTTGTTCGATCGTTGCGAACCCGCGGTGCTCGCTGCGTTTGAGAACGCCATGGAGCGGCTGCGATCACGGGGCTTGCAGATCAAGGATGGATCCATCGAGGGTGCGCTCGATGATGTCGCACAGATCGACAAGATCGGCACTTTCCCATCGATCGAGGTCGGCGCAACCTTGCGCAGTTTGGGAATCTCGGAGCTGGACGGGGTCGATCCCCGAACGCGCGCACGCATCGAGGCGGGGGCTGGCATCCTCGGCACGGATTATGTGCGCATGGTGCGGCTCCGGCAGGCGGCGATCCGGTCCTTCGAAAAGTCCTTCGGCAACAACGAGGTGTTCGCCCTGCCGACGACACCAATCCGTGCGCCCTTGACCTCTTCCGTTGCGGAGGATGCGGCATTCCATGAGCTCAATGGCCTCGTGCTGCGCAATCCGCGCGTTGCCAACGTGCTCGATTGTCCAGCCGTCTCCTTGCCGCAGCCCGTCGACGATCTTCCAGTAGGGCTGATGCTTATCGGTCGCAGGAATTCGGACAGGCGCTTGCTGGAGATCGCATCGTGCGTCGAAGCAACACTGCGTCCGGCCTAATCGCTTCCACGCTTCTTAACATGACCGACGTTGACTAGCTGGCAGTCCGCGCCGGGGTACATTTTTCGTCTTGTGCTTACTCGCGCAAACGACGTTGACGCCATTGGCAAGCGTTGGAGCGCGTATGGCCCTTCAAAACCTAGAGAATCTGGCGCACCCGACACGATTCGAACGTGTGACCTTTGCCTTCGGAGGGCAAAAACTGAGGTTGCTGGAAAATAGCTAGCGCGCGCCGTCAAACAGCGGCGGCCAACGAATGTCGGTATCGGTGGTTGCGCCTCCCCGATTTGAACCTAATAGTCAGACTGAGTTGTTCAGTAAGAGCGCATGGGCGGCGTGGCACCAAGAAGCTTCCGACTGACGTCGGTTGGTACGACGTTCACGGCAGAACCCCAGCTCAACACCCTGCCCGCGCCTTCGTTATTTCGAGCCCACAAGGCAATGTTTCTGTGCTACAATCTGGCTCGGGCACAGGGGATTGAGCGATGCCGATCAGACGCTTGCTCCAAGACAGGAAGCTGCGGGCTGACGAAATAGATTTTGACCCTCGCGTTCCATGACGCGCTGCGATCGCTAAGCTTGATTGATCGCCGGGATGATCCCCTTGCTGACTTGGTCGCAAGAAAGGTGATTGAAATCGGGGCCATTGGTGTCCGCGATCCGGCAGAGATATCCAAAATGGCCATCAAACAGCTTGGATTATTTCCAGAATAAGCTCCGCATTCCACACCGCGGATTTCGCTTTCGTCCAGCAGTCTTCGCCACCTTGACATCCCTTCAATGCGGCCGGTGACGTCGTCGAACTCGTAACCTTCGGCTTCGCAGGGCTGCGGAGCTGAGCCGCTAAGCGCTAAATGGGTTGCTCAACCAATGGCAAGAACTGGGCAATGCGAGCCGTCGCAGCCACTGATTCCTGCAATATTAATTACGAAAAAAGTCTGCATTGTCTTTCGTAGCCGAGTCTTTTCTGACACTTCCTGACGTTCGCTAAGGCCCTCCGTTCTGCTCCTTTGCTTCCGTTGACGTGGAATGCGGCGCGCCTCAGGTTAGCTCGTTCTATTATGGAGGAGACGCAATCTTGATACACCGTGGTCAGGACCTCGAAAGCAGTGCCCAAGTTGAACGTAGTGCAGCCGCAGATATGCCGGTGCCCAGCAATCTGCGTCCCCTCCCGTTTGCGCAGCGGTTGACCTGCACCGTCGCGGAGGCCTGTGAAGCGACAGGTCTCGGGCGGACCAAGATCTATGAACTAATCGGGGATGGTCGAGTCACCACGACGACGATCGGTCGCCGTCGTCTAGTCATTGTGCAATCCCTGTTGGCTCTGGTGGGTGTCAATGCGATACCAGCCGACCCTGGACAGGTTCGCGCCTCCTCATGACGGTCACGCGAGCAGGTGCGGATGCTGATCCTATGGCACGGCTACCGTATCGATCGCGAATAGGCTCCTACCTTGGTTATCGTCTCAGTCCGGAAAAGCCTCGAGTCTTGAAGCCTGATAATATCAGTCGCGTGGTGGAAGCGACTAAGGAGTGTGCATTCGCCTGGCGAGCGCGTCCCATTGATCATCCGCGGCCAACCCTATTTTCGGCGTGCCGCGGGACCAGGGGGACAACGGCCGCCCGAGCGAGATCTTCCAATGCCGTTGAGATATATTTCGCGTAATGCCGCTCGATCATTTTCACGGAAGTGTTGTGCAGCTTAGCAACGTGTTGAATAGGGAGTCGGTTTCGTAAGCCGCGAACGATGCTGGAATGTCGCAACGCATAAGGAATGGCTTCTGGTAGTGCTGCGCGATCGCGGATGGCGTGCCACGGACGAGTAAGTTCTGCCGTCTTCCAAGGACCGCGTTCTGACTTTCTCCAAACGATGCTGCCGGCCTCCTGCTCGTAGCTCCATCTCTCGAACAACGGCGCCTGGTTTAGGCGATCTAAAATGGCTGGCAAGAGGACTTCGATGACATCTTCGCCACCGGAACTGGAACGGAGCCACCGTTGCCACACGTCCCTTGTAGGAACCTGGTACCATCAAGCGCTGCTCTTCCCGTTGTGCATCACTGACGCGCATCCGTCTTGCCTGCGCAAATCGGGCGCCCGTGGCTGCAAGGCACACGACAATGCGATGTAGGTCGCCTTCAAATCCCTGCTCATCGTCGATCTCGCGCGCGGCTTGAAGTAGGGTGCTTATTTGCGCATCCGAAAGGACTTGGTTGTCTCGGGCGACTGATGTCTCATCATCATCATCGATGCGCTCAGCATTAAACCCGTCTTTCACAATCGAAGGGAATGCTGGGTTCAGCTTCTTTTGCTCTGCCGACAGGCGAGGCCATGCTGCATTCAGCCCAGCCTTCAGGTCATTTATTAGCCGCTGTTTTGTCGTGGCCTTCAATTCTACAGGAAGGTCCTCGCGCCACGTCAAAAGATCATCTTCCCGTAGCGCGTGCAGATGCACTGCGGCGAGCGGGGCGGCCTCAATGGCTTCCTGGCTACCACGTTCCTCTTGACCAAGAACGTAACGCCGCAAGCGGTGACCAGCATCGGATCGAACCTCGCGACCGGCCCTTCGGCTGTCACGGGCATTACGTTCCCTGATATATGTCTCTACAGCCATCCGCACGGTGGGGGCCGGTCCGGCGGCTTGTGCCGCCGCTTCTATTCTGGACCGGGTGACGTGTTCCCGCGCTTGTGTCACCGCCTGCTCGAAAGTCAGCGTGCCTTCGGCAAGTTTGTCGTTAACGTCGTTGGCAATGCCGACCGGCGCCTGCTTGTAGTTGGCCCCATCATGGTGATTGCGCCAGCGCACGAACCAAACGCCGCTCCGCTTGCCCTTGCGATAGCCAAGGTGCGCCTCGGCATCGAGGCGACGCCAATGTACGCCAAGCTCGAGTTTCGAGCGTGCCTTGGCAGTCGTGATCTGAGCCTCAGCGAGCGTCTTTGTCATGGCATGCGAACCCGGAGTCGTCGAATATCCGTCGAATAAGCATCGGCGTACAAAGCCGAACGACGAAGAACGACTTCTACCTAAGTTATTGACAAGGCTATATTATGAATTATGACGAACGACTGCGAACCATGGCGGAAAGTGTTTCCAGCCCTCTCAAGGCTGAAACAGGGGTTCGATTCCCCTAGGGAGCGCCAAAGCCAACCGCAATCAGGTCCTGTCGCGCCGCAATTGGCTTGTGCTGAAGCGCGCCAGCGGCCCGGTCGTCCGCCGGACACTCAGCTCTCGGTCCGCAACTGCTACGCCCCCCACGCCTCGCAGGATCGGCGCTACTGCGGCTGATATCCCTCAATGCGCGTCAGCAGTTCTTCTTCCAGACCAGCCCGGCGCCTCTTGAGCCACTCAATTTCCGCCTCTTGATCAGCTTTCGCCTCGTAAGCTTTAAGGAGATCAATGACGCGGCGATATTGGTGGCAAAGCGCGTCGAAGGTTCCGTTCGTCGCCACCAGCCGACGCACGACCTTTTCATCCTCGGAGAACCTCGCCAGCAATGGCCGGATGCATTCCACTATTTCGTCCTCTACTTCGTTGGTTCCCATGGCTCCTCCGTGTTTTGTAAGACGCGTTTCGCGGGACAAGCCGCGAAAACCGCGGACTAGGATTCCATCTTTCGAATTTCATCGACGATCTCGGGATTAGCCAGCGTCGAGATGTCGCCGGCATCCTCGTTGTTCGAAATCGCCGCAAGCACACGGCGCATGATCTTTCCGGAACGGGTCTTTGGCATATCGGGCACCATCACGACGCGGCGCGGACGAGCGATTGCCCCTATCTCACGAACCACGGAGTCTTCCACTCGCTTGCGGATGTCTTCGCTGGGGGCAAGCCCAGGCTTCAGTGACACGTAGAGATCAGGGACTTTGCCTTTGATTTCGTCCCTGGCAGGAACCACGGCCGCCTCGGCGATCTCGTCAACAAGCAGGCTGGCGGACTCGATCTCCTTGGTCCCAAGCCTATGCCCGGCTACGTTGATGACATCGTCGATTCGACCCAGGATGCGATAGTAGCCATCGGCCGCCTGCAGAGCGCCATCGCCGGCCATGTACGGCCAATCGCGCCAGTCGCGGCTCGATCGGTCCTTGCAGTAGCGCGCGTAGTATTGTTGGACGAAGCGATCGGGGTCTTTCCAGATCGTCTGAAATGAGCCCGGCCAGGGGTTCTGGATGCAGATGTTTCCGGCACGGCCAGAGCGCGGTGGAATCTCGGCGCCTCCCTCGTCATAGATGATCGGGTGAATGCCGGGCACGCCCGGCCCCGCGCTTCCCGGCTTCATCGGGTAGAGAGCCGGTACCGTACTGCACAGGAAGCCGCCGTTCTCCGTTTGCCACCAGGTGTCAACAATAGCCGCCTCGCCCTTGCCGACCACCTCATAGTACCATTTCCATACTGCAGGTTCGATGGGCTCGCCCACAGTGGTCATATGTTTGAAGTGGTGATTGTACTTCAGCGGCTCGTCTGGCCCGGCGCGCCGAAGCGCGCGTATCGCTGTCGGCGAGGTGTGGAAGATATTGACGTCGAGCTCTTCGGCGATGCGCCACGGGCGCCCCGCGTCGGGATAGGTAGGAAGCCCCTCGTACACCACCGACGATGCGGCAAGCGCCAGCGGCCCATAGACGATGTAGGAATGACCCGTGATCCAGCCAATGTCGGCCATGCACCAATAGACATCCTCCGGATGAATGTCTTGAATGTATCTCGATGTTCCTGCGACGTAGGATAGGTATCCACCGGTGGAGTGCTGACATCCCTTCGGCCTCCCGGTGGTGCCGCTCGTGTACATCAGGAACAGAGGATCTTCCGCAGGTATTTCCACAGGGTCGACCCGACGCCGCCGATAGGCCGACAACATCTCGTTCATGACGAAATCGCGGCCCTTGACCAATGGCGTCGCGCTTGAATATCGGCCCGGGTATCTCTGCCACACGAGCACCTTCTCGACCTTGACGCCTTCCTTTTCCGCCTCGCTGACAGCGACGTCGGCTTTCTCCTTGTGATCGAGGAGCTGGCCGCCACGGCAATAGGCGTCCATTGTGATCAGCACACGGCTTTCGGAATCGACGATGCGATCTGCCGTGGCTTTCCCGCTGAAGCCACTAAAGACCTGAGAGTGAATGACCCCGAGCCTCGCGCATGCGAGCATCGTAATCGGAAGCTCCGGCACCATGGGCATGTGCAGCGTGACTCGGTCACCCTTCTTGAGACCGCAGCCATCTCGCAACAATGCGGCGACCTCGTTCACGCGCACATAGAGCTCCTGATAGGTCACGTGCTGGATGGCTTCGTGCTCCGGCTCGGGAACGAAGTGGATCGCGGTCTTGTTCTTGTGTTTGGGGAGATGGCGATCGATGCAGTTGTAACTGGCGTTGATCGTGCCCCCGACGAACCATCGCCAGAACGGCGGATTGCTCGTGTCAAGCGTGATGTCCCAGGGGCGGTACCAGTGAAGGAGATCGGCGTACTCCTTGAAGCAGTCCGGGACGTTGTCGAGACTGAACCGATCAAAGACCGTTTTGTCTGTCAGGTTGGCCTGCGCGACGAATCTCTCTGGCGGGTTGACATAGTTTTCTTCCTGCCAGTGGACCGCTATCTCGGCTTCCGACACTTCCGCTGTACTTTGTGACATACGCTGCCTCCGAAGTTATCACGTAGCCTCCAAATTACAGGGGCGCGTGGTTCTCTCGCGCCGACGAGCGCTGGCGGCGCTCGTAGCGCGAGGCCGTCTCAACAATGCATGTTGAAGAAATTCAATCATCCCGCACTCCCCCATACCGTGGCGGAAGCGCAATTCAGGCTAAACGCCACGCCGGGGCGTTATGAACTGATTGCAAGTTTAAATCCTTTCAGTCGACTTGGCGAGGCTTGCTTCTTCTCTCCTCGCACAGTGAGGTGACGCTTATTGCAATGCAGCGGTCCTCAAAGCCGCAGTTGGCGCGGCGCAGAAGGCAGGAGTGAAACGTATTACCGCGCGGCAAATCCTGGCACGGATATTAACTGCGCCATCGACGGCCCTTCCCCGAGGAGAATTCGCGCGGCAGGATTACGTCGGTATTTCAATCACATAGGAGTTCGCAGTTTTATTCTGAGTGGCGCGCCATTGCCTTTGTTCTGCTGGCAAGACCAGGTTGCGGTACCGCAGCCAGCCTGATGCCCCCCGCAATAACTTCGACTGGCTGATAGCGCGAAAGGCCCGGTAAAGGCCTGGTGGTCATCGCCGACGTGCCTTCGAAAACAAGGCGCCCTCTTGGGATGAGGACACGCGGCGTACAGCTCTCGACGACACTGTCGATAGGCTGCTGCCGTCCGGTTCGCCGAAGCGCAGGTGCGGTCGGGTCGCAGATTGAGTGTGCCGAAGACGATGCCGCCCCCTTCTCTGAACAATCGCAACCGTGCAGTCGAGCCAGCTCGCTCTTATGTATCCATCGATACGCACCAGCACGACGGTTGCCGCGGCCTTGTTCGCGGCATAGGTGCTGATGAAACCAACGACCAAGGAGTTGATCGATGAGGTCCTTTCTGCTGCTGACGGCCAGTGGTCCGTTGCTGGTCCTCACGTCCCACGGAACGCTGCACGATCCGAAGTTCCTGGGCAGGCTCAAAGCCAAGGGAATCGGCAAGTTTGTCGCCTTCGATGTGCCGCTTGATCTCGCGAAGGAGCGCTATGGCGGACATTTCCACGCGGTCGAGAGCGATTTGCACGAAACAGACGACTTGAGGGTCCTCGATTTCAATGGCCAGCGGATCTTTCAGTTGTTTCGTTTCGACGAACTCGGTGCCGCAGTATTGCAAGAGCAAGCCTGATGCACGCTTGATCGCGCCCGGAAGGGAGCGGCTGGTTGCCGTCAGAAATCCATTGGCGGCATGCCCGGCGCATGCGTCTCGGCCTTCTTCGGCTTTTCGGCGACCAGCGCTTCCGTCGTGATCAGGAGCGCGGCGATGGAGGAGGCATCCTGCAACGCGGTACGCACGACCTTGGCGGGGTCGATCACGCCGGCCTTCACCATGTCCTGATATTCGCCGGTCGCAGCATTGAACCCCCAATTGTAGTTGTCGTTCTCAAGCACCTTGTTGACGACCAGCGAGCCCTCTTCACCCGCGTTCTCCGCGATCTGGCATGCTGGCATCCGCAGCGCGCGACGCACGATCTCGACGCCTGCCTTCTGATCCGCATTGGCCGTCCTCATGCCCTTGAGCGCCTTCTGCGCTCGCAGCAGGGCGACGCCGCCGCCGGGAAGGATGCCTTCCTCGACCGCTGCGCGCGTTGCATGATGCGCGTCGTCGACGCGGTCCTTGCGCTCCTTGACCTCGACCTCAGTTGCGCCGCCGACGCGGATCACCGCGACCCCGCCGGCAAGCTTCGCCAAACGCTCCTGGAGTTTCTCGCGGTCGTAGTCAGAGGTGGTCTCCTCGATCTGCACCTTGATTTGCGTCGTGCGCGCTTCAATGTCCTTTTTCGCACCGGCGCCGTCGACGATGGTCGTGCTCTCCTTATCGACCACGACCTTCTTGGCGCGTCCGAGCATGTCGAGCGTGACATTCTCGAGCTTGATGCCGATATCTTCGGAGATCGCGGTGCCGCCGGTCAGGATCGCAATGTCTTCCAGCATCGCCTTGCGGCGATCGCCAAAACCCGGCGCCTTCACCGCGGCGACCTTCAAGCCGCCACGCAGCTTGTTGACCAGGAGCGTTGCGAGTGCTTCGCCTTCGACATCCTCCGCGACGATCAGAAGCGGCTTGCCCGATTGCGCCACCGCCTCCAGGAGCGGAAGCAGGGTCTGCAGTACAGACAGCTTCTTCTCGTGGATCAGCAGATAGACGTCCTCAAGCTCGACGCGCATCTTTTCGGCATTGGTGGCGAAATAGGGCGAGATGTAGCCGCGGTCGAACTGCATGCCTTCGACGATTTCGAGCTCGGTGCTGAGGCTCTTTGCCTCTTCCACCGTAATGACGCCCTCATTGCCGACCTTCTTCATGGCGTCGGCGAGGAACTTGCCTATCTCGGCGTCGCCATTCGCCGAGATGGTGGCGACCTGAGCGATCTCCTCGTTAGCCGTCACCTTCCTCGCATGAGACTTCAGGTCATGCACGATCGCGTCCACCGCAAGATCGATGCCGCGCTTGAGGTCCATCGGATTCATGCCTGCGGCGACCGACTTGGCGCCTTCCTTGACAATGGCTTCTGCGAGCACGGTTGCGGTCGTGGTGCCGTCGCCCGCGACATCGCTGGTCCTGGACGCCACCTCGCGCACCATCTGGGCGCCCATGTTCTCGAACCTGTCCTCAAGCTCGATCTCCTTGGCGACGGTGATACCGTCCTTGGTGATACGCGGCGCGCCGAACGATCTTTCGATCACCACATTGCGCCCCTTGGGACCGAGCGTGACCTTGACGGCATTCGCCAGCGTATCAATGCCCCGCAGCATCCGTTCACGCGCTTCGGTCGCGAATTTCAAATCCTTGGCAACCATGATGCGAACCTCCCTTCACTCCTCCCCTTAAGCTGAGCAAGCGGTCTCAGGTCGTCTTCGATCAGGAGCCGGCGCCCTTGACCGTCCGTCGGTTACGTCTGGATTATACAGCAATTTCAATTATGTAGGAGTTCGCATTTTGTTCTGAGTGGCGCGCCATTTCTCGAAGCCAACCTTCCGCTGATTCCCGATTGATTGTTCCGCCCGCCGAGCCGCAACGGGCATGCGCAGGAGCAAGCTTTCGCTTCGCTCGGCGCAGGCGCTCTCTTACGCGGTCGTGCCGTCGATCGAGCGGCGGATCACCCGCTGCACTTCCGCATTCGACAGAAACAGATCGTGATTGATGATGCCCCAGCCTTCCTGGGAAGCATCGACCACGCGCACGCCCAGTTGCGCGATGGCAGCCTTCTCGGCGGCGCCGACCCTGGTCATTCCGCCTGCGATCTGTCCCGACAGCGCCAGCGCGCGATCGTTGGTCGAGGCAATCACGGTGATCTTGCCGGTCAGCGGACCGATGCGCTGGATCGACGACGAGAACACGTCCATGTCGATATCAGGCGAGGCAAACACTACCGCGCCGATCTTGCTCGTGACGGTGTCGCCATAACGGGCATAGAGCTGACGCAGGCTTTCGAGCGTCAGCATGGTTCCCATGCTGTGCGCAACGATGTGCACGCGGCCGCCGGTTGGATTCGATACGAGCGCGGAAAGCACGCGTTCGAAAGCGTCGCGGGACCACATCGCGCTGTCGCGGTCATAGGCATAGTCGAACAGTCCGGCCTTGGAGGGCCAGGAGAACACCATGGTCCGGCCGCGGAACTTGATCCCATCGGAGAGATGGGCGGCATCCAGCACCGCCGTCTCGAATGTCTGCTTGAAGCCGTGCACATAGATCAACACGTCCCCTGCGCCGGCCTGCGCAGCGAGATCGCCGGCGTCGGCCGACACCGGCTCGATCCGATCAAGACGCCAATCGTCAAGTCCAACCGAGGCGAGAGAAAGTCGGCTCTCGTCCGGGGCCACCAGCTTCGCCCGCGCGACCGTCATGCTCGTCGCACGCTCCGGCCCGAACCAAGGTTTCGCGCGACCGCCGTTCACGGGCTTGCGCGTGGTGGTGACAAGCAATGTGGGGTCAACGGAAAGAGACGACGCGTCGAAGCGCGCGCCGGTCGCACCCAAGCCGGCGCATCCGCCGAGCGCGAGGGCACCCCCTGCCGATACAAGTCCGCCGAGGAGAGCGCGGCGCGAAACAGAACGACCGGAGTCGCGTTGCAGAAGACGTCGGACGATCACACGGAACCTTTGGGAACTTTGCCCACCGTAACGCCGCCCCGCCTAGCTCCCTGAATGACAATGGGGGCAAGAAGACGGCGGAGTAGCGTCGCGGTTGCGTAGACATGGTGTCCGAACGAGTTCTGCCTCTGCGCTGCTGACTGACCCGCACTTCCCCGTTCTCGGCGCGATGGCCTCTTGGCTCTTCTAGCGAAGCGATGCCGCAATGTCGGCGATGGATCTGAAGAGAACGAGCGCATCGTCCTTTGAGGCAACGAATCCTCGCCGTGTCCAGAACGCGGCAGCGTCGGCATCGACCGCGTTGACGATCAGCGCGCGTCCTCCAATCAGGCCTGCGGCCGTGATGCATCGCTGGAGCGCATGCTTGACCAGGCCGGTGCCAATTCCCTTGCCGATCCAATTCTCATCGGTCGCAAGCTGTCCCAGCAGCAGGCAGGGCACGGGGTCGGGCGGCTGCCCCGTCCGTATCGACCGCGGCAGAGACGAGGGGATGATTGCCGTCGGCGCTAGGCCGTAGTAGCCGACCACCCGATTCATCTCGTGGACCACCATGACGGCGGTAAAGCCTTTCTCCTGGTTCGATAGCGCCCGCGTTTTGAGCCATCGGTCAAGGGACGGCTTGCCGCAGGAGAACTGGTCGAGATGATGAGCCGGCGTCAGCGGTTGGGGGGCGGAGATCGCCAAGCCTCAGCGCCTCTTGCCCGAGTTTTTTTCATAGGCTGCGGCAAGAACAGGACGAGGCGGCTATCCTCGCGCGCACCGCTTTCGAGCGGTGGCAAGAAATGCATACGGAGGTCCAGCACCGCCGCAATCGCATCTCCCAACTGCGCGCGGCGCGCGGCGTGGGCAAGGGCCTCACCGAGCCCGGCCACAACTTGGGTGACGACGATCCGCTCGTCATCGTCGAACGGGCGGCGCTGACGAAGCAGGACGCCGAGCTTGCGCGGCTCAAGCGGTTGGAGGAGCAGCACGGCGCGCGGCCGCGTGTCCTCGCGGCTCTAGTCAACGCGGCGGAGACTTGGATCAAGACCGCGTCCGCCAGCATGAAGATCGCGATGTATCCGGTCGAGCCGTCGCAACTGAAAAAGGGCGAGAGCATCGCCGATGCCGTCGAGCGCCTTCGGCGTCGTGGGCGGGAACTGCAAGCCGATCTCGATCGGGTCCGTGCCGCGCCGTGGCCGAGCGCGCTCGCGCGAGAGCGCATGCGGGCACAGATTGCGTCGATGGCGGAAGCCGGTCGGCCGCTCGCGCATCACCTTGTCGATCACGGCGAGCCGGTCGCGTTCGCGACGCGAAGCATCCCGGCTCGGGTTCTCAACGTTGCGCCTGAGGCGATCGCGTTTTCCGAAATTCCGGACACGCTCGCGTTGCTCGCGTGGCTGCATCAGGACGAGTTGATCCGCAGGCTGGACGCCGAGATCGACACGACGGCCGACGACGCCAATGCCTTGGACGCCGATCAGCGCCGCCATGCGGAGGCGGAAATCCTCGCCGATCGTCTGAGCATCGAGCGCGAGGAAGCCGAGCTATGTTGGCAGCAAGCCACCGACGGCGGGCCGATCTCACTCCGCCTGGATCTCGCTCCCGAGGCGCTGCTCGGGGTGACACTGATCCCCGAGCAAGGATGAGGGCTAGGTTTCCGCGATGCGCCGCCGGTCGCGTCGAGCACGGCAGGCGGCGCGTTCGGCGCGGTGGATAGGCTCCTGTCCGCCGCGCATCTGTCGAGTGCAGCGCCTCGCAAGAGCGTGCTGTGTCCGCTTAAGGTCCAACAGCGGCGCAAGAGCAAACATTCCGCAACTTCCGCTTCGGGCAACAGGCGACATTCTGACGAGCGACGCCGCGAAGCGAGGCGGCTTACTCGTGTCGTCAAACCTTGAACTCGGCACGATGCCCAGAAGCAAGCCGCCGATGAACGTCGCGATCATTGATCCCTAGTCCGGGACTTGGGGGCTGTAAACACGGGATCGCCAATGTGTTAGACTTTGTCCAGCCGATCAGGGAGAAAAGCCATGACCGCCGAGTTAGATGAAGACCGCTTCAATATGGCTATCCGTAAGTTTCTGAAGCATGTCGGAGTTACATCGCAGCGTGAAATCGAGAACCTAGTGCGTAGCGGGGCGGTGAAAGGTGGCGAGCTCAAACTTCGAATGACCCTGTCCGCTGAGGGGACGCCGCTGAAACATGTTGTCGAGGAAACAGTCGCACTCTGACGAGGGCACACGCTGCGACCCAACGTCCGTTCAGGGTCAAAATACGAAGAACTCAGGCTGAGCACATCAAGTCCGCTACGGTCCACTGACCCGACCTCATGAGTGTGCAGTCACCTCGCGAGCTGATCGGCGAGGTCGTCGAGATTTCTCGTACCGAAGCGACCGCCAATTGTTGTTTGCCCCGGTAAATGGAGGTAGGAGCCGTTTACCGGGCTTTACGCAAGCCTGCGCGTCCCTCGATAGGCCCCCGCCGACAGCGCACAGGCGGCGCTCCCACGTAATCAAACTGCAAAATCGCCCGGGCGAAATATCCGCGAGGGGGCGGTCGCGCGTCCCCGCGCCTCTTTTTTGACGCTCACAGGACCCGCGCAAGTAGGGTGCTGGATTTGTTCTATTATCAGTAGAATTACTGAGAACGTGCTTTGATCGCGCCGCTCGGCTCGACGTCCGGCGGGCGTCGATAAGCTCCGGTTCCATGGTATTATGCGACGTCGGAGGCGTGCTGGAGGGCAGACATGGCTATCTACCTACATTTGCAAACCCACGGTATGGCACCGAAAGAGATTGCCTGTATTACAAAGGCTTACGAACAAACGTTACGTGCCCTCTGCGTTAAGGATCGCGACGATCCGCTCACGGAATTGGTGGCGAAGACAATCATCAAGTTCGCCCAAACCGGGATCAAAGATCCTGCACTGATTTCAGCGCAGGCGATCAGCGAACTCGAAATGCGCTAGGCGCATCTCGGCCTAAGACCGCTTGGAACCGAAACATTCCCGACATCGGGGGGTTGGCTATTGGGCTTCGGGGCTTCGCAACGTGCGAGGCGCGCCATGACCCCTCTCCCGGTAGGTGATGTGTTTCTCACGGTCGCAATCATGGCCGTTACCTTCATGGTCGAGATCGGCCTTTTTATTTTGATCGGGATGTTCTGAATGGTCCGCATCCGCCGGAGCTCGCGGCTCTCCACTTTGGGATAGAACCCCGATCCGTGATACGCTTCTGGCCGGAGACGATGCCGGAGAGCGGCCATGCCGAAGGCTTACGTGATCGCTGAGCACCTCATCACCGAGCCCGCCGTATTCGAGGAGTACCGGGTCAAGGTCGGGCCGATGATCGAAAAATATGGCGGGCATTATCTGACCAAGGGCGGCGCGCATCAATTCCCCGAAGGCGGTCACTGGGAGCCAGACCGCGTGGTGATCATCGAGTTCCCCGACAAGCAATCGCTCGACGCGTGGTACAACTCGCCAGAGTATCAGCCACTCATAAAATTACGCAAAGAGAGCACGAGTGATCTCGATATGCTGATCACGCTTGAGGGCGCGTAGCCTACACATCCTTGAATTCTCCGATAAAGCCCGTTTGCGCGGCCTCACTGCTATAGCGGCTCGACCTCAAGGGTGAACTTCACCTGCAACACCGGACTGGAGCCATCCCGAACCTCGATCGCCATGTGGCGCTTGCCGGGGGCCGGAAGGCGGGAGGTGGGCACCGCATCTCTCGCCATATCGGCAAGTGACTTCGCCGCCTCCGCTTGTACGGCGGGGAAGCCAGAAAGTTCCAATCCCTCCTCATCGCGGATCAGTTCGTTTTCGTCGCGCAAATCGAAAAAGTAACGTGGCATGGCTCGGCATTCCGTATTTCTTCCAAGCCCAAAGCAGTGCACCGGAGGTGTTCCTTATCGAATTGTTTGGAACCTCGCAGACGGTTCAACGGCGAGATTTGTTCCCATGCTCGGTACCGGGGACGATCGACGGTGAGCGCTCCTCCAATTTCCGCAGCCGTTCGATCTGCGTTTTTAGGCTCTCCGGTTGGTCCGGCTCAGGCTTTAGCGTCGCGCGCAATTTCTCGCCGATTTCTTTAGCAATTGCTCGGCTGTGTTTATGGTCTATGTCGATGCGGCGGGGCACAACGGACCTCCGTGCCTACCCCTTTTTCGCAGCTTCTCCGCCTGCGAGCACGGCTGCCCTCTACTGGTGGAACCGGAGACCGCCGCTTTTGGCTATCTACGCGAGCGCCTGCATTGAGCATAGCGGGTCGGTGGCCGCGACCTTTGGCTATCCCGCGATCTGCGCCGTGTTAGGACCGGCGAGCGACGGCCTCGTGTTCTGCCAAAGCCTTGACAGGCGCTTTCGTTCCCTTGGGATCGCGGCGCAGGGTTCATCGAACCAGGAAACGAACAGCACCCGGAACCATTTCTAAGAGCGCCCGGTTAATTCCTGGCTATGAAGGGAGGGGACAAGATGAGAACCGAATATCTCGCTGCGGTAGCAATAGCCGTTCTTGTCGCTTGTACCGGGCTGGCCGCCAGTTCTCTCCGCTCGCTGCCTACCGAAAAGCAGTCGACGCCGAACATGCAAGTGGCAGACCGACTAGCTGCGTCGGTCGATCCATTCTTGCTTCGGTCCGGTGGCTAAAGGGCGGCGTTGCAGCCAACGGTGCTTGCATCCAGTGGTAAATCATTTCGCGCTGTAGTTGGATTTTTATTCGCGCAGCAGCGATCTTGAGTTGTTTGACGAAGTTTTGCTGAAACAGAAGCCTGCTATACTCGATTTTAGGTAACTAGCCCTGTTCCGTTTTGCACCGACAAGCACGTCAGCCGATCATTTTCTTTGAGATTGGCGCAGCCTGTGGATGGGCTCACATCGGACAGCATCGCTGGGGCTTAGATTATCCGAAAATCCGTGTGGAATATCTCATAGCGATACTCAAACGGTGGGGGCCTCCATGCCCGCCATATTCGACTTGCTCTACCGCGAATACTGCCGCGCCCGCCTCGCTGAAATGCGGAAACAGCTTCTGATTGCGGGACAAAATCCTGAAAGCCTAGAAGCCGATTATGATCGTGCTGATCAGGGCAGTCTCGGCAGGACAGACACGCAGCACGAAATCAGTTTCTCGATGCCGCAATAAGTATCGAGCGGCGATGGCTCGGGAGGCAACAATGAACACGCCCGAATGTTATACTGTCATAGTCGCTTGCGGCTCGTCCCTCACCATTATCTTTTTGATGGCTCTCGGGGCTTGGTAGGCGGCGCAAGGGCGCGGCGCTTGCGTGCGGCAATCATGACCCCCGGCTACGCTGGCTGCTCTCTAGCGCGTCGATGCCCCAAAGGCGGATGCGGGTGCCGTAGAGTTCTATCGCGTCGCCATCGATGATGCTGGCTTGGCCGATCAGGTCAGCAGAGGCGGCCACCTCGATCAGCCCGCAAGGAGCAGCGACACGATTTTGACCATTCGCCGTAACATCGGGAGGCCAGTGCTCGGCTTCCTCCACTCCATGGCGGAGGAGTGAGTGGTATAGGTCCTCGACGTAGCGGCGGGCCTCTATGCTGCCAACGCAGCGCAAGCTCGGGATTGGTCATCCATCGATAATGCAATCGGCGAAAGCTTCCGAGCTATCTTTGCCAGTTCTTCCAGTGTCAGGGCTAACCCATCTACGCCGTCGTGCGATCTTCCTTGTCCGGCCCCCGCAATACGATCCCGAGCGCATCGTCCGGCAATGGGCGCTGCAATGCCTTCGCCTCGTCCCATGGCGCGCGCATCCAAACATCGCGCTCCTCGTCGGTGGTCAGTATGACCGGCATGGCTTTGCGCGACCACGGCGTTGGCATTTGTGGTCAAGAACCCGTAGACCAAGTGTGGTCCGGGGATTGGCTTGGACTTGGTACCCCGATCGCCCTTGAACTCGGTCCGCATGCCGGGCAACAGCGGCCGGTCATCGTTCTCAGCGAGAACCGGGCCGCATGTCTCCGGCTAGCGTCGGCATGGGCGACCGATGGCTTGTGTTTGTAACGCAAGTCAGTATTTCGCGACGACCGGGCCGCCCCAGCGGTAGTTCACACGGACCAAACCGATGTCGACGTCCTGACCAATACGGGCGGTTGCAGCAACAGCGCCCGCAGCGTCCACGAAGTTCACGTCTCTATCGCCCATAAACAGGTGGTCGTATTCAACGCCGACGGACCAGTTCGGGGCGAAGCTAAATTCGAGGCCGGCCCCCACCGCACCACCCCAGCGGGTTTCGCTTCCGCTGACGATAGTCAGCCCGGTCGGAATATCGAAAGCTCTGTATTTGTCGCTGACGACCGCTGCACCGCCTTTCACATAGAGCAGCACGTTATTCCAGGCATAGCCAACTTGACCTGTGAACAGGCCGAACGCATCGATCTTGGTTTCACTCTGGATGTCCGGGGCGGCGAGGTTGGCGTTGGACCCCTTGAAATCAGCCCAGTTGCCCTGCGCCTCCACCCCGAACACCCAGCCCGCCGTCTGCCAGCGGTAGCCGATCTGACCGCCGACCGTGCCCCCGGTTGCATCGTGGCACCCCAAGGAAACGGGCGGAGCAATGGGCACGCCACCGACATTGATCAGATCCCAGCACTTATGGGCGGAGCCGCCACCACCATTGATGCAGGTGAGGGAGGCCAGAAGGAACTCGGCTCCCGGGAGAGCGCGGCATAGGCCGTCAAACCATCGCGCAGGGAAGGCCTGGTTTCGGCTGCCCTGTGTCTCCCCTGTGCATTGCGTGTGCATTCGTTCAGCGCAGGGGTCTTATGGGTGCCAGCCGGCGCCCGGCCTTCCCTGCGCCCTTTCTTAGGGTGCGAAGAGAAGAGCACAGCTCGGGCAAAACATGCCGCGAGGCTGCGAACGCGCGTCTGCGGTCTGCCTGCCAAATGATCTTCCGTGTGAGCATGATGCATCGGCCGCAGTGGAGGTGGTCGTTGCCCCCGGAATCTGCCTTGATGCGATATCAGCGCGGAGGAGTTTTGATATGAGCGGCTTGGTGATCTCTGGCGGCCGGGTGGTGGATCCCGCCAGCGGAATGGACGCCATCGGCGATGTGGCGGTGGTGGACGGCAAGATCGCCGCAGTCGGCTCCTCGCTCGGCGGCGCCGAGCGGGCGATCGACGCCACCGGCCTTGTGGTCGCGCCCGGCTTCATCGATCTGCACGCGCATGGCCAGTCGCTCCCGGCCGACCGCATGCAGGCGTTCGACGGCGTGACGACGACGCTCGATCTCGAGGCCGGGGTGCTGCCGGTCGCATCCTGGTATGAGCGCCAGGCCAGGAAGGGACGCGTGCTGAACTATGGCGCCGCCGCCAACTGGGCGTTTGCGCGCATCGGCGCGATGACGGGCTCCAATGCGGAGAGTTCGCTGGAAGCGTTCGGCAATGCCATGCGCGACCGCCGCTGGATCGAGAACGTCGCGACCGATGCGGAGGTCGCCGGCATCCTCGAGCGCCTTTCGCGTGGCCTCAACGAAGGCGGCATCGGCATCGGCATTTTGAACGCCTACGCTCCGGGCGCCGGCGTGCAGGAGCTGACCGCGGTCTGCCAGCTCGCCGCCGCAAAGGACGTGCCGACCTTCACCCACGTCGCCTTCATGTCGCGCATCGACCCTGAGAGCGCGGCGGAAGCCTATATCCGCCTGATCGGCTATGCCGGCGCCACCGGCGCGCATATGCACATCTGCCATTTCAATTCGTCGAGCAAGACCGACATCGAGCGCTGCCGCGTGCTGGTCGAGAAGGCGCAGGCGCAGGGCCTGCCGATCACGGTCGAGGCTTATCCTTACGGCACCGGCTCGACCGTGCTGGCCGCCGCCTTCTTCAGCGATCCCGAATTCATCGAGCGCAACGGCACCGGCTACGATTCGGTGCAGCGGGTGACCGACGGCCATCGCTTCCGCGACCGCGAGGAGCTGCTCAAGGCGCAGGCCGAAGAGCCGTCCTCGCTGGTGCTCTGGCACATCCTCGACACCGAGAACAATGCGCATCACCGCGACCTGCTCGACATGTCGGTGCTCTATCCCGGCGGTGCGATCGCGTCCGACGCGATGCCGTGGACGCTGCCCGACGGCTCGACCTACACCGGCGATGCCTGGCCGTTGCCGAATGACGCCACCTCGCACCCGCGCTCGGCGGGCTGCTTCACAAAGTTCATCCGCGAATGGGTGCGCGAGCGCAAGGCCGTGTCACTGCTCGAAGGCGTGCGCAAATGCGCGCTGATTCCCGCGGAGATCTTGTCGCAGAGCACGCCCGCGATGCGCGCCAAAGGCAGGCTCGCGAAGGACGCGGACGCCGACATCGTCGTGTTCGACTACGAGAAGCTGTCGGATCGCGCGACCTTCACAGCGATGAACCGTCCCTCCGAGGGCGTGCGGCATCTAATCGTCAGCGGCCAGGTGCTGATCAGTGACGGCGTGCTTGATGTGGCGGCGCGGCCGGGCCGCCCCGTGCGCCGGCCCGTCGTCGGGAGCTGATCATGCCGGTCCCCATCCTCCTGGTGACGGGCTTTCTGGGGGCGGGCAAGACCACGGTCGTGAATCATCTGCTGGCGCACGCAGACGGGCGACGCATCGCCGCCGTGGTCAACGATTTCGGCGCGATCAATATCGATGCGGAGCTGATCGCCGGTGCTAGCGACGGCGTGGTCAGCCTCGCCAATGGCTGCATCTGCTGCTCGCTCGAAGGCGATCTCTTGCGCACGCTCTCGACGCTGCTGCGGCGTGATCCGAAGCCGGACTACATCGTCATCGAAACCAGCGGCGTCGCCGATCCCGCCGACATCGTGCGCAATCTCATGGACCCGGTGATCCTGCGCGAAGCGCCGCTCGAAACCGTGCTCTGCGTGCTGGATGCGACGGCGCCGCCGGCGGCCCTGGAGGATGCGCTCCAGCGGTCGCAGCTGCGGGTCGCCGATATCGTGGCGCTGAGCAAGCTGGATCTGGCGAATGAGGGCGCGGGGCTACGGATGCGCGAGGCGATCCGCGCCCAGCGCGTCCCTGCCGTGGTGGTCGATGCATACCACGGCGAGATTCCTGCCGCGTTGCTGTTTCCCGCGAATGTCGACCGCGCGCCCGCCCCGCGCGAGGTGGCGCCGCGACGGCCGGCGGAAGAGCGCTTCGAGACGCTGAGCTGGACATCGGACCAGCCCATCTCGTTGCCGCGTTTGCAGCAGGCCATCGGCCAGCTCGCACCAAAACTGGCGCGCGCCAAAGGCCTGTTCGAGAGCGTCGAGCAGCCCGGCCGCCAGGTGGTGTTTCAGTTTGCCGCCGGCCGCGCCACTCTGGCGCCGGCCGATGCGCCGGCGCCGGGCTCGGCGCGGACGCGGATCGTCTTCATCGCCGAGCTCGGCGTGCTCTCCAAGGCGGAGCTCGATGAAATCATGGAGGCGTGCGTTGGGAGCTGAAGCTGTAGCCGCCTCACGCAAACTGCGCGATTCCGTTTCCGACGGACCAGTTCTCCTTGGGCGCATCGAGCACGTTCACGAAGACGTCCTCGGGGCGGATGCCGGGATTTTCGCCGAGCACGTCCGCGATCCGGCGATACAGTGCCGCCTTCTGCTCGGCGGTGCGCGAGGCGAACACCGTGATCTGGATCAGCACGGCATCGTCGCTGCGCTCGACGCCGTAGGCGTTGCCGCAGCGGAAGTTCGCGGGCTCGAGCTCACTGATGGTCATGAATTGGTCGCCCTCGGGCACGTTCAGCGCCTCGCGCATGGCGCGGTAGAGGCCGTCGAGGATCGCCTGCCGGTAGGCTTCCGGCTTGCCGGCGCGCATCGAGATGTGGAGCAGAGGCATCGGGATTCCCTTTTTGCTTTCCGGCGCGACCACCTGCTTGCGGGCCGGTCCAGGGACGAAGCTGGCAATCGACCTCGATCTGTTTTTGACGTAGTGTCAAAAAACACATTGTTGACGACGTGTCAAATATTGCCGGTTCATTCAGGACCGGGCAGTCCAGGAGGATCGCCATTTGAGACCGCGCGAGTTCAACCACGACGATGTCCTGCGCATCGCGTTCGACCAGTTCTGGCGCAAGGGTGTGCGCGGCACGTCGCTGTCGGACATCGCGCGTGACGCCGGCGTCCAGCGCGGCAGCCTCTACAATGCGTTCGGCAGCAAGGAGGCGCTGTTCCTCCAGGCCTATGAGCACTATTCGGGCGATTATCTCGTCGCCCTGCAAAAGGCGCTCGGCGCGGGCTCATTGCGCAAAAGCCTCACCGCGTTCTTCGACCTGACCATCAGCAATTTCCGCTCGGGCTCTCCGCCGCGGGGATGTCCGACCACGCGTGGCTTGATGGAGCTCGGCGCGGCCGAAGGCGAAGGGCTGGATGAAGAGGCGCGTCAGGCTTTTGCAAGCCTTGTCTCGCGCATCACTGCTCTGGTCCAGGACACGTTGTTGGCCGGCGCCGAACGTGGCGAGTTCAGTGGCAACCCCGCCGCCGCAGCCCTACACATCGTCACGATGACGCGTGGACTCGCCGTGCTCGAACGCGCGTTCGGCGACGAGCCGCAATTGCGCAAGATCGCCGCCCACACGATCGACCTCGTGCTGGGCAAGAAGGGCGGCTAAAGCATGATCCGGAAAAGTGCGCAGCGGTTTTCCGAAAAGATCATGCTCAAACAACAACCTAAAGCGCGATGACGATTCATCCTAATCTCATCGCGCTTTGGGTGGACATGCGAGAAACGACGATCCCAGCGGTGATGGTGCTGGGATCGTCTGGAGGTTTCATGGAAGGCGTCGAGCTTCGCCCCTCCACGGCGATGTTGATACCGCAAGGCTACTGCGGATGCGACTAGAACCCGTCAAAGTGTCAGCACAGCGCAAGCGCGTTGACCGCGCGTGTTGCGGCATCCTCCTTGCCGGAGCCGACGAACTGGCAAACGATGGACTCGAGCTCGCCCGGCTGCTTGCGGCGGGCGACGGCGAGCAACCGCATCAGCTCCGTCTCGTCCTTCGACAGCCGCCGGCAGGACGGCGGCATGAAGCACAGCTCGCATGGCCGGCCGCTGCGCAGGATCCTGACCAGCGCGGCGGCCCGCGCCACCAGCAACGCGCTGTCGGCAATATCAGGAGTCTCGTCGGCGAAGCGGTAGGCCGCTTCCCAGCAATCGGATGCGCCGGTCGCATACGCCGCCCCGATGAAGCGGAACAACGACAGCGTGACGCGGGAAAACTGATCGTAGCTCTCGACGCTTGGTGGCGTCGAAAGTACGGCCTGGAGCGGACAGAGCCGCGATTGGCCCGCCTCCGGGACTGGCACGGAACCGCTCGCGTCCTGCATCATCGACGATCCCATCAGTGCAGCGTGGGACTGCCCACAAACCAGCTTTTCATGGCCATCGTCCGATCACGCTCGAATGAGCGGACGTGCCGGTCGGGCAGAATGAGACCCGCCATGCGGAAGATCGTTGCAAGCCCGCACACCGGCGCCAGCGCCCAATCGGCCCCGACCGGCGGCAGCCAGCACTCGAACTGTTCGCGTGCGACGTCGATGCGTTCCTGCTGGGCCGCGGCAATCGCCCGCAGGATTCCGTGCTCGCTGTCGGACATGCGCGGACAGGTGGGGCAGTGCACTTCGATCGCCGTATGTGCCGTGCACGCGAAGATCTCGATGATGGATTCCAGCGAGGGTACGGCATCGCCCACGCGAAAATGGTCGTACACCTGCTTGATATCGGTCGCGGTCGGGACGGCGCCTCCGCTACGTGCCTTGGCCCGAAATCCCCAGATGAAGAGCCGCTCCGCCGCGCTCAGCGCGGGAAGGTCGAGGGACCCGGTGTATGTCGATTGATGCATTGAGGCTCCGGCTTTCGGCTGCGCTCACGCCACGGTTGGCGTTGATGATCTGCGCCGATCGTTCTGCCAGAGCCCTCTGCAAGTCAACGCTCGGAGGGGCGATATCGAGGTCTTCTAGATCTAAAGAGCCTGTCTCCGGCCTTGTCTCGAACTATTCCAATGCAGGGAAGCGTCGACGAATTCCAACCCTCTCCAGCGACGTCCACGACGGCGGGGGATCGATGCCGCAGGTGGCCGCCGGATGAATGGCGCCCCATCCTCACGCAGTTCTAGGGGGCTCTGGGGAATCCAATGCTTAAAGCTTTGCTAAGGGGAACGGGATAAACAGACATATCAGCCCTTCCAATTCTTGCGAGCACCGATGATTTTCTCCCGCATCAGTTTCAAGCTGGTCCTGATTGTCGGCATCAGCCTCCTCGGCATGGTCGTGCTGGCGCCGATCGCGCTGTCGACCCTGCGCGCGCAGATGATCGCCGACCGCCAGGCCAAGACGCAGCACATGGTCGACGTCGGCTACGGCATCCTGGCGCACTACCAGAAGCTCGAGAGCGAAGGAAAACTCTCGCGCGCGCAGGCTCAGGCCGGTGCAATGGCTGAAATCAAGAGCCTGCGCTACGACAAGGTCGAGTATTTCTGGATCAACGACATGGCCCCCAAAATGGTCATGCACCCGATCAAGCCCGAACTCGACGGCAAGGACCTCTCCGGGATGAAGGACCCCGCCGGCAATGCGCTGTTCATGGGCTTCGTTGACGTCGTCAACAAGCAGGGCGCGGGCTTCTACGGCTACCTCTGGCCGAAGCCCGGTTTCGATCAGCCGGTCGGGAAAATCTCGTATGTGAAGGGCTTTGCGCCCTGGGGCTGGATCATCGGCACCGGCATCTATCTCGACGACGTCGACGCTGCCTTCCGCCAGAATGCGATGACGTTCGGCTATATAAGCCTTGCTGTGCTGATCCTGGTTCTCGGCGCCTCCTTCCTGATCGGGCGAAGCGTCACCCGGCCGCTGGCCAGGATCACCGCGCTGACCGAGCGCCTCGCCGCCGGCGATAGCGCGTTCGACGTGCCCCACACCGATCGCCGCGACGAGGTTGGCGGGCTCGCCAAGGCGCTCGCGGTGTTCAAGGACAATGCGTCGGCGGTCAGCCGGATGCATGCCGAGCAGCAGGAGCTGAAGCAGAAGGCCGACGACGAGAAGCGCAGGGCGATGGCCGATCTCGCCGGCAAGTTCGAGGCAAGCGTTCAGGCCGTCGTCCGCGACGTCTTCAACGAGGCGCGCGCGATGCAGCAGGCCGCGCAGGGCATGTCGGAGACCGCGAACAAGGCGACCAACCGCGCGAGCTTCGTCGCCACCGCCTGCCAGCAGGCATCGAGCAACGTGCAGACGGTCGCCTCAGCCGCCGGCGAGCTGTCGTCCTCGATCACCGAAATCAGCCAGCGCGTGGCGCAGGCGGCCAGCGTGGCGGACAAGGCCGCCGCCGACGGTCAGCGCACCAACGACACCGTGCAGGGGCTGGCCGCGGCCGCGCACAAGATCGGCGAGGTCATCGATCTCATCAACCAGATCGCCTCGCAGACCAATTTGCTCGCGCTCAACGCCACCATCGAGGCGGCGCGGGCCGGCGAAGCCGGCAAGGGCTTTGCGGTGGTCGCGAGCGAAGTGAAATCGCTGGCGAGCCAGACCGCGAAGGCGACCGACGAGATCGGTGCGCAGATCACCGCGATCCAGGCCGAGACCAACGAGGTCGTCGGCAACATCGAGAGCATCCGTGCCACCATCATGGAGGTCAACGAGATCTCCTCGTCGATCGCCGCCGCGGTCGAGGAGCAGGGCGCCGCGACCCAGGCGATCGCGCGCAACGTGCAGGAGGCGGCCTCCGGCACGGATCAGGTCTCGCAGAACATCTCCGGCGTCACCGATGCCACGGCCGAAACCGGCCAGGCCGCCGGCCTCGTGCTGCAATCGAGCGGCCGGCTGACGCAGAAGCTGCAATCGCTCGAATACGAGGTCGGCGCCTTCGTTGCGGGCGTGCGGGCGGCCTGATCGTCGCCGATCTGTCTGCCGTGATGTGGATTATTCGCCTCGTCACGGCGCGCGTTGCGGATCGAAATTCCGGCCTGCGGGAGCGGTCATCGCGACCGGTCTTCTCGCTCTTGACGGCTGCGGTTAAAGTGAAGAAGCAGGATCATCGAACCTGCCGACCCGCGCCTGGCCTCGCGGGCATGGAGACCGTTGCATGTCGTTCAAGAAGCTCCTGATCGCCAATCGCGGCGAGATCGCCATCCGCATCGCGCGCGCGGCGGCCGACGCCGGCATCGCGACGGTTGCGATCCATCCCGCCGACGATGCGCTGGCGCTGCATGTGCGTGTTGCCGACGAGGCGGTCGAAATTCCCGGCCGCGGTGCGCGGGCCTATCTCGACATCGACGCGGTGGTGAAGGCGGCGGAATCCGCCGGTTGCGATGCCGTGCATCCCGGCTACGGCTTCCTCAGCGAGAACGCCGCGTTCGCCAAGGCTTGCAGTGATGCCGGTATCGTTTTCGTCGGGCCGAAACCTGCGGCGCTGGAATTGTTCGGCGACAAGGTCGCTGCGCGGCAACTGGCAAAGCGCTGCGGCGTCCCCATCATCGCCGGCACCAGCGGGCCGTCCTCGCTGGAGGAGATCGCCGCGTTCTTCACCTCGCTCGGCGGCAAGGCGGCGATCGTGATCAAGGCGATGGCTGGCGGTGGCGGCCGCGGCATGCGCGTGGTGGAGAACGCGTCCGATCTTGCGGAAGCCTATGCGCGCTGCCAGTCCGAGGCCAAGGCGGCGTTCGGCTTCGACGGCGTCTATGCCGAGCGGCTGATCCGGCAGGCGCGCCATATCGAGGTGCAGATCATCGGCGACCGCCACGGCGCGATCTCCCATCTCTGGGAACGCGAATGTACCATCCAGCGTCGGCACCAGAAGCTGGTCGAGGTGGCGCCGAGCCCGTCGCTGAGCGATGGCTTGCGCGGCCGCATCATCGAGGCGGCGAAGCAGCTCGCCGCGGCCGCCTCTTACGACAATCTCGGCACGTTCGAGTTCCTGGTCGATGGCAGCGCCGACGACAGTTTTGCCTTCATCGAGGCCAATCCGCGGCTTCAGGTCGAGCACACCGTCACCGAAGCGGTGCTCGGCCTCGACCTTGTTCGCGCCCAGCTCGCGGTCGCCGCAGGTGCGACACTCGCCTCGATCGGCTTTGCGCAGGGCGATATTCCGAAGCCGCGCGGCCATGCTATGCAGCTTCGTGTCAACATGGAGACGCTGGACGAAACGGGGGCGACGCATCCGACCGGTGGTGTGCTCGCCGTGTTCGAGCCGCCGTCAGGACCCGGCGTTCGCGTCGATAGCTTTGGCTATGCCGGCTATAAGACCAGCGCGGCGTTCGACTCGCTGCTGGCCAAGGTCATTGTGCACACGCCGAGCGCGGCCTGGCACGACGTGGTCGCAAAAGCTTCGCGCGTCCTGCGCGAGTTCCGGATCGACGGAGTCGTCACCAACATCGCCTTCCTCCAGGCCGTGCTGGCGCATCCCGATTTCAGGACCAACCACATCGCGACCGATTTCATCGATCGCAACATCGAAAAGCTCGTCGAAGCCGCCGATGGCGCCGCCAAGCCGCTCTATTTTGCTGCAACCGAGCGAAGCAGTGCTCACGGCAGCGAGGCGCATGTCGCGCAAGTCGTGCCTGAAGGTGCGGTGATGATCGCGGCGCCCTTGCAGGGAACCATCGTCACCATCCAGGTGAAGGAGGGCGAGATCGTCCGCCCCGGCCAGCAGCTTGCCGTGATCGAGTCCATGAAGATGGAGCATCTGGTCATGGCCGAACAGGGCGGCCGCGTCATGAAGCTCGTTGCCGGCGACGGCGTCACGCTGCTGCATGGCGAGCCGATCCTGTACCTGGAGCCGCTCGACGTCGCAGCTGACAGCGCGGCGGCGGAAGCCGATATCGATCTCGATCACATTCGCCCCGATCTCGCCGAGCTGATCGCGCGCCAGGCCAATACGCTCGACGAGAACCGCCCGGCCTCGGTCGAGCGCCGCCGCAACACCAACCAGCGCACCGCGCGAGAGAACGTCGCGCAGCTCGTCGACGAAGGCTCGTTCATGGAGTACGGCAGCCTTGCGATCGCGGCGCAGCGCCGCCGGCGCAAGCTGGACGACCTCATCAAGAACACGCCGGCCGACGGCCTCGTCATGGGCGTTGCGACCGTCAACGCCGAAAAGTTCGGCGCCGAAGGCGGGCGCTGCATCGTCGTGGCCTACGACTACACCGTGCTCGCGGGCACGCAAGGCCACATGAACCACAAGAAGATCGACCGCATGCTGACGCTGGCGGAAGACTGGCGTGTGCCCTTGGTGTTTTACGCCGAGGGCGGCGGGGGCCGGCCCGGCGATACGGACCGGCTCGGCATGACCGGCCTCGACGGCCCGTCCTTCGTGCAGTTCGCAAGGCTGTCCGGCCTCGTGCCTGTCGTCGGCGTCGTTTCCGGCTATTGCTTCGCCGGCAATGCCGCGATGCTCGGCTGCTGCGACGTCATCATCGCCACCAAGAACGCCTCGATCGGCATGGGCGGCCCCGCCATGATCGAGGGCGGCGGGCTCGGCGTCTATCATCCGGCCGAGGTCGGTCCGGTCTCGTTCCAGTCGCCGAACGGCGTCATCGACATCCTGGTCGAGGACGAGGAAGAGGCGACGCGCGTCGCGCAAAAATATCTGTCTTATTTCCAGGGCGCGGTGTCGGAGTGGAAGGCTGCCGACCAGCGCCTGCTCCGCCGCGCGATCCCTGAGAACCGTCTTCGCGTCTACGACATCCGCAGCGTGATCGATCTCGTCGCCGACAAGGACTCCGTGCTGGAGCTGCGCCGCGACTACGGCGTCGGCATGATCACCGCGCTGATCCGCATCGAGGGCAAGCCGTTCGGCCTGATCGCCAACAATCCGCGCCATCTCGGTGGCGCGATCGATGCCGACGCCGGCGACAAGGCCGCGCGCTTTCTCCAGCTCTGCGACGCCTTCGACTTACCCGTCGTCTCGCTCTGCGACACGCCTGGCTTCATGGTCGGGCCGGAAGCGGAGAAGACCGCGATCGTGCGTCACATCTCACGCATGTTCGTGACGGGCGCGAGCCTCACCGTGCCGCTGTTCGGCATCGTGCTGCGCAAAGGCTACGGGCTCGGGGCGCAGTCGATGATCGGCGGCGGCTTCCACGCCTCGTTCTTCACCGCGGCCTGGCCGACCGGCGAGTTCGGTGGCATGGGGCTGGAGGGCTATGTCCGCCTCGGCTTCCGCAAGGAGATGGAGGCGATCGCCGATCCGGAGGAGCGTGAGACCTACTACCGCAACAAGGTCGCCGAGCTCTATGCCAACGGCAAGGCGGTCTCGATCGCCTCGGTGTTCGAGATCGACAACGTCATCGACCCCGCCGAGACGCGGCGCTGGATCATGGCGGGCCTGCGCTCGGTGCCGCAGCCGCCGGCGCGAACGGGCAAGAAGCGGCCGTGCATCGATACGTGGTGAGGGCGGTGCAGCAATTTTGACTGCGCTGCGTGCGTTCCCGGTTCCCGATTGACTTCCCCGCCTGCGGTGCCAGACTTTGCACAATAATACAGGGTGGAGACGTCCGCGATGGCCAGCCTTTCGGCCTCGAACCATGTCGCCCGTGTCTTGTCCGTCGCCAATCACGTGGCCGACGTCGATGCCTCTTCGCGGATTGCCAATTCCTGGCGGCGCTGCCTGGTCAATCACAAGCTCGATCCCGCCCGCCGCGGACCGCCCCAGACGCTGACCGAAGCCGAAATCCGGCATGCCGCCGAACCGATGGAGCAGCTGATCCGGCTCGCGACGCCGGAGCTCGAAGACCTCGCGCGGGTCCTGCGCGAGGCCGGCTATTGCGTCAATCTGGCGGACCCCAGCGCAACAGCCCTGCTCAGCTGGCTGCCCGGCGCCGCCGATGCCGACATCTTCCTGCACTGGGGGGTCTATACCGGCTCGAATTTCTCGGAAAGCTTCGAGGGGACCAATGGGCTCGGCACCGCGCTCGCGGAAGAGAAACCGATCCTGGTGCATCGCGACGAACATTTTCGCGAGCAATAGGGCATCTTCTCCTGTGCGGTGGCGCCGCTGTTCGATTCCACCGGCCGCATCGCGGGTGCAGTGAACATCACCTCGTGCCGCAGCGATCTCAGCCGCACCGCGCATCAGCTTGCACTCGCCGTCACGATGGAGGCGACGCGCCGCATCGAGGATGCGATCTTCCGCGATCATTTCCGCCAGGCCTGGGTCGCGCGCGTGCCGGGCGATGGCGGTCGCGGGCTGATCGCCTATGACGACGATCGGCGCATCGTCGGCGCCTGCCGTACGGCGCGCGCACTGCTCGGTCTGACCGACGGTCTGATCGCATCCGGCATCGATCTGTCGCGCTACATCGAGGTCGACCGTCAGGGCGCGCGTGGCGCGGATGATGTAGTCGAGCTGCGCCGTGCCGACGGCCGTGCCTTGGGTCGGGCCCGTGTCGCGCCGCCGCTGCGCGCAAGGTCTTCCACGCGCCCGCTTGCGCCGCCCCGCGATGGGCCCGTCGATCGCTTCGACGCGTTGCATCGGCTCGCCGGCCGCGATCCCGGCCTGATCAGAAGCGTGAAACGGCTGAGGCGCATCGGCGACCACAATCTGCCGGTGCTGCTGCATGGCGAGACCGGCGTCGGCAAGGACGTGTTCGCGCGCGCCATTCACGCCGCGAGCAACCGCGCGCGCAACAACTATGTCGCGCTGAACTGCGCGGCGATGCCGGAGAGCCTGATCGACGCCGAGCTGTTCGGTTACGAGGCCGGCGCCTTCACCGGCGCGCGACGCGAGGGCTCGAAGGGCCTGATCGTGCAGGCCGATGGCGGCACGCTGTTCCTGGACGAGATCGGCGACATGCCGGTCGCGCTCCAGACCCGCCTGCTGCGCGTGCTGGAAAACCGCGAGGTCTGGCCGCTCGGCGCGCTCAAGCCTGTCGCCGTCGACATCCGCCTGATCAGCGCCACGCATCGCGATCTCGCTCGCATGGCCGAGGAGGGAGGCTTCCGTGCCGATCTCTATTTCCGCTTGCGCGGCATGGAGGTGCGATTGCCCGCCTTGCGCGAGCGCGCCGACCGCGACGACGTCATCCGCCAGATCGCGCGCGAGGAGGCGCCGAACTGCCGCCTCGCGGAGGAAGCCTGGTCACATCTCGTGGCCTATCCGTTCCCCGGCAACATGCGCCAGCTCCGCCACGTGCTGCGGCTCGCCGGCTGCACGGCGGAAGACGGTGTCATCACCGATGCCGATCTCGATTTGCCGCCGTTCGGAAGGACGGAGCCGAATCTCGAAGCTGCCGAGCGCGCCACGATCGTCGAGGCGTTACGCAAGCACGGCGGCCGCGTGACCGAGACAGCACGCGCGCTGAAGCTCAGCCGCGCCACGCTGTATCGCAAGATCAAGCAGCTGAAGATCGAGACTGCGCAGTAGGCAGCTAACAGTTTGCGAAGCGGCGCTCTTTCTTCCCCTCTCCCCTTGTGGGAGAGGGTGGCTCGCCGCGCCAGCGGCGAGACGTGTGAGGGGTCTCTCGCCGCGAGTCCAATTCTCGTTTCAATACGCGGATAGATACCCCTCATCCGGCGCTTCGCGCCACCTTCTCCCACAAGGGGAAAAGGGAAGAGGGCAGCGCCTTACGAAAAATCCGTCCAGCTCAGATGCCGCGAATCGAGGTCGCCGACTGTAACTGTCTCGCGGATTTCGTGGAGTGTATGAAAGCTGCTTCGCAAATAGACCAGCGGCGTAGCCGTCGCTGCGTGCGACACGCCGCGCACCTCGCCGACGAAGATCGAATGCGTCTTGGTTTCGAACTCGTGGGCCAGCACGCAATCGAATGCCGCGACCGCGTCTGTCAGCACCGGCGCGCCGGTCTCGCCGCGCGTCCATTGTCCGAAAGCGAAGCGGTCGTCGCCGTTGACGCCTTTCTGGCCGCTGAAGATCAGCGCCAGCAGGGAGTGATCCTCGTGCAGGAAGTTGATCGCAAAAGCGCCTTCCTCGCGGATGCGCCCATGCGCGCTGGCGTTGTGGTTGACGCAGACAATCAGCGAGGGCGGATTGTCGGAGAGCGAGCAGGCCGAGGTCACGGTCAGTCCGGTGCGCTTGCCGTGCTCGGCGCCGACAGTCACCAGCGCGACCGCGCCGGCGCATTGGCGCATCGCCTGCTTGAAATCCTTGGCGTCGACCGTCACGCGGAAATCTCCGAAATGATGCGGGTGCGGCACGATCGCGCCGCACCCGCTGCAGGTCAAGCTGCCTTCTTCGCGGAGCCGAGATGCGCCAGGCGCGGCATCACCTCGTTCTTCAGCAGTGACAGCGAGTGGTGCCAGGCTTCCGCCTTGTGCTTGTAGTCGAAGCCGAACACCAGCAGCACGCCGAAGCCGCCGACCTCGTCGTAGATCTTCTCGATTTTTTCGGCGACAGTCGCGGGCGAGCCGACGATCCAGTTCCGCTTGGCGCAATATTCGACCGTGACGTCGCTATCGGGCACGTCGGGCGCGTGCTTGAGATAGTCCTTGAAGCCGAAATGGCCGAGCAGCGGCAGGAAGTACTCGTGCATCATCCGGCCCATCATGTCGCCGGTCGAGAGCTTCCAGGCCTCCTCATCGGTGTCGGCGACGAACACCTCGCGCACCAGCCGCCAGTCCTGCCGGTTCGGTTTGCGTCCGGTCTTGGCGGCGCCGATCTCGACCGAATCCCAATGGCTCGAGACATAGGCCGGGTTGAGGTTGAGGCTCATCGGGATGAAGCCGCGCTCGCCGGCGAGCTTCAAGGTGTCCGAATTCTTGGAGAGCCCGGCGACGCCGATCGGCGGATGCGGCGCCTGCAGCGGCTTGATGTGGGGCTTGAGGAAGTCGAACATCGTGTCCGGCTTGGTCACCGTCCAGAACTTGCCCTTATGGGTGAAGGGCGCAGGTTCAGTCCACAGCTTCAGGATGATCTCCAGCGCTTCGCGAGTCATGTCGCGGTTCTGCCCGCTCATGCCGTCGACGTTGAACATCGCCCAGTCGCTCGGCAGGCCGCTCGCCGCGACGCCGAAATTGAGCCGGCCCTCGGAGAGATGGTCCAGCATCGCCACGCGGTTGGCGAGCTCGGCCGGGTGGTGATAGGGCAAGAGGAAACCGCCGGGTCCAATGCGAAGCTTCTTGGTCTGCATCAGCGCCTGCGCGATCAGGAGGTCCGGCGTGGGGTTGGGTTCCCAGGGCGCGGTGTGGTGCTCGCCGACCCAGGCTTCCTGATAGCCGAGCTCGTCGAGCCAGCGCACGACCTGCAAGTCCCAGTCGTTCCCTTCCTTCAGGCCGCACTCCGGCGGATGCGAAGGCATCGTGAAATAACCGATCTCCATGGTTTCCTCATCTGATGTTGACGCGTCTTGTCGCGCGGTTCACGGACGTGAGTGGGGACGCTTCAGCAAGCGGTGTGCCAGCGCGGGCGGCGCCGCAGACCTGCGAGAAAAGGCTGGTTTACGGCGGCAATAGCCGATATCCCGGGACGAATTTACAAGGCGCTGTCTCATTGTCGCAAGACGGCGTCTTGGCCGTGAGACGAGGATACGCGTTGAGATGACCGAACCCGCCTATGTCGCAGTGGACTGGGGCACCAGCAGCTTCCGGCTCTGGCTGATCGACCGTGCCGGCCAGGTGCTGGCGGAGCGCCGCAGCGGCGAGGGCATGCTGGCTGCGGCCAAGACCGGTTTTCCCGCCGTGCTGCATTCGCATCTTGCGGCGGTCGAAGCTCCGGATCATCTGCCGGTTCTCGTCTGCGGCATGGCCGGCGCCAAAACGGGTTGGGTCGAGGCCGGCTATGTCGACACGCCGGCGCCACTTGCTGCCATCCTGAAACAAGCCGCGCTTGTGCCGGGCGAGGCGCGCGATATCCGCATCCTGCCGGGCATCGCGCAGCGCGATGCAAACGCGCCGGACGTCATGCGCGGCGAGGAGACGCAATTGCTCGGTGCGCTCGGCCTCGATGCCGCCGGCGAGGCCCTGGTCTGCATGCCCGGCACGCATTCGAAATGGGTCCGCGTGAAGGATGGCATTGTCGAGCACTTTTCGACGTTCATGACCGGCGAGCTCTTCAGCGCGGTGTCGCGCGAGACCATCCTGTCGCTCGCGGTCGCCGGCGCCGATGACGCCGAGGATGTCGCAAGCTTCAGGGCGGCAGTAATTGCAGCGTTCAAGACGCCGGCCTTCGCCGCCAATCTTCTGTTCACCGCGCGGTCGCGGCAGCTCTTGTTCGGCGGCACGCCGGCCGCAGCGCGCGAAGCGCTGTCGGGCACGTTGATTGGCGTCGAGCTGGCGGCAGGGCTCTCCGGTACCGTGCCGAAAGCAGGCGTCATGTTGCTCGCATCGGGTCGCCTTGCAACGCTATACCGGCTGGCTTTCGACGCACTGTCGGTCACCGTGCAGCCGATCGATGCCGATGAAGCCGTCCGCAGCGGCCTGTCGATGGCGGCTGCGGCGATCTGGACGAAATAGAAGAAGGACTCTTGAGATGAGCGTTCCCTTTCCGCCGATGAAGCGTCCGCTGGTCGCGATCCTGCGCGGCGTCAAGCCTGAGGAAGCCGAGGCGATCGTCGGCGTGCTGATCGAGGCCGGCATGACCGCGATCGAGATCCCGCTGAACTCGCCCGATCCGTTCCGCTCGATCGGCACCGCCGTGAAGCTCGCGCCGGCCGGCGTGCTGATCGGCGCCGGCACGGTGCTGACGGCTCAGGATGTCGATCGTCTCAACGACGTTGGCGGCAAGCTCATGGTTTCGCCGAATGTCGACACCGAGGTGCTGGCGCGCGCGCACCAGCACGGCATGGTGACGATGCCGGGCGTGTTCTCGCCGACCGAGGCACTGCTGGCGGCGCGCTCCGGCGCCTCGAGCCTGAAGTTCTTTCCGGCGAGCGTGCTCGGCGCGTCCGGCATTGCGGCGATCCGCGCCGTGCTGCCGGCCGGCGTGATGATCGCCGCCGTCGGCGGTGTCTCCGATCAGAATTTTGCCGAGTATATCAAGGGCGGCGTGACGGCGTTCGGGCTCGGCTCCAGCCTGTACAAGCCCGGCATGTCAGCCGCCGATGTCGCCGCGCGCGCGAACGCGACGATCACAGCCTACGATCGGGCGATTGTGAAAGATTGAGCCGGAACAGATACGCCGCAATCGTGTCATAGCTTATTGTGCCTCACGGCATCGCAATCGATGCCTGCACATCGTGTGCATGTGATTGGCTGAAGCAGGAGACCGACATGGCGATCAACAATGTGGCCGATCTGTTCGTGGCAACGCTCGAACAGGCCGGCGTCAAGCGCATCTACGGCATCGTCGGCGACAGCCTGAACGCATTTACCGAGGCGCTGCGCCGTCGCGGCACGATCGAATGGATCCATGTCCGGCACGAAGAGGTTGCGGCTTTCGCCGCCGCCGGCGAAGCCGAGATGACGGGCAGCCTTGCGGTGTGTGCCGGCTCCTGCGGCCCCGGCAATCTGCATCTGATCAACGGCCTGTTTGACGCGCATCGCAGCCGCGTTCCTGTGCTGGCAATCGCGGCGCAGATCCCCTCAGCCGAGATCGGCGGCGGCTATTTCCAGGAAACGCATCCGCAAAACCTGTTCCGCGAGTGCAGCCATTATTGCGAGTTGGTCTCCGACCCGAGCCAGCTTCCTTACGTGCTGGAGAATGCGATCCGTGCGGCGGTAGGCCTTCGCGGTGTCGCCGTCGTCGCCATGCCCGGCGATGTCGCTTTCCGCAGCCCGCCGAAGCGCGCGCTGTCGACGACGCGCGGGCTTGCGCTGGCAGCGCCGAAGGTCGTGCCGCAGGCCGATGAGCTGAAGGCGCTTGCGGATCGCCTGAATGGCGCCGAACGCATCACGCTGTTCTGCGGCCGTGGCTGCGCCGGCGCGCATGCGCCGCTGATGCAGCTTGCGGAGACCCTGAAGAGCCCAATCGTGCATGCCCTCGGCGGCAAGGAGCATGTCGAACACGACAACCCCTACGACGTCGGCATGACCGGCTTCATCGGCTTCTCCTCTGGTTACGCGGCCATGCACGCCTGCGACGCGTTGGTGATGCTCGGCACAGATTTCCCATACAAGCAGTTCTTCCCGACCGACTGCCAGATCGTACAGATCGACATCAGGCCGGAAAATCTGGGACGGCGCTGCAAGATCGATCTCGGGCTCGTCGGCGACGTCAAGCTCACCATCGAGGAGCTGCTGCCGCTGCTCAAGACAAAGACGCAGCGCAAGCATCTCGACGATGCCATCGCGCACTATAAGAAGGCGCGCGAGGGGCTCGACCAGCTCGCCAGGGGCACGCCGGGAGCCAAGCCGATCCATCCGCAATATCTGGCAAAAGTCATCAGCGACCATGCGACCGACGATGCCGTGTTCACCGCCGACGTCGGCACGCCTACGGTGTGGGCCGCGCGCTATCTCGACATGAACGGCCGCCGCCGTCTGATCGGCTCCTTCGTGCACGGCTCGATGGCCAACGCCATGCCGCAGGCGATCGGCGCGCAGGCTGCACAGCCCGGCCGCCAGGTGATCTCGCTGTCGGGCGACGGCGGCTTCACCATGCTGATGGGCGACCTGATCACGCTGACGCAGATGAAGCTGCCGGTGAAGGTGATCGTGTTCAACAACGGCGTGCTCGGCTTCGTCGCGCTGGAGATGAAGGCCGCGGGCTTCGTCGACACCAATGTCGATCTGGAGAACCCTGATTTCGCCGCGATGGCGCGCGCGATGGGCGTCTTTGCGAAGCGCGTCGAGGACCCCGGCGAACTCTCGGGCGCGATGAAGGAGGTGCTGGCCCATAACGGGCCGGCGCTGCTCGACGTCGTCACCGCCAAGCAGGAGCTGTCGATGCCGCCGACCATCACGCCCGAGCAGATCAAGGGCTTTAGTCTGTGGGTGCTGCGCGCCGTGATGAACGGCCGCGGCGACGAGGTGCTCGACCTCGCGAAGACGAATCTGTTGCCGCGCTGAATATGCCTGAGATGGCTCTTCACCTCTCCCGAAGGGAGAGTGGAATCGCGCTAGCCCCGCTTCATCGAGGGCGCGGGCATCCGCTCGTGGCGGCGCTGGAAGCGCTGCCAGTGCAGCACGATGCCGATCAGCAGCGCCGGCACGAAGCCGAGCATGATCAGGAAATGCGGCAACTCCTTCGGCGAGATGAAGGCGATCGCGATGTCCGAGATCAGCCAGAGCGCCGCGAACATCACCGCAAAATCCGTGCGCGGGCAGCGCAGGTAGTAGAACACAGCGGTGACGACGATGGCGGGCCCGATCGCAATGGCGATCATCACCGCCGTCAGTTCCTTCGGCGTCAACGCGTCGAGCACCATCGATGCCAGCAGCCAGAGTGCGGCGAACATGGCGATGATGTCGAGCGGGTGCCGCAAATCAATACCTCTCGCCGGGAACGCGCTATCGTTGTGTCCTGCGCCCCGCCCGTCAAGTAAAATACGCCTATTCCTCGTCACTTCCAGGCGTCGGCCGCAACATGAAATGACCGAAGGCCGTGGCGATCGGCTTGTTCGCATCGTCCTGCCACGCCCGCGCCTCAAAGGCCACGATGCGGCGGCCCTGCTTCACGATCGAGACGTTGGCAAAGGTGTCGAGCGCACGGCCGGAGCGCAGATAGTTGACGGTGAGGCCGATCGGTTTGGGCGGCGCGGCGGTGCCGAGCTCGCGCGCCACCCCGATGATCGCGGTGGTCTCCAGGAAGGCGCCGGTCATGCCGCCATGGATCGCGGGCAGGATCGGATTGCCGATGATCTTCGGCGAGAACGGCATCGTCAGCGTGCCGTCGTCGTTGACGCGAATGCCGAGGCAGCGCGCGAACGGGCTATTTGCAAACGGGCCGTCTGGATCCTCCGGCGCCTCCAGCGTTGGTATGCTGCGCGCATCCATCCTGCGGTCGGCGAGCATGTTGGTGCGGTTGGCGCCGATCATGAAGCAGGCCGTCGCGGTCGCGACCGGATCGTCCTCGGACTCCTGATAGGCGGTAGAGCGAACGAAGGCGATCGAGCGCGTGGTGCGATAGCAGACCGAATGCGCCTTGATGTCGAGGCCCGGCGTCGCCGGCTTCTGATAGTCGATGCGCAGGTCCAGGGTCGCGATCGCGCGGGTGCCGTCGAGCGCGAGCTGCACCGCCATGCCGCAGCTCTCGTCCAGCATCGCGGTGACGACACCGCCATGCAGAACGCCGGTCTCGGTGTCGCCGACGAAGACGGGACGGTAGGGCAGGCTGGACCAGGCCTCGCCGGGTGCGAAGCGGTCAAGCTGGAGCCCGCTGATATGGCCGTAGTCGGAGCGGCGGCCCTTGATGGCCTCGGCGAGTTCCTCGAAGGGGAGCGTGGTAGGTATAGCGGACATGACGACGTTCTAGACCAGTGCCGGGCGCCGCGCAAAACCCCGAATAGGCGCCGCCGGTCTGCCTCGGGCGGTTTGGCCTCGACAGGGCGGGCCGAAGCGACGATGGTGGGTGCTTCGTTCGTTCGACTAGCCGCAAGGAGCGCCCATGACCGACCCCGAAACACCCTCGACCGCCCAGGGGCCCGTCACCATTTCGACCTCCAGCTCGGAACGGGCGCCGATCATCTATTTCGACGGTGCCTCCTGCTTCGGCCACCACAACGGCGCGATCCAGATCGAGCTCGCCGCAAACCTGCTGATGCCGGTCGGTGCCGCCGTCAGGGTCGACGTGGTCCAGACCGCGCACTTACGTTGCAGCGTCGCGGCCGCGCTGGCGCTGCGCGAAGCACTCGACAAGGCGCTGGCGATGTACAAGCAGGGCCAGCAGCAGCCGGCGGAGGACATCCCGGCGGTGAAGAATTGAGATCGCAATTGACAGCGATTTATCTTTGCGCCACCTTCAGCGTAGGTTGATACGACCTGCCGGTTGCACCCTCCGTGGAATGGTGAACGTATCGAGCCTTCTCGGCCTCCCCTTTGCCCGAGCGTCCGGGTCAGCAACGCAACCGCCTGATATATCTGGATCGCTCATGCAGAGGACGAACCGATGCGCGATTTTCGCGATGCCAAGGCTATGGCGCAGACCCTGCGCGAAACCCTGACTACCAAGGCCGTCACCATCAGTCACAGCGAAAGCCTCGAACTGGTATCGAGGATGCTGGGCGTTGCAGACTGGAATACGTTGTCGGCAATGCTCCAGACCGGGCGTCGCGACACGCTCGTGCCGATCGCAAGGCCCATCAGCTCGACTGCGGTCTATCCGGCGGTCCCGTTGCGCGATTTCGTGCCGTTTCCGGGCGCAACCTTTCCGTTGTTCGTCGGCCGCGAGAACACCGTGCTCGCGCTCAACCATGCGTTCGAGGGCGAGCGCGAGATGGTCTGCGCGATCCAGCGCGATGCGACCGTCGATGAGCCGCAATTTGCCGACCTCTGTGAGATCGGCGTGCTGGTTCAATTGGTCGAACTCGAACGGCTCCAGGACGGATCGATCAGGGTCCTGACGCGTGTCCTCCGCCGCGTCGCGCTGCGCAGCTTCGCTGCGCAATCGAGCGGTTATCGGTCCGAGGCATCCGAATTGCCCGAAGGGGCGCCCGTCGATTCGCCCGAACTGATCCGCCGGGCCATCCAGCGTTTCGAGGATTACGCAGCCACCCACGGCTTGCTGGTGCCTGATATCTGGTTGTTCTTCGATCAGACGCACGACGTCGGCCGCATAGCGGACACGATGGCGATGCGCATGAAGCTGCCGATCAAGGACAAGTACGAGCTGCTGGCCCTGCTCGATCCCGTGAAGCGCCTGGAGAAGATCGACGGGTTGCTGGACGTGTCGTCTCGCCCATTTGGCGCGGCCTATGCTGCGACGCGACGCCGAGCGCTGGCCCTCGCCGATCAGCGCCGCCATCAGTTCGCAACGCTGGAGCACCTGTTGCTGGCGTTGACCGAAGACGGTGATGCCGCACCTATCTTGCAGGCCTGCAACGCCGATCTCGGCGTGCTCAGGCAAAACCTCACAGACTATCTCGACAAGGAGCTCGCACACACTGTGATCGAGACGGGAACAGCGGCGCCAACCGTTGCGTTCCGGCGCGTCGACCGCCGCGCCGCACTGCATGCGCAGGAGGTCGGCAATCCTGCCGTGACGGGCACCAATGCGCTCGTCGCCCTCTTTCCGGAGACACGAAGCCCAGCGGCGCGCTTGCTCGCCGAGCAGGGCGTATCGCGTTGGCGCGTGGACAAGGCCATTGTGCGAAACGCTGGCGAGGACAAGCGCTAGAGCAACGTGCGGCGGCAGCTCACGCCTTGGTCACATGCACCTTCGCGGTCTTGCCGCCGTTCCACTTGCCGTCGAGCGCGCGCTCGATCTGGGCGGCGAGTTGCAGCAAGAGGCCGTCATTGGCCTGCTTCGCGATCGCCTGGATGCCGAGCGGCAGGCCGTGCTCGTGGGTCGCCATCGGCAGCGAGATCGCCGGCATGCCGCAGAGATTGGCGAGCGGCGTGAAGGCGAAATTGCGCCAGAGATTGCCGAACCAGTCGAGCACATCGGGATTATCGGAGATCGTGAGATATTCCTTGGTGCCGACCTTCGGCGTCGGCAGCGCGGTGACCGGCGTCAGGATCACGTCCCACTGCTCGAAGAAGGCGCCGAAGCCGCGGGAGGTCGTGTTGAACACGCCTTGCATCTTCGCGCGCTCGGCGAAGCTCGTGTGCCGCCCGGCTTCCCAGATGCGGATGTTCATGGGCTCGATCAGATCTTCCGGCGGCGTCGTTAGCCCGCGCGCGGCCAGCATGTTGGAGATCACTACCGCAAAGTTGGAGATGTAGCAGGTGGTCTGCGCCGCGAACGCGGCGCGGAAGTCGAGTTCGGGCAGGGCGTAGTCGACGTGATGGCCGAGGCCTTCGAGGAAGCGGCCCGCCTTCTCCAGTTCAGCTGCGATGTGCGGCGTCGCGGTGTAGTCGCCCCAGGTGTGCGACAGCGCGATCCGGAGCTTGGTCGGATCGCGCTTGATCATCTCGCAATAGGGCTGCGCCGTGGTCCAGAACGGCATAAACTCGCCGGGCGCAGGCCCCCTTGCGTGATCGACGAAGGCCGCGGTGTCGCGCACGCTGCGCGACTGGCAGCCCTGGATCGAGACGAGGCCAGTGAGATCGGACATGTGCGGGGCGAGCGAGAACACCCCGCGCGATACTTTCAATCCGATATTGCCGTTGACGCCGGCGGGAATGCGGATCGAACCGCCGCCGTCGGTCGCATGCGCGATCGGCACCACGCCGGCCGCGACCATCGCGGCGCTCCCGGCCGACGAGCCGCAGGTGGTGTAGTCGGTATTCCAGGGATTGCGCGTGACATAGACGGCGGGATTATCGGCCGAGCTGCACACGCCGAATTCCGGCGTCGTGGTGCGTCCGATCAGGTTGAGGCCAGCCTGGCGGAATTTGCCGGTCAGGAAGGTGTCGGCGGCCGCGCGATTGCCGCGCATCAGGAGCGAGCCCATCTCCTGGAGCCGGCCCTTCATGGTCGGTCCCAGATCCTTCATCAGGAAGGGCAGGCCGGCGAACGGGCCGGAGAGGTTGGCGCCGTCCTTGGCGGGATCGGCGATCACGTCATCGAACAGCTCGACCACGCCCGACAGCGCCGGATTGACCTTGGCGACGCCCGCCGCGGTCTGCCGCGCCAGTTCCTTCGCCGTCAGCTCGCCATTGCGGACGCGGGCGGCCAGCGCCACGCCGTCGTGCTGCGCCCATTCACTCCAGCTCATCGGCAAAGTCATGTAGTCAAATCCCCTTGATGCGGCGTCACCTTCCTTTCGCAAGGAACCGCGTGAATCAACCGAGCTGGCGCGAGGGGCAGGGTTGCGTGGGGCGGAGAGGTCGGGGACGCAGAGCTGCCGGCTGTATCAATCCGACAGTCGCGCGATCGCTGCAACCGGCCCGCCGCCGGACACCGTAGCCCGCGGGCTCAACGGAGCATGTCCCTCGCTCCGTCATTGCGAGCCACTGGGTCCGCGCGAAGCGCGGCGCGATGACAGGCTCCGCGAAGCAATCCAGAGTCTCCCCGCGGTGGGATTCTGGATTGCTTCGTCGCATCAGCGCAAAATTGCTCTGCAATTTTGTCGCGAGCACCTCGCAATGACGGCGTGGAGAGAGCGGGCGCCGCACTCCGCTCTCGTGCCCCGGACGCAGCGCCGCATCGCTTGCGCGCTGCAGCGCGTCCGGGACACGAGAGCACAGCACGAACACGTCGTCCTCCCAACGATTGTGGCGAGATCGCATCGGTTCAACAAAAAATCCTCT
The DNA here is from genome assembly GCF_004114935.1 of Bradyrhizobium zhanjiangense. Taxonomy (NCBI): domain Bacteria; kingdom Pseudomonadati; phylum Pseudomonadota; class Alphaproteobacteria; order Hyphomicrobiales; family Nitrobacteraceae; genus Bradyrhizobium; species Bradyrhizobium zhanjiangense. The sequence goes on from NZ_CP022221.1 coordinate 1,868,707, forward strand.
GTCGACGGCCATCCGCCACACCTTGATGAATCAACCCCGGTTGGTTCATAAGCGGCGTCCCGTGGCCGGTGGTTCGCCCCTGCGTCGCGTGCTTGGATAGAGGGATTCTCGCGTGGCAAATATCAACCAGAAAATTGCGCAGGAGCTTGGGGTTCGCGCCGAGCAGGTCGAGGCGGCGGTGACGCTGCTCGACGGCGGCGCCACGGTTCCCTTCATCGCCCGCTACCGCAAGGAAGCGACCGGTGCGCTCGACGACGCGCAATTGCGCACCCTGGAGGAGCGCCTGGTTTACCTGCGTGAGCTCGAAGACCGCCGCAAGGCCATCCTCGAATCGGTCCGCGAACAGGGCAAGCTCGACGCGGCTCTCGAAGCCAGCATTCTCGCCGCCGACAGCAAGGCACGCCTCGAAGACATCTATCTGCCGTTCAAGCCGAAGCGCCGCACCAAGGCCGAGATCGCCAAGGAAGCCGGCCTCGAGCCGCTCGCCAATCAGCTGATGGCGGAGCCTGGCAATGATCCCAAGGTCGTAGCCGAAGCCTTCATCAACGCCGAGAAGGGCGTTGCCGATGCCGCTGCCGCTCTCGACGGCGCCCGCGCCATCCTGGTCGAGCGCTTCGACGAGGACGCCGACCTGATCGGCGCGCTGCGCGAGGAGATGTGGACCAATGCGCGCATGGCCTCCAAGGTGCGCGACGGCAAGAAGACCGAGGGCGAGAAGTTCGCCGACTATTTCGATTTCTCCGAGCCGCTGACGAAGCTGCCCTCGCACCGCATCCTCGCGATGTTCCGCGGCGAGAAGGAAGAGATCCTCGACCTGCAAATTCAGGCCGAGGCCGAGGCGCCGCCGCCCGGTGTGCCCAGTGCCTACGAACTGAAGATCATGAAGCGGTTCGGCATTGCCGATCTCAAGCGCCCCGGCGACCGCTGGCTGATCGACACCGTGCGCTGGGCCTGGCGCACAAAAATCCAGGTCCATCTCAACATCGACCTGCGCATGCGGCTGTGGAACTCGGCCGAGACCGAGGCCGTGCGCGTGTTCGCCTCCAATCTGCGCGATCTCTTGCTGGCGGCGCCCGCCGGCACCCGCGTCACCATGGGGCTCGATCCCGGCTACCGCACCGGCGTTAAGGTCGCTGTCGTCGATGCCACCGGCAAGGTGGTCGACACCACCGCGATCTACCCGCACGAGCCGCAGCGGCAGTGGAACGAGTCGCTGGCGACCCTCGGCAGGCTTGCGCTGAAGCATCGCGTCGAGCTGATCGCGATCGGCAACGGCACCGCCTCGCGCGAGACCGACAAGCTCGCGGCCGATCTCGTCAAGGGCCTTCCCGAACTGAAGATGACCAAGATCGTGGTGTCGGAAGCCGGCGCCTCGGTCTATTCGGCCTCGGCTTTCGCCTCGGAGGAATTGCCGGGCCTCGACGTCACCCTGCGCGGCGCGGTCTCGATCGCGCGGCGGCTCCAGGATCCGCTCGCCGAGCTGGTCAAGATCGAGCCCAAGGCGATCGGCGTCGGCCAGTATCAGCACGACCTCGGCCAGGCCAAGCTCGCCAAATCGCTCGATGCCGTGGTTGAAGACTGCGTGAACGCGGTCGGGGTCGACGTCAACACCGCCTCCGCGCCGCTGCTGGCGCGCGTGTCGGGCGTCGGCGCAGGCCTTGCGCAGAGCATCGTGGCGCACCGCGACGCCAACGGCCCGTTCAAATCGCGCAAGGCGCTCAAGGACGTGCCGCGGCTCGGGCCGAAGGCATTCGAGCAGTGCGCGGGCTTCCTGCGCATCCTCGGCGGCGAGGATCCGCTCGACGCCTCCGGCGTGCATCCGGAAGCCTATCCGGTGGTGCGCCGGATTCTCGCGGCAACCAAGAGCGACATCAAGGCGCTGATCGGCAGCAGCGAGATCGTGCGCACGCTCAAGCCGAAGGATTTCGTCGACGAGACCTTCGGCCTGCCGACCGTCACCGACATCCTGCGCGAGCTCGAAAAGCCCGGCCGCGACCCGCGCCCGGCGTTCAAGGCCGCGGTGTTCAAGGAAGGCGTCGAGGAGATCAAGGATCTCAAGAAGGGCATGATCCTCGAGGGCACCGTGACCAACGTCGCCGCCTTCGGCGCCTTCGTCGACATCGGCGTGCACCAGGACGGCCTCGTGCACATCTCGGCGATGTCGAAGAATTACATCAAGGATCCGCGCGAGGTGGTGAAGCCCGGCGACATCGTCAAGGTGAAGGTGCTGGACTTCGAGGTCGCCCGCAAGCGCATCTCGCTGACGCTGCGGCTGGATGACGAGGTCGGCGCCAAGAAGGACGCGCCCGGCATGCAGCGCGACAACAATTCGCGCAACAGCGCACGCATGACCTCGTCGGCGCCGCGCAAGCAGGAATCCTCCGGCGGGGGCGCGCTTGCGGAGGCGTTGCGGCGTGCAGCCGAGAAGAGCGGCGGCAAGCGGGTGTGACCCCTTAACCTCTCCCCGCCCTTTGCGGGGAGGGGTCGGATCGCGTCAGCGATCCGGGTGAGGGGCAGGGCACTATGGTGCCGAGACGGGAATCCATCCGACTCGTCGGATATCCGGCTCATAACTCAAATCGAATTTGCCGAAGCACCCCTCACCCCTCCCTCTCCCCGTAAGAACGGGGAGAGGGAGTGACAGAGCGCCGCCTCCCTGACACCCGCGTCAGAATCTGGCGCATTTGTAAGTTGATGGGGACAGCGCATTCGCTTCTCCTGATCCTCCTCATGCAGCGGGACTAGCGCTGCACTGCAAGGAGGATCTTCCGATGAAGAACAGGCTTCTCACAGGGCTCGTCGCAGCGGCAGTGGCTGCGACGCTGGCGGCCGCGGCGCCCGCGCTCGCGCGCGGCGGTTTTGGCGGTGGCGGCCATGGCGGCTTTGGCGGCGGGCATTTCGGTGGTGGCGGCATGCACGCCGGCGGCATGGGCGGTGGCATGCATGTCGGCGGTATGGGCGGGGGCATGCGAGTGGGCGGCATGGGCGGAGCTCATTTCGGTGGCGCCCGCTTCGCCGGTTCCCCGATGGCCGCTCACGCGGCGATCGGGCCGCGCTTTGCCGGTGCGCCGCTCGCGACCCGCGCCGCCTTCGGCCCGCGGTTTGCCGGCACGGCATTCCACGGCAGGCCCTTCATTGGCCGGCATGCCTTCTTCTTCCGGCATCATCGCTTCCACCGCTTCGCCTTCATCGGCGCGCCGTTCGTCTATGCCAACTATTACGACGACGGCTGCTGGCGCAGGAGATGGACGCCCTATGGCTGGCACTGGGTCAATGTGTGCGGGTACGATTGGTACTAGCATCGCCGTACCGCACCATTGTCGCGGTCGCCACCGGGCGGTTCCGCTCAGCCCCGGGACGGGATAGTCTGGTGGCGATCGTCGCGCGGAGTTTTGCATGACCGGAGGTCACCGCCGCATCCTGGTCGTCGAGGACGATCCGGAAACCGCAGGCCAACTCCTCGAGGAACTGACGACCTCCGGTTACGAGGTCGATCTCGCAGCTAACGGGCGCGAGGCCCTGAGCCATGGCGCCGCGCGCGATTATGCCGTGATCACGATCGACCGCATGCTGCCCGACATCGACGGCATCACCGTGATGCGGCAGCTGCGCGACGACGGCATTGCCGCGCCGTTCCTGATCATCTCAGCGCTCGGCGAGGTGGATGATCGCGTGCGTGGCCTGCGCGCCGGCGGCGACGATTATCTCGTCAAGCCGTTCTCGTTCGTCGAGCTGCTCGCACGGCTGGAGGCGCTCGGCCGCCGCAGCGAGACCATTGCCAAGGAAACGCTGATTCGGGTCGGCGATCTCGCCATCGATCTGATCGCGCGCAGTGCCAGCCGCCGCGGCCGCAAGATCCCGCTGCTGCCGCGCGAGTTTCAACTGCTCGAATATCTCGTCCGTAACGAAGGCCGCGTCGTCTCCCGCGCAATGCTGCTTCAGCACGTCTGGGACCTGCATTTCGATCCCTCCACCAACATCATCGACGTCTATGTCGGACGGGTCCGCCGCAAGGTCGACGATGCCCAGGACTATCCGCTTATCCACACCATCCGCGGCATCGGATATTGCCTCCGTGCTCCTGGCTAAGACGCTCCGCTCCTCGACCTTCCGTCTGGCGCTGATCGCGATCGCGGCGTTCGGGCTGATCGTCGCGGCCATCATGGCGTATGTCTATTTCGGCACGCTCGCCTATGTGCAGAGCCGGCTCGGCACCGTCGGCGATCATGACGGCTTCACCGCCATGATCGAGCTCGCGATGGCCGCGGTCGCCGTGCTGCTTCTGGTGCTCGCCGGGCTCGCGGCGGTGCTGGTGACACGGCGCACGGTCGGGCGGATCGAGCAGATCAACGCCACCAGCCGCGCCATCATGCTCGCCGGCCTCGACCAGCGCATTCCCTTGCGTGGCAGCAACGACGAATGGGACCGCGTCGCCGAAAACCTCAACCAGATGCTCGACCGCATCGAGACGCTGATGGGCGAGGTCAAGCAGGTCAGCGACAACGTCGCCCACGATCTGCGCACGCCGCTGACGCGCATGCGCGGCCGGCTGGAGAAGGCCTATCACACTCCGCGCAACAGCGAGGCCGACGCGGCGCTGATCGGCGACACCATCGCCGATCTCGACGCCGTGCTCGGCATGTTCGCCTCCATTACGCGGATCTCGGAGATCGAGACCCGCGCCCGCACCGGCGCTTTCCGCGCGCTCGACCTCGCCGAGATCGCTGGTGAGGTCGTCGAGCTCTACGATGCCGCGGCGGAGCAGGTTGCTACAAAGCTAAGCCTCGCCAGCGACCGCGAGGTGCCGGTGACCGGCGACCGCGACCTCTTGTTCGATGCCATCGCCAATCTCGTCGACAACGCGATCAAGCACGGCCGCAAGGGCGGGCAGGTGACCGTCACCTGCCGCAGCGCCGATGGCTGCGCGGTAATCGCGGTTGCGGACGACGGTCCGGGCATTCCCACCGAGGAGCGCGATCACGTGTTCAAGCGCTTTTATCGGCTCGAACAGAGCCGCTATACGCCGGGCAATGGCCTCGGCCTCAGTCTCGTCGCTGCGGTCGCGCGCCTCCATGGCGCCGAGATCGCGCTGCACGACAATGTGCCGGGCCTCACCGTCCGGCTCAGCTTCAAGGCGGCATCAGCGACGTGAATCGGACGGCATCAGAGCTCGATCACGCCGCGGCGAGCCGCATGCGCGACCGCGTCGGTGCGGCCGGTGGCATCCAGCTTGTCGAGCAGCGAGCCGACATGAAATTTCACGGTATGCACGGAAATACCGAGCTGGCGCGCGATCATCTTGTTGGAGGATCCCTCAGCCATCAGCGCCAGCACGTCGAGCTCGCGCTGAGTCAGCGCGATGTCGCCGGGCATGATGCGCGGATCGCGGGCGACAACCGTTGCCGCGGCGGCTTCGCCAGGCGCGGCGAGGCGAAGTCCGGCGACGTTGCCGAGCAGCTTGGCGAGGCGATCGGCGAGGGCGGGGTCGTCGATCTCCAGGGCGAGCACGATCTCCGGCGCGTTGTCCTCGCTCACGCCTCCGCCCTCTCGCCGATTGTGACCTTGAAGCTGACCGGTTCGCCACCGCGGCGCGCCGCGATATCGACCACCGTGCCGACGCTCGAAGGTCCCAGCGTCCGCGACAGCGCGCGCACGCCGGACAGTTTCTGGTCGTTGACCGCCACGATCACGTCGCCCTGGCGGATGCCGGCCGCGGCCGAAGGCCCGGCTTTGTCGACATTCATCACCATCGCGCCGATCCCGTCGTCGAGCCGCACCGGCTGGAGCCCGAGACCGAGATAGCCGCGCGCGATGCGGCCGCGCGCCTCGAGCTGGGGCGCGACGCGCTCGATCGTCGCACTCGGGATCACCAGCACCCGCCGCGGTCCGAGCACGGCCATGCCGAAGGCTTCACCCGATGCATCGAGGGCAAGGCCACCCTGCTGGCTACCGCGCAGGCGGACGTCGAGCTCGATCCGCGCATCGATGTCGCCGCCGCGCAGGCTGCGCCAACTCTTGCCCGACGCCGATACCATCCCGAGCGCCGCACTCGGCGTATCGCGGTTGGTTGCGACGACGATCGACAGCGTTCCTAGCGCAGGGACCGCTGTGGTCAGCTTGACCGGGGCAATGGCGGCATCGATGCGCAGCAGCGCTATATCGGTCGTATGGTCGCGGCCGGCGACCGTGGCGGCCACTCGGCTGCCGTCGGGAAGGCTGATCTCGACCGAGCCCTCGTCGGCCAGGGCCTCGTCGGCGGTGACGATCAGACCAGGCTTCCAGACGAAGCCGGTCGCGCGGGAGCGATGCGAATGCACGGAGAGGACGGACGGCGCAGTGCGCGCCACCACGTCCGCGAGCGCGGACGACAGGGAAGACAGAGGAGTGGGGTCGGTCATGGCAGGCTCCTATAGCTGTCCTCAATCTGGGACGTCACAGGCATTTGCGAAACTGGCCGGGTGGCCAGGACATATGGGAGGCCGGGCCTCCGCAGCGCCGGCCGACGAACATGTGATTGGGAGCCGCTCACGGGAACGTGTAGCAATCGGCCTGACATTGCGCCGTACGGCCTCAACCATTTCCGCGAGCCCTGACTGATGACCCTCGATCTCACCCGCCGCACCCTGCTTCAACTTGCCGGCGCGACCTCGCTCGCAATGGCGGCTGCAGCCGCGGCGCGCGCCGAGGGGAATGCACAGGGCGGCGGGCCGACCTATGCCAGCCGCACGCCGATGCGGGTCGGCATGATGACGCTCCGAGTCAAGGACCTCGACAAGGTCGCTGACTATTACCGCGATGTGATCGGGCTCACCGTGATGGAGCGCTCGGCGGCTGGCGCGAAGCTCGGCACGGCCGGCATCACACTGCTGGTCCTGGAAGCCCGTCCCGAAGCAGCCATCGAGCCGCGCAACGCCGCCGGCCTCTACCACACCGCCTTCCTGATGCCGACGCGGAAGGATCTGGCGCGCTGGCTGGTGCATGCGGCCGCGCATCGCGTGCCGCTGACGGGCTTTGCCGATCACCTCGTCAGCGAATCCGTCTATCTCGACGACCCCGAAGGCAACGGCATCGAGGTCTATGCCGACCGCGATCCCTCGCAATGGCAATGGAGCGAGGGCAGCGTGAAGATGGCGACCGACGAGCTCAACATCCCCGATCTCTTGTCGCTGACCAACACGCGCGTGGCCGATTATGCCAGAGCGCCGGACGGAATGCGTATCGGTCACATGCATCTGCGCGTCGGCGATCTCGCGCGGGCCGAGAGCTTCTATCACGGCACCGTCGGCCTCGACCCGACCCGCCGCCGCAATGGCGCTGCGTTCCTGTCGTCGGGCCGCTACCACCACCACCTCGGGATGAACGTCTGGCAGAGCCAGGGCGCCGGCCAACGCGACGATCAGGCCACGGGGCTCGCCTGGTTTTCGCTGGTCATGGAAAAGCAGGAGCTGCTTGCCGCGCAGGAAGAGCGCCTGCGCAAGGGCGGCGTGAAGGTCACCACGCTCGCCGACGGCCTGGAGGCGATCGATCCCTGGGGCACGCGCGTGCGCTTGCTCAAGGTTTGATCGCCGGGGCGGGCATTGGTAATACCCGTCGGGTGCCAGCCAGCCTTCCGGAGCTTCCCCGACATGTCCGAATTCCACGGCGTCTTCCCTTATCTGGTCTCACCCGTTGATGTCGACGGCGCGGTGCGGACGAACGTGCTCGCAAAGCTCTGCGACGATCTGATCGGCGCCGGCGTGCACGGGTTGACGCCGCTCGGTTCGACCGGCGAGTTCGCCTATCTCAACGCCGCTCAGCGCATGGCGATCGTGCAGACCACGATCGAGGCGGCCAACGGCCGCGTGCCTGTTGTCGCGGGTGTCGCCTCCACCTCGACGGCGGATGCGGTGGCGCAGGCGAAAGCGTACCAGAAGCTCGGTGCAGACGGCATCCTGGCAATTTTGGAGGCCTACTTCCCGCTCGCCGATGCGCAGGTCGAATCCTATTTCCGCGCCATCGCCGATGCCGTGGACATCCCCGTCGTCATCTACACCAATCCGCAATTTCAGCGCTCCGATCTCACCCTCGATGTTATCGCGCGTCTCGCGGCGCATCCGCGCATCGGCTACATCAAGGACGCCTCGACCAACACCGGGCGGCTGCTCTCGATCATGAACCGCTGCGGCGATGGCTTGCGCGTGTTCTCGGCCTCCGCCCACATTCCGGCCGCGGTGATGCTGATCGGCGGGCTCGGCTGGATGGCGGGACCTGCCTGCATCATCCCGCGCCAGAGCGTCGCGCTTTACGACCTCTGCAAGGCTGACCGCTGGGACGAGGCGATGGTGCTGCAGCGCCGGCTGTGGCGGATCAACGAGGCCTTCGCCCGCTTCAACCTCGCCGCCTGCATCAAGGCCGGTCTTTCGATCCAGGGCTACGAGGTCGGCGATCCCATCCCGCCGCAGGCCGCGCTGACGGCCGAGCAGCGCAGGATCGTGGAAGCGGCGTTGCGGGAGTTGGCATAGCCGATTGTCACGCGGCAATATGTCCTCGGACGCCCTGCCGAAAGCAAAGCCGTTCCCTATCTGCCTTGATCAGGAAACTTCCAGCCGCTTGCGACGTTGCTGCGTGAGCGAGGTCCGCCATCTCATGCATGTGCATTCCGAACACTGCTTTCAGCACACACCGCGGTGATCGCCATGAATCGTCGATACGGAATTGCCGCGGCAGCTCTTGCCGCTCTGCTGCTCGTAATTACTGCTGCGAAAATCCAGCATGCGCCATGGACCACTCCCACTGCGCGAGCCGTCGAGCAGCGCGGGCCGCTGTCCGATGCCGAAACGGCCACGATCGACATCTTCGAGCGCGTGTCTCCTTCGGTTGTCCAGGTGGCGGCGAGATCGGCGGCCAATCCTCTCATGGGTGAGGAAGGCCAGGGCGGCGCTTCCGGCACGGGATTCGTCTGGGACCGCGAGGGTCACCTCGTGACGAACAATCATGTCGTGGCCAATGGCGGCGAGATCGCCGTGCGCTTTGCGTCGGGAGAGGTGGCCCAGGTGGACCTTATCGGCACGGCCCCCAATTACGATCTTGCGGTCCTGCGAATCCGAAGCGTGCGCGAACTCCCTCCGCCGGTGGCGCTCGGCAGTTCGAGCGACCTGAAGGTCGGGCAATCCGCCTTCGCGATCGGCAATCCCTTCGGGCTCGATCAATCGATGACCAGCGGCATCATCAGTGCCCTCAAGCGCAGGCTTCCGACCCATGGCGGCCGGGAGATTGCCAATGTGATCCAGACTGATGCCGCGATCAATCCAGGCAATTCAGGCGGGCCGCTGCTGGATTCCGCAGGCCGCCTGATTGGTGTCACGACGGCGATCATCTCACCGTCGGGCTCGAACGCCGGCATCGGGTTCGCGGTGCCGGTCGATGTCGTGAACCGGATTGTCCCTGAGCTCATTCGCAACGGCCGGGTGCCAACGCCCGGCATCGGCATCGTCGCCGCCAGCGAGGATGTTTCGACGCGGCTTGGCATCGAAGGGGTGATCGTGGTGCGAACGGCCCCCGGCAGCCCTGCCGAACGGGCAGGGATTCGCGGTGTCAACTTATCGACTGGAGCGGTCGGAGACATCATCACCGCGGTCGAAGGCAAGCCAGTGCGGCGCCTCGCCGACTTGTCGGATGCGCTGGAGCAGGCCGGGGCCGGGAAGACCGTCCGCCTCACTGTCAAGCGCGGCTCGGACACCCGCGACGTGAATGTGGGCATCATCGACATCGAGCGTTCCTGACCTCGCAATCTGCGCGGCCAAAAGGGGGCGTGCCACGCAATGCTGATGTGCTGCGGCTCGGTTGTATCGACTGCAAAATCGGCTAAAACCGCCGCGGTCGTTTTCCGGATTTCAAGGACATAACGGAATGAACATTCTTCCCGGCAATTTGCGTTTCGGAGCGGGCCAGCCCGTCAAGCGTTTGGAAGACCAGCGGCTGCTCACCGGGAAGGGGCAATTCATCGACGACAAGCCGGAGGACGGCGCGCTGTGGTTGCATGTGTTGCGCTCGCCGCATGCGCACGCGAAGATCGTCTCGATCGACACCAGCGCCGCGGCTGAGATGCCGGGCGTCACTGCGGTCTATACCGGCGCGGACCTCGTCAAGGACGACATCGGGGGCATTCCGACGCTCAACATCTTCAAGCGTCCCGACGGCAAGCCGATGACGGTGCCGCCGCGCCGGCTGCTCGCCTATGAAGTCGTGCGCTATGCCGGCGAAGCGGTCGCTGCAGTGGTGGCCGCCTCGCGCACTGAGGCGCAGAGCGCGGCCGAAGCGATCGTGGTCGAATATGACGTGCAGCCGGCGGTGGTCGATCCGGTCGAGGCGGTAAAGCCCGGCGCGCCCGTGGTGTGGCCGGAGGCGCCCGACAACATCGTCGGCGCGATGGCTTACGGCGATCCGGCCAAGGTGGACGAGGCGTTTGCCAAGGCCGCGCATACCGTCGAGCTCGATCTCGTCAGCCAGCGCCTCGTTCCTTCCGCGATGGAGCCGCGCTCGACCATTGCCGAGATCGACAAGAAGACCGGCCGCCTGCTGCTGCATGTGCAGTCGCAAACGCCGGCCTCGACCCGCGACGTGCTGGCGGAAGCCGTGCTGAAGCGTCCCAAGGACAGCGTGCGCGTGCTGGTCGGCGACATCGGTGGCGGCTTTGGCCAGAAGACCAACCTCTATCCCGAAGATGGCCTCGTCGCCTATGCCGCGACTAAGCTGAACCGGAAGATCCGCTGGCGCGGCGATCGCACCGACGAGTTCGTCGGCGGCACCCACGGCCGCGACCTCACCTCCACCGCCTCCTTCGCGCTGGACGAGAAGGGCAAGGTGCTGGCCTATCGCGTCAAGTCGATCGGCTGCACCGGCGCCTATTCCTCGGGTGCGGCCAACATCATCCCGCTGGTGCTCGGGCCGTTCGTGCAGACCGGCGTCTACGATCTACCGTTGGTGCATTTCGAGGTGCAGTCGGTGATGACCCACACCGCGCCGGTCGGAGCCTATCGCGGCGCGGGCCGACCCGAAGCCGTTTTCATCGTCGAGCGCCTGTTCGACGCGGCTGCGCGCAAGATCGGCATGGATCCGCGCGCGATCCGCAAAGCCAACTACATCAAGCCGGCGCAGCTGCCCTACACGAACGCGGCAGGGCAGGTTTATGATTCCGGCGCTTTCGCGCATATGCTCGATCGCGCCGTGAAGCTGGCCGACTGGGATGGCTTTGCCGCGCGCAAGAAGGCGGCGAAGAAGAAGGGCCTGCTCTACGGCCGCGGTCTGACCTCCTATATCGAATGGACGGGCGGGCGTGCGCACACCGAGAAGGTCAGCCTGCACGCGACCTCGCAGGGCCGCGTCGTCCTGCATTCCGGCACCATGGCGATGGGGCAGGGATTGCAGACCACCTACACCCAGATGATCTCCGACACGCTCGGTGTCTCCATGGACAAGATCGACGTGGTTCAGGGCGACACTGATCTGGCGATGGGCTTTGGCAGCGTCGGCTCGCGCTCGCTGTTCGTCGGCGGCACGGCCGTTGCGGTCTCCTCCAACGATCTGATCCAGAAGGCGCGCGAGAAGGCGGCGAACGTGCTGGAGACCTCGGTCGAGGACATCGAGTATCAGGGCGGCATGCTCACCGTGGTCGGTACCGACCGCCGCATCAGCCTGTTCGATCTCGCCGAGAAGGAGAGCGGCGCCAAGCTCAGCGTCGATTCCGAGGGTGAGGTGGATGGTCCGAGCTGGCCGAACGGCACGCATATCTGCGAGGTCGAGATCGATCCCGAGACCGGCGTCTCCCGCGTCGTGCGCTACACCACCGTCGACGACGTCGGCATCGCCGTCAACCCGATGCTGGTGACGGGCCAGATCCACGGCGGCGTTGCGCAAGGTATCGGTCAGGCGCTGTATGAGGGCGTGTCCTATGACGCCGACGGCCAGCTCCTCACCGCGAGCTACCAGGACTACTGCATTCCGCGCGCCGACGATGTGCCGCCGATCGTGGTGACGCTGGATGATTCCGCGCCCTGCCGCACCAATCCGCTCGGCGCCAAGGGCTGCGGCGAATCCGGCGCCATCGGCGGCCCGCCCTGCGTCACCAATGGCGTGATGGACGCGCTGGCCGAGCTCGGCATCACCCAGCTGAACACGCCGTTGACGCCGCAGAAGATCTGGCAGGCGATCCGCGATGCAAGGGCGGGGTAGGAGTTCTCCGTCGCTGCCCCAAACTCAGCTCGTCGTCCCGGCGAAGGCCGGGACCCATAACCACCGAGTCAAATTTGGCGAATGCTGGTGGTCATCAGCTTCGCACCACAGCTTCTCCCCGGAGTATGGGTCCCGGCCTGCGCCGGGACGACAGCGGAGAATGCAGCGCCAGCTCGAGCCTCAAATCCCCAGCATCATCTTCGCGATGATGTCGCGCTGGATCTCGGAGGTGCCGCCGAAGATCGTATAGGCGCGGCCGTTGAGATATTCCGGCATCACCGTCAGCATCTCCTCCGGGATCGCCGGCTCGTGGTTGAGCTTATAGAGCGGGCGCATCGGCTCGACGGCGAGCGCGTCGTGGCCGATCACGTCGGCCCCGAGCCGCGTCACGGCTTGCCGGATTTCGCTGTTGCGCAGCTTCAGGATCGACGACACCGCGCCGGGATTTTGCCCGGTCTGCAGCGCCGAGAGCACGCGCAGCTCGGTCATCTCCAGCGCATCGATGTCGATCTCGACCTCCGAGATGCGCGCTGCGATATCGGGGCTGTCGATCGCGCGGCCCGTCAGGTCGGACTCGGCAAGATCCGCGATCGCCTTCAGGCCCTCGCGCAGCTTTGCCGAGGCGATCCCCGAGCCGCGCTCGAACTCGAGCAGATATTTGCCATAGGTCCAGCCCTTGCCTTCCCCGCCGACGCGGTTGGCGACAGGCACGCGCACGTCATCGAAGAACACCTGGTTGACCTCGTGGTCGCCGCCGATGGTGAGGATCGGGCGCGTGGTGATGCCCGGCGTCTTCATGTCGATCAGGATGAAGCTGATACCGTCCTGCTGCCGCGGCCCGTCGCTGGTGCGCACCAGCGCGAACATGCGGTTGGCGTGGTGAGCATGTGTGGTCCAGATCTTGGTGCCGTTGATGACGTAGTCGTCGCCGTCGCGCACCGCGCGCGTCTTCAACGACGATAGATCGGAGCCGGAGCCCGGCTCGGAATAGCCCTGACACCAATAGTCCTCGCCGGAGAGAATCCGCGGCAGATAAAAATTCTTCTGCTCGGTGCTGCCGAAACCGATGATGACGGGCCCGACCATCTTCACGCCCATCACGTTGACGTTGGGCACGCCGGCGCGCGCGCATTCGGTCTCGAAAATCCAGCGCTGCGCCGGCGTCCAGTCCGGTCCGCCATATTCGACTGGCCAGCCCGGCGCGCCCCAACCCTGCTTGTGCAGCGCACGCTGCCAGGCCATGCCGATGTCGGGATCGGAGAACACCGACGGTGTCAGCGCCGTTGCGCGCTTCATCTCCTCGGTGAGGTTTTTCGCAATGAAGCCGCGCACCTCGTCCTGGAAGGCGCGCTCCTCGGCATTGAACGACAGGTCCATGAGGCTCTCCCAGTGTCAGGCCGGCGCTTTGGTGCGGCCCAGCTCGGCGTGGCGGGCATAGTGGTGCGCGCTGCCGCCGAACAGCGTGTCGAAGGCGACGAGCCGCTTGAAGTAGGCGCCGACCTCGAGCTCCTCGGTGACGCCCATGCCGCCGTGGAGCTGGATCGACTGCTCGCCGACGAAGCGCGCACACCTCCCGATCTTCGCCTTCGCACCCGAGGCGGCCCGCGCGCGTTCAACGGGATCGGCGTCGGCTTTCAGCGCAGCGCGCAGCGCCATCGAGCGGGATTCGTTGACCTGCATCGCCATGTCGGCGAGGCGGTGGCGGATCACCTGGTTGGCCGAGAGCGGACGGCCGAACTGTTTTCGGATCTTCGTGTATTCCAGCGTGGTGTCGAGCAGCGTCTGCATGATGCCGACGGCTTCCGCACCGAGCGCGGCCATGGCGCGATCGACGGCCCATTCGATGGCGGGCAGAGCATCGCTGCCGTCGCCGAGCAGAGCGTCTTCGGGTAGATGCACGTCGCACAGCTCGATGTTGCAGGCGCGTCCGCCGCCAAGGCGCTGATAGTCGCTGATCGCAATGCTCGGCGTCGTCGCCGGCACCAGGAACAGGCCGATCCGTCCCGAAGGTCCCCGATGATCGTGAACATGCGCGGAGACGATGATCTCGTCCGCAGCATGGCCGTCGAGGACGGCGATCTTGCTGCCGGAAAGGCGCCAGCCCTGCGCCATTTTGTCCGCGACCATCGCGACCTTGGCGAGATCGAACCGTGCCGCGCGTTCGGAATGCGCCAATGCGAGCTTCAGTGATCCGTCCGCTACCTTGGGCAGGCTCGCTTGCTTCTGCTCCGTAGTGCCGCATCTAGCGATCAGCGCGGCTCCCAGCACCACGGTTGCGACATAGGGCTCCGACACCAGCCCGCGGCCAAAAGCTTCCATCAGGATGCCGACATCGACCGCGCCGCCGCCGAGCCCACCAAATTCCTCCGCGATCGGCAGCGCCAGCCAGCCGAGCTCGGCGAACTGTTTCCATACCAAAGGGCTGAAGCCGAGCGGATCGTTCGCCATCTTGCGGCGATGGTCGGCATCGTAGCTTTCGGCCACGAACCGTTCCGCGCTCTCGCGCAGCAGGCGCTGCTCGTCACTGAGATTGAGGTCCATGGGGCTACTCCGTCGCCGGCGGCTTGCGCACGGAGGGATGCAGGCCGGAGGGATCGACGATCATGCCGAACTCCTGGAGATTATGGGCGTGGCAGAGCTGATGCAGCGCAAAGGCCTGATCGATCGCGGCGGGCTGGCCCATCACGTCCACCGAGCGGTTCACCGCCTCCTTGGTCAGCTTCAGCGCAAAGGACGGTTTTGTCGCGATCCGCCGCGCTAGCGCCAGCACGCGCGACGACAGCTCCGCGCGCGGCACGACCTGGTTGACCATGCCGAGCTGATGCGCCTCCTGGGCGCTCCAGCTGTCGGCGGTGAACAGGAATTCCTTGGCCTTGCGTGGGCCGAGCTCCCAGGGATGCACGAACCATTCGACGCCGCAGACGCCCATGGTGACGACGGGGTCGCAGAACTGCGCATCGTCGCTGGCGATGATGAGGTCGCAGGCCCAGGCCAGCATCAGCCCGCCGGCGATGCATTTGCCATGCACCTCGGCGATAACAGGCTTGGCGAGGTTGCGCCAGCGCCGGGTGATCTGGAGATAAATTTCCTGCTCGCGCGCGAAGCGGCCATGGGCATTGGGCTCGGCAAAACCGCCCCAATTTCCAATCGGCGGAAAATCGACTCCCGCGGCATTCTTAGCCCCGGGGCGCAGGTCATGCCCGGACGAAAAGTGCGGACCGTTGCCGGCGAGGATGATGACCTTGACCGCATCGTCCTGCACCGCCGCATCGAAGGCGGCGTTGAGGTCGTAGGTCATTTGCAGGTTTTGCGCGTTGCGCGCCTCGGGCCGGTTCATCACGATCCGGGCAATCGCCGGCTCCGGCCGCTCCACGAGGATGGTCTCGAACGAGCTCATCGCTTTCCCCTGGCGTTTCCGTTCTTGTTTTGCCCGAGTTGACTATGTGGGCGAGCGATAGGCAAGAGGCTTGCGGCAGTCGGCTGCTTTTCTCAGGCGCTTAATCTGGTAGTTTGCACCAGATTCCACCGGGAGAAATTTGATGCGCAAGATCCTCACCGTGCTGGCGGCGCTGGCCTCGCTGAGCCTGACCAATTGCGGCTACAACGCGATCCAGAGCGAGGATCAGCAGATCAAGGCCAATTGGTCCGAGGTCGTGAACCAGTATCAGCGCCGCGCCGATCTCGTGCCCAATCTGGTCAACTCGGTGAAGGGCTTTGCCCAGCAGGAGAAGGACGTGCTGCTCGGCGTCACCAATGCCCGCGCCAAGGTCGGCAGCATCCAGGCAACGCCGGAGGTGCTGAACGATCCCGCTGCCTTCCAGAAATTCCAAGCCGCCCAAAGCGAGCTCTCCAGCGCGCTGTCGCGGCTCCTCGTCGTCACTGAGAACTATCCGCAGCTCAAATCGGATGCCCTGTTCAAGGACCTGATGTCGCAGCTCGAGGGCACCGAGAACCGCATCACGGTGGCGCGAAACCGCTACATCAAGGCGGTACAGGAGTACAACGTCACCGTCCGATCGTTCCCGACGAACCTGACCGCGATGGCGTTCGGCTACAAGGAGAAGCCGAACTTCTCGGTCGAGAACGAGAAAGAAATCTCGACTGCGCCGAAGGTGGACTTCAACCCGGCGCCGGCGCCGTCGAAGTAAGCACGCATCGTTTCGCGAATGCCCTTAGCCCCACCCACCGCCGTCATTCCCCGCGAAGGCGGGGAATCCAGTACGCCGCGGCTTCACCGTAGTCCTCTGGCGTCTCTGGAATACTGGATCGCCCGGTCAAGCCGGGCGATGACAGCGAGGTTTTGGCGCGCCCGTTCTGCCTTCTTACAGCGCGGCGTTCTCCTGCTCATGCTGTGTCTCGCCTTTGCGCTCGCAGCCTCAGCCGACGTCGCCGTGCCGGAGCTCACCGGCCGCGTGGTCGACCAGACCGGCACGCTGTCCAGCAGCGACATCGCTGCGCTGTCGCAAAAGCTGCGCGACTTCGAGAACCGCAAGGGCAGCCAGGTCGCCGTCCTGATCGTGCCAACGACACAGCCGGAGACGATCGAGCAGTTCTCGATCCGCGTTGCCGAGGCCTGGAAGATCGGGCGCAGGAAGGTCGATGACGGCGCGATCCTCATCGTCGCCAAGAACGACCGGCATTTGCGCATCGAGGTCGGCTACGGGCTCGAAGGCGCGCTCACCGACGTCACGTCGCGGCGGATCATCGATGAAGTCATCACACCGAAATTCAGGACGGGCGATTTCAGCGGCGGCATCGGCGATGGTGTCGATCGCATGATCCGGGTCGTCGACGGCGAGCCGCTGCCGATTCCCTCGCCGACCGTCAACTTCGGCCATCTGGACGACCTCGCGCCGCTTTTCATCGTGACGCTGTTTGCTTCGATCGGGGTCGGCGGGTTCTTCCGGGCCATGCTGGGGCGGCTGCTCGGATCCTTGGCGACCGGTGGCATCATCGCAGCGCTGACCTGGCTCATTCTCGGCTCTCTTGCGCTCGCGATTGGTCTCGGCATTCTCGGCTTCATCATCGGATTCATCACCGATCTGTTTTCGGCGATGGGACCAGGCACGCGATCCTCGCGCGGCGGCTCGTGGTCGAGCGGATCATCGGGAGGCGGCTGGAGCAGCGGCTCATCGAGCGACAGCGGCAGCTTCAGCGGCGGGGGGGGCAGTTTTGGCGGCGGCGGCGCCTCGGGGAGCTGGTAAGTTATGAGCATGAAGCGCATTGCCAGGCACCTCGTGCAGCATCATTGGCGGACGAAGCAGATTTTCCCGCAAGCCGTGCTCGACCGCATCGAGCAGGCGATCAAGCGGGGCGAAGCCACCCATTCCGGCCAGGTCCGCTTCGTGGTCGAAGGCGCGCTCGACGGCCGCCCGCTGTTCCGCAACCAGCCGGCGCGCGCGCGAGCGCTCGACGTGTTCTCGCATCTGCGCATCTGGGACACCGCGCACAACAACGGCGTCCTCATCTACCTCCTGCTTGCCGACCGCGACGTCGAGATCGTGGCCGACCGCGGCATCGACGCGAAGGTTGGCGCGGAAGGCTGGGAACAGATCTGCCGGGCGATGGAGGCCGAGTTCAGGTCGGGCCAATTCGAACGCGGCGTGGTCGCCGGCATCGAGGCCGTGTCGCGCGAGCTGGCGCGGCATTTCCCGCCGCAAGGACCGCATTCGAACGAGTTGCCGGATGCGCCGGTGCTGATGTAAGCGCGGGCCGATAACCCGCACTCCGTCATTGCGAGCGCAGCGAAGCAATCCAGGCTGTCCCCGCGGAGGGATTCTGGATTGCTTCGCTGCGCTCGCAATGACGATGCTGGAGCAGCTTGCTCAACTCTCTCACCGTCACCCTCGCGCAACGGCGAAGCCATTGTCGCTGGAGGCGCGAGCGCAGCGAGCTTCGAAGGGCGACGGCCCGGCCGTTGCGCGGCCGTTCATCTTGCCCCGATTACATTTTGTTGCACGCCGCCACGCCGGTTCCACTTTCCCGGCCAAATTCGGCCTCGGACGAGTTCCTAAAATTTCGGTAAGCGGGTCCCGAGGTAAGGATTTCGCAAGCAATGAAAGTTACCAAAAGGTCAACCTAGACTGGAGTATTTGAGCCGTGAGCGAACCAATGCCCGAGCAGGCCGCCCTGGATCATGGCGCCGTCGAAGCCGCAGCGACCGTGCCGCAGGCCGTCGAGGCTGCCGGGATCGAGGCCCCCTCGATCGCACCTGATCACGAGGCACCGCCCAAGCCTGACCCGGTCAAGGTCGAGCCGCCAAAAATCGAGGCACCAAGGATCGAGGTGCCGAAGTTCGAAGCCAAAGCTGAACACAAGGCTGAACCCAAAGCCGAGTCCAAGGCTGAACCCAAGGTCAAGCCGAGTCCCGGCAAGCTGATCGTGATGGCGCCCTCGGAGCGCTCCTGGGACCGCGAGGATTTTGCTCCCCACATCAAGGCGGAGGAACCGCGCGAGACCGCCGGCAAGCGTCGCCTGTCGGCGATGGCCGCGGTGGTGGCGATTTCCGCTTGCGTCGGCGCGATCAGCGGCGCGCTCGCGACCGCCGGCATGATGCACTTTGGTGCCCCGGCCCCGGCGCCGGTTCAGGTCGCCGATACCAGCGCGCTGGATGCTTCCGTCGCGCGGATCGATGCCGATCTCGTCGCGCTCAAGGCCAATGTCGAGCACAGCGCGAAAACCGGCGTCAGCCAGCTCAACCGGGCCAACGACCGTCTCGACAAGCTCGAGAAGGCGCAGGCCGAGCCGATGGCCAAGATCGCCAAGCTCTCGGAGACGGTCGACAAGCTCCGCGCCGCGCCGCCGGCCCTTGCGCCGGCCGCAACCGCCGCGCCCGCCAAGGAGACCACCGGCTCGATCGCGCCGACCCAGGTCGCGACTGCCGCAGCCGCACCGGCTCCGACGCCCGCCGCGCCCAAGACCGAGGTCGGCCGCCTGCCGACGATCGAAGGCTGGAGGCTGCGCAACGCCGCCAATGGCGGTGCGCTGATCGAGGGCCGCGATGGCCTCTACGAAGTATATCCCGGCGATCCCATCCCCGGCGTCGGCCGCGTCGATGCGATCCGCCGCCAGGACGGCCGCTGGGTGGTCGTCACCAGCAAGGGCCTGATCGTCGCGCGCTGAGCGTCCGATATTCGACTTTCGAAGAGGCGCTTCACCACCATGTGAAGCGCCTTTTTGCTTGAATAGGCATCCCCGCGCGGTGTTACTGGAGGCATGAGCCGCGCGTTGCGAATTCTCGTTGCTGTCGCTGCATTGTTGGGCGGCGTCGTTTCGCTTTCGGCGGCGGAGAACGCGCAACTGGCGCGCGGCACGGCGATCACCGATCCCGATCTGTTGCGACGGCTCGATCAGAGCGACGCGCTCACGATCGCGCGCCTGCTATGGCCGGAGCAGAACGCCGACGTTCCGCTCACGACCGACCTGCTGTTCTCGTCGCTACCGCAGCTCAAAGCGATTCCGCCGGCGATCGAGGCGGAATTCGACCGCTACATCTCCAGGTACAAGGCGACATATCCGGCCGAGACGATTGGCGTTGGCGAGGGTCTTGACGCGCAGTTGTTCGACCTCGCCAATCTGAGATCGCGCGACACGCGTTTCGTCCTCGTCGGCATCGTCAACCGCATGGACCGCGCCTATGTCTCGGAGGAGTCCTGTGGGGAGATCCGGCTGATCTACCGTCTCGCGCGTTTCGAGAGCAGGCCGGACGGCGGCAAGACCGCGACGCGCCTGCCGATGACGCTCAATCTGGTGATGAAGGCGCGCGATGCGCGCCAGACGGACGGGAGCGGCAAGCCGGTCAGCTGCGCCGAGATCGCGCGGCGCTGGCTCGACAATGGCGACTGGCAAGATCTGATCGGAAGTCGCTTCTCCCCTAATGACGCCATGCTCGATCGTATCGAGACCAACGTCCAGGTCTCCGTCGCGCCGAAATCGGCGCTGCACGATTTCCGCTCCGACTATCTGCTCAAGGTGTTCAAGTACGACACTGCCACCAAGCAGTTCGAGGAATCGACGCTGGAGAACCAGATCGACCGCGATCGGATCCTTGCCGACGATGCGCTTCGGCGCGGCTTCAGGGATTGGCTGCTCGCGCCCGAAAATCTGCGCGAGTTCGATCGCGGCACGGTGCTGATCCCCGAAAAATTCCTGGCGATGGCTGCGGTGGTGCCGACACCCGCCGGGCTCGATGCCTCCGCTTTGCAGCCGGAGTTCGGCATGATGCAGGGAGAAGGAAAAGCGGAGGGCAGGGACGATCCCGTTTTCAGCGATGACGACGTGGTCGGTGCTTTGAAGCAGGCTGCCGCGCGCGGCATCGATCTGCAGAACGTCCGCTCGGTCGCGGGCTTTCAGCGCCGCCTCAACGACGTCACCTGCGCTGGCTGCCACCAGACCCGCGGCATCGGCGGCTTCCATTTCCCGGGCGTGGATTGGCTTGCAGGCCAGCCGTCCAATTCCGCCATCGTGCCGGCCTCGCCGCATTTCTTCGGCGATCAGGTCCGCCGCCGTGACATCCTGACCGCATTCGCCGCGGGCAAGCGCCCTGATTTCTCACGCGGATTTGCCAGCCGGCCGCAGACCCGTGGCAGCCGCGAACTCGCTGGCACCGAATATCAGGACGGCTGGGGCGCGCATTGTTCCCTGCAAACTGCGGGATCGGGAACGGCGGACAAGAGTTTTACGTCATGGAGCTGTGCTAAAGGTCTCACCTGTCAGGCTGCCGCGGCCTCGCGCCGCATCGGCATGTGCTTCATCAAGACGCGTTAGCGCGTGATCCGAAAAAGTGTCTAGCGGTTTTTCCAAAGGATCACGCGCAAGATAAAGCAACCAAGCGATTTGGATGACCCATGACGGATACGAGCGAGGCCAACAAGGAGCGCAATCGCGAGATCGCGCGCAATGAGGAAGTCAAGCAGGTCACCGGCAGCATCCGCGTCAGTATCTGGGCGGTCGCGATGGCGGTTATCATCGGTGGGATTCTGTTCACGCTCGGCTGGCTGGCGCTGCAGTAGCCGGCGTCCTCACTTCGCGTAATTCGTCATCCGTTTTCCCGGCAGCAGCTCATACGCCGGCTTCCAGCCGGGCAGGGCGGCCATGCGGCCGAGCCAGGCGTGGATGGCGGGATGGCTCGCGGCAAAATCGAAGCCGTGCTCGTCGCTCGGATAGTGCAGATAGGCCATCATCGAGATGTCGGCGACCGTCGGCCTTGCGCCGATCGCGAATTCATTGTGCTGGAGGTGTCCGTCGAGGATGCCGAGAAAATCCTCGAGCCGCCGGCGAAAATGCTTCAGCACCTGCGGGTCGTTTTTCTCGGTGAAGGCGCGCATGAAGCGATAGGTCGCCATGTAGCCGGTGAGCTTGTGGTTGTCCCAGAACAGCCAGCGCAACAGCTCGAACTTTTCCTCGTCCGTCTTGGCGTCGAAACGCCCGTACTGATCGGCAAGCTTGAGCAGGAGGGGCGCGGTCTGCGTCATCTTCACGCCGTCGATTTCGAGCACGGGGATCTCGCCCATCTCGTTGACGGCCTTGCGCCATTCCGCCGTGCGCGTGACGCCGCCGCCGAAATCGGTCCAGACCGGCTCGAACGTTTCGCCGCAAAGCGTGAGCATCAGCGCCAGCTTGTAGCTGTTGCCGGATTCGGGGAAGTAGTGCAGGCGGTAGCTGGGCATGGGACCTCACGGTGACGAATGTGGTCGTGAAATTATATCGGGATAGTACGGCATCGTCATTGCGAGCGTAGCGAAGCAATCCAGCAATGCATCCGCGGATACAGTCTGGATTGCTTCGTCGCAAGGGCTCCTCGCAATGACGGTGTTCGGAGCGAGCGACTCGGTCTTACCCCACCGCCCCCTTCGCCCGCAGCTGCTTGATCGCCGCCTCGTCGTATCCCGCGCCGCGCAAAATCTCGTCACTGTGCTCGCCGACGGCAGGCGGCTTGCGCGGCTGGACCTTTCTGGCGCCATCGATCCAGATCGGGCTGTTGATGGTGAGCATGGTGTCGTTCTCGAACGGCACCAGCACCTCGTTGTCGAGCATCTGCTTGTCGTTCGGGATGTCGTCGAGAATGGCGACCACGCCGAACACGAGGCCATTGCCGTCGAGGATCTTGCGCCATTCGGCGAGATCCTTGGTCGCGAAAGTGGCGTCCAGAATCTTGATCAGCTCGACGGAGCGGGCGTGGCGGTCGGCCTTGGTGATGAAGCGGGGATCGTCGATCAGATCCTCGCGCCCGAGGCAGCGCGCCAGCGTCGGCCACTGCCGCTCCTCGTTGAGCAGGGACAGGATCAGCCAGCGGCCGTCCTTGCACTGGTAGTGGTTGGCGACCGCGTTCAACGCGCGCTCGCGCGGGCGCCGCTCGCCGAACTTGGAGCCGCAGAGTTTTGCCTGCGCCAGCACGCTCGCGGCCCACACCCCGTTCGCCATCAGGTTGGAGGCGACATGCGAGCCCTTGCCGGTTTTCTCGCGCTGATAGAGCGCGGTGACGATGGCGCCGTAGAACGCCATCGCGCAGGGATGGTCGCCCATGCCGGCGACCGAACGGGCGGGTGTCGTATCGGTATCGGCGCGGACGAGGTCCATCAGGCCGGAGCGCGCCCAATAGGCGTTGCTGTCGAAGCCGGGCTTGTTGGCCTCTTCGCCCTTCTCGCCATAGCCGGTGAAGGAGGCGTAGATCAGCCGGTCATTGAGATGGGCGAGATGGTCATAGGTGATGCCGAGCTTGGCGCGCACCGGCGGCGGCATGTTGGTGATGAAGACGTCGGCCTCCGCCACCAGCTTGTAGAGCACGGCCTGCGCTTCCGGCTTGGAGAGGTCGAGCGCGATGCTCTTCTTGTTGCGGGCCTCCAGCAGCCAGGCGAAATTGTGCTCGCCGGTCGGATAGCCCGGAAGGTTCGGCAGATTGCGGTAGGGATCCCCGGTGCCGGGCGGCTCGATCTTGACGACGTCGGCGCCGAAGTCCGACAGCACGGTCGCGGCCGCGGGCGCTGCGATGAAGCTCGCGCAGTCCAGAACCTTCAGCCCCGCAAAAATGCCCTTTTCCATCGCGGCGTTGCTCCCTCGCTCTTGTGGTTTCCCGCACGCTGGAATTGGCGCGAGCCCATCGTGGGAGCATTAGACCGATGTTTCCGCGGGATGCAACGGCGCCGGGCGCAGGGCCTCACTCCTCCCCCGCAAGCAACGCAGCATTGCCGCCGGCTGCCGCGGTGTTGATGGTCACGGTCTGCTCGGTCGCAAAGCGCGCGAGGTAGTGCGGGCCGCCGGCCTTGGGGCCAGTCCCGGACAGGCCGTTGCCGCCGAACGGCTGCACGCCGACCACGGCGCCGATCATGTTGCGGTTGACGTAGATGTTGCCGACCTGGACGCGATCGATGATCGCCTCGATGGTGTCGTCGATGCGGGAGTGGACGCCGAGCGTGAGCCCGTAGCCGGTGCGCTCGAT
Source organism: Bradyrhizobium zhanjiangense (assembly GCF_004114935.1). NCBI lineage: Bacteria > Pseudomonadati > Pseudomonadota > Alphaproteobacteria > Hyphomicrobiales > Nitrobacteraceae > Bradyrhizobium > Bradyrhizobium zhanjiangense. The sequence goes on from NZ_CP022221.1 coordinate 1,892,354, forward strand.
CGCTTGCAAGACACGTTCGAGGGTCTCGGGCCGATAACGGACGACGTGGAGGATCGGGCCAAACACCTCCTCGGTGAGCTGGCCGGCGTCCTTGAGCTCGAAGATGTGCGGCGCGACGAAGCAGCCCTCCGGTGCGTGGCCTGCAAAGTGCAGCCGCGCCTCCGTCCTCATCCGCGCGATGTGGGCATCGAGACGCTGCTTGGCCTCGCGATCGATCACCGGCCCGACATGGGTTGCGACGTCGCTGGGATCGCCGATCTTCAACTCGCGCGCCGCGCCCGCGATCATCTCGATCATGCGGTCGGCAACGTCCTCCTGCACGAACAGCAGCCGCAGCGCCGAGCAGCGCTGGCCGGCGGAACGGAACGCCGAGGTCACGACGTCGTCGGCGACCTGCTCGGGCAGCGCGGTCGCATCCGCAATCATGGCATTGATGCCGCCGGTCTCCGCGATCAGCGGCACGATCGGCCCGTCCTTGGCGGCGAGCGTCCGGTTGATGGCGCGCGCCACCTCGGTCGAGCCGGTGAAGACGATTCCGGCGATGTCCGCATGCGCGGTCAGCACGGCGCCGATACGGCCGTCGCCGGTGACGAGATGCAGCGCGCTGTTGGGGATGCCGGCTTCGTGCAGAAGGGCCACGGCCTCGCGCGCGATGCGCGGCGTCTGCTCGGCGGGTTTGGCCACAACGCTGTTGCCGGCCATCAGCGCCGCCGTGACCTGGCCGAGGAAAATCGCGAGCGGAAAATTCCACGGCGAGATCGCGACGAAGACGCCGCGACCGCGCATAGCGAGCGCATTGCTCTCGCCGGTCGGGCCCGGCATGGCGGCATCAACGCCGAACAGCTTGCGGCCCTGCGCGGCGTAGTAGCGGCAGAAGTCGGCGGCCTCGCGCAGCTCGGACAGCGCGTCGTCCAGCGTCTTGCCGCCCTCGGCTTGCAGCAGTGCGATGAAATGGGCGCTGCGGCTCTCCAGCAGATGCGCGGCCTGCTCCAGCGCCGCCGCGCGCGCAGCTGCCGGCGTCCGGCTCCAGGCGGCAAAGCCAGCTCGCGCCGCAGTCACTGCTGCGTTGGCCCGATCCGGCGTCGCGTCAGTGATGGGCTTGAGATCGGCCGCTGCGGCCTTGACGTCGGCCAGCAGCCGGTCGAGCGCGGTACGCTCACCGAATTCGACGCCGCGCGAATTGCGGCGCTCCGGCGCAAAGAGATCGCGGGGCAGCGGAATCTTGGAATGAGCCGCCTGTTGCGGACGTTCGATGGCATCGGCCGGGCGCTGCAACAGCGCCGGGACCGGCACGCGATAATCGGCCGCCTGCGCCACGAAGGAGGAGTTGGCGCCGTTCTCCAGCAGCCGCCGCACCAGGTAAGCGAGCAGATCGCGGTGGCTGCCGACCGGTGCATAGGTGCGGTAGGCGATGTCGGGGTGATCCTTGGCAAGCCGCTCGTAGAGCGCTTCGCCCATGCCGTGCAGGCGCTGGAATTCGAAGCCGCCGCTCTTCCCGGCAAGCTCGAGCACGGTCGCGACGGTCAGCGCGTTGTGGGTGGCGAATTGCGGAAAGATGCGCGGCCGCAAGGCGAGAAGCTGCGAGGCGCAGGCGACGTAGTTCAGGTCCGTCATCGCCTTGCGCGTGAACACGGGATAGCCGTCGAGCCCGCGCTCCTGCGCGCGCTTGATCTCGGTGTCCCAATAGGCGCCCTTGACCAGCCGCACCATCAGCTTGCGGTCATGCGCGCGGGCCAGCGCATCGACATAGTCGATCACCGCGCTCGCGCGCTTCTGGTAGGCTTGGATCGCCAGGCCAAATCCGTCCCAGCCGGCAAGCGAGGGATCGGCGAGCGTTGCCGCGATCACGTCGAGCGACAGCTCCAGCCGGTCGGCTTCCTCGGCATCGACGGTGAAGTTGAGGTCATGGGCCTTCGCGCGCTGCGCGAGGTCCAGCAGCAGTGGCACAAGTTCGCGCATCACCCGCTCGCGGCTGATCGCCTCGAAGCGCGGATGCAGTGCCGACAGTTTGACCGAGATGCCGGGCCGGTCGGGCAGGGGATGGTTGCCGGCAGTCTTGCCGATCGTCTCAATGGCGCTCGCATAGGCGTCGAAATAGCGCTTGGCGTCCGCCGCCGTGCGCGCGGCTTCGCCGAGCATGTCGAAGGAATAGCGCGGCTTCTGGCCGGAGCGCGGCCGGCCGCGCTCCAGCGCCTGCTCGATGGTCTCACCCAGCACGAAATGATTGCCCATCAGCCGCATCGCCTGGCGCGTGGCGGTGCGCACGGCCGGCGCACCGAGCCGCTTCACCAGCCGGCCGATGGTGCCGTCAGGCGTCTCGCCGGGTTGGATCACCCGCGCCGAGATGCCGAGCGCCCAGGCCGAGGCATTGACCAGGAAGGCGGTGGATTTGGTCTCGTGATGGATGAAATCGCCCTCGCCGAGCTTGTCCTCGATGAATTGGTCGGCGGTGCGTGCGTCAGGCACGCGCAGCAGCGCCTCGGCCAGCACCATCAGCGCGAGCCCCTCCTTGGTCGAGAGCGCAAACTCCCGCAGCATGTCCTCGACCCCGCCGAGCCGATCGTCGCGCTTGCGGATTGCCTCGATCAGCCGCGTCGCGGTGCGGTCGATCCGCGCCTCCTGCGGCGGGGATAGATGCGACGCCGGCAACAGGCGCGCGGCGATGTCGCTATCATCTGGCGCGTAAGGGGCGGAGAAAGGCGGCGGAATGTTCGGCATAGCGTGTCCTGTGGCTGAAATCCAGGATAAGGCCCGCGTGACCGTAGCTCGATAGACAATTTAACCGAATTGCCTTAGAAAATGAAGGTCATTACCCGTTTAGCCGCGCAAAATATGGAACTTGATCGAACAGACCGGAAAATCCTCTCGATCTTGCAGGAGGATGGGCGCATCGCCAATGTCGAGCTCGCCGAGCGCATCGGGCTGTCGCCGACGTCGATCGGCGAGCGGCTGAAGCGCTTGCAGCGCGAGGGCTTTGTCGAGGGCTACGGCGCCCGGCTCAATCCGCACCGGCTTGGCCTCGGTCTGTTGGTGTTCGTCGAGGTGCTGCTCGACAAGACAACGCCCGACAATTTCGAGCGTTTCGCGCGTGCCGTGAAGCTCGCGCCCGAGGTGCTGGAGTGTCACATGGTTGCCGGCGGCTTCGACTATCTTGTCAAGGCACGGCTGGCAGACATGACCGCCTATCGACGCTTCCTCGGCGAGACCCTGCTGTCGATGCCGGGCGTGCGCGAGACGCGAACCTATGCGGTGATGGAGGAGATCAAGCGCGACGCACCGTTGCCGGTGGGTTAGCGAAGTGCTGTCGCGATTGTCATTGCTGTGGCGTTGAATGAGCGGTCTTCACGGAAAAAATAGCTATCCTTGTGCAATCGCAACGCCTGTCGTCGAATGCACTGGCCGTCTTCTGAAAATTTTTTGGCCCCGCTCCCGGACAGATCCGGGAGGCAGCAATGGCTGGCGCGGGCTTATACTTTGAGGTTCTCTGCGGAGGTCTTGCCCCGGTTTGCGATCTCTTCGTATTCCACCGTCTGTCCCTCATTGAGGGTGGACAGACCGGCCTTCTGCACTGCCGAGATATGCACGAACACATCCTTGCCACCCGACGCAGGCTGGATAAATCCATAACCCTTCGTCGGGTTGAACCACTTGACCGTACCTTTAGCCATCACGACTTCTCCGCGGGTCTTCCTCCGAGATCTCGAACCGCCAGTCCCCGCCAACCGGCCGGTTCGGTCCTAACAAGATACGCGGAATGTGGCAGGCTTGGTAGCTCAAACCACACCGGCGTTTCGCCGAATTCCGCTCAACTTCGCAGCGTTTTTGCCGGTTTTGCCCGTTTCGCGGTCAAATGGCCGGCACGCCGCGCGCCATCCGTCAATAAGTCGCGGCCAGATAATCGACGATTTTGGCGACATCGGCATCGTCGATAGGTGCGCCATAGACCTTGATCATCTTGGTCACCTCGGCCTGCCAGAAGGCCTTCTTGTCCTTCATCGGCGGCTGCGTGGCGATGTAGTCGGACGAGTGGCAGGCGCCGCAATTGCCCTGCACGACCTCGAGATTGGGCCCGGGCTTGAACGCCGCGACCTCGTCCGGGGTTTTGTAATTGACCGGCGCCGCAAGTGCCGAACCGATCGCGGCGACGAGGGCGAGCGAGATGGCGAGGAGAACGGTGCGCTGCATGATCATTCTCCTTCAGGCCACGGTCACGCGGACGGTTTCGACGACGTTGCGCAAATAACCCGCCGGGTTCCAGCGCGGCGTGTCCGGCTGGGTCTCGCCGCCATTGCCGGTGGCGCGGACCTTGAGCTCGTGGCTGCCAGCGGCGAGCTTCACCGGCAGCTTCCATTCGCGGAACGAGTACTTGCCCAGATCCTTGCCGAGCTTGGCGCTGGTCCAGGTCTTGCCGCCGTCGGTGGAGACCTGGACCTCCTTGATGCCCTTGCCACCGTCGAAGGCGATGCCGCGCAGGGTCGTGGCTCCCGCCTTCAGTTTGGCGCCGTCCGGGACGCTGGTGATGAAGGAGCGGATGGTGAAGCGGTTGATCGGGATCGTCGCCTTCGGCGCCGTGCCCGGTTCGACTGCATTGTTGGGCGTATCGGGGATGCGATAGGCCGACTTCATCCAGAAGCCGTCATAGACGTTGTCGATGACCGTGATCTCGTTGAGGTGCTTGACCCAGTAGGTGCCGTAATAGCCGGGCACGATCAGGCGCAGCGGGAAGCCGTTGAGGAACGGCAGGTCCTCGCCGTTCATGCCATAGGCCAGCATCACCTCGCCGTCGGTGGCGTGATCGATATCAAGCGCCTTGATGAAATCGGGCGTCTTGTCGTTGACCGGGCCGTCCATGCCGTTGAAGGTGACCTGCTTGGCGCCGGCCTGCACGCCCGCCATCTCCAGCACCGCCTTCAGCGGCACGCCGCGCCAGCGCGCATTGCCCATGGCGCCGTTGGCGAGCTGGCCGCCGGCGACACGTGGCTCGAAGAAGCCGCGGCTGTTGCCCGAGCACTGGTTGACGGCGACGATCTCTGTCGCCTTCATCTTCTTGATGTCCTTCAGCGACAGCTTCAGCGGCTTGTCGACCTTGCCCTTGACCTCGAGCGTGAACTTGTCGGGATCGAGATTGTAGGGCAGGTCGGAGAGATGATAGCGCACGAAGAACGCGTTGTTCGGCGTGATCGGGCCGTCGTTGAAGATCGCAAAAGGCGTCTCGAGCTGCGGCGGCCGGCTGGTCAGGCTGATCATCGGCCTCTTCTGCGGATACTTCACCAGCGGCCGTTCGCCGTTGGCAAAGGGCAGGGTGACGGTGTCGAGGGCCAGCGCCTTGGTTGAGCTCAGTGTGGCCGCAAGTGCGGAAAGACCCGCTCCCTTGAGTAGGTCGCGTCGATCAAACATTCTGGTCCCCTCCCGGAGCTTTTCGTTGGATCACGGTCATCACCGCGATCCTGCGCTCATCTGTTGCAACGATTTGGACGAAGTCAATTCGTGCTTTCGCAGCAAGCCCATGCCGCTGCGTTGCAGCAGGCCGGTGTTACGTGGTGATGAGAGGGACTAGAGTTGTAACGGCAGCGACGGTGCGCTCCACCTCTCCCGCTTGCGGGAGAGGTCGGCGCGGAGCGCCGGGTGAGGGCTCTCTCCTCTGGGGGATTGTCCCGTTGTCGAGGCACCCTCTCCCCAACCCTCCCCCCCAAGCGGGGGAGGGAGCGCACCTTCCGTGTGGCTTGCGCGCTACGCCGCGACGCGCACGCTCCCGTCGACCAGCGCCATCAGCTCCCTCGCATCCGCGATGACGCGCACCGCCATCGGCTCGTCGCGGCCGCGGATCGCGACCTCCTGCTGCGGCAGGGCGTGCTCGACAAGGCCGGCGGTGCGGCGGACTTCCTCCGAGACGATCGCCTCGCAGGCCAGCGTCTTGGTCATGTCCTGGAGGCGGGCGGCGACGTTAACGGCATCGCCGAGCGCGGTGAAGACGATGTGATCGCGATAGCCGATGTCGCCAATGATGACCTCGCCGCCGTGGATGCCGATGCCGAAACGGATCGGTTGGCGCAGATCGTGGCTCAGGAGCCCATTGAGCTCGTCGATATGCGTGGCGATCCCCGCGGCTGCCTTCAGGGCCTGCCGGCAGGCCTCTTGCGGATCGGCCGACAGCCCGAACAGCGCCAGCATGCCGTCGCCGACGAACTGGTTCGGCTGGCCTCCGTTCTCGATCACCGCCTGCGACACCGCGCCGAGGAAGCGGTTGACGATGAAGACGGTGTCGAACGGCAGCCGCTTCTCGGCAAGCTGCGTCGAGCCGCGCATGTCCACGAACAGGCTGACGAGATAGCGCTCCTGGCCAATTCTGGCGGGCGTCGAAGCCTGCGCATTCGCGGAGAGTGTGTGCGGGGTGAAGAGCTGAAAGAAGGAGAGATCCGACGTCGGCCGCAGCTGGCAGGCGAGCCTGATCGAGGGATCGCTGGTGCCGACGCGGGTCAGCACGAAGGCCTCGCGCTGCGACGGCTCGGGCAGGGCGCCGTGATCGCCGATGATGCGGATGCGGCAGGTCGAGCAGCGGGCGCGGCCGCCGCAGACGCTGGCATGAGGTACATTGTGGCGCAGGCTCGCTTCCAGCACCGACAGCCCTTTGGGGACCCGCACCGTCTTGCCGTTGCCGTAGGACAACGCGATCATGCCGCCGCGCCGTTCGCGCAACGCGCGCACGCCGCGCGCCGCCAGCGCCAGTCCGAGCAGGCCGAAATAACCGACGGTGAGGCCGCCGGTGATGTGGTCGAGCGTATTGCCTTCCGCGACCGTGCCGACCTGGCGGCGGGTGAGATTGTGCGTACGCCATTCTCCATCGTCGCTCTCGACGGCGATGCTACGGCCGCCCTGATAGATGCCGAGCAGCGACAGCGTCGGGATCAGCACGGCCGCCGCGAGCAGATAGGGTGCCGCGCGCGTGAAGAACGGCTTGAGGCGAAGCCAGAAGAAGATGCCGATGCAGCCGTGCACCCAGGCAACCAGAAGCAGGATCGTCATCTGCCAGAGCCGGCCGGGCGATGCGACGAAGAACAGATAGAGTTCCTGCGGATACAGCTTTTGGTGTCCGTACAGCGTCTGGCCGAGCCGCACCCCGATCACATGCGCCATGACCAAAGCGGGGATGCTCAAGCCCAGCACCAGCTGGAGCGGCTCGATCGTCCGCCAGCGGAACTGCCGGCGCTGGTACAGCGCGTAAAGGCCGAGCCCCATATGGGTGAGTGCGGCCGTGTAGAACACGATCGCGACGGGGAGGAACTGCCAGAATAGGGTGTGGTAGTAGACCCCGGCCTCCATGGCATCGACCGAGATGTTGCCGAGCGCATGGTTGAGGAAATGGCTGACCACGTAGGAGAACAGGATGATTCCACAGATAAGCCGCACCTGCCGCACGCTGGTGGCACGGACGACGGACATCTGTATGGGAGCGGTGGCCATGATTCGGTTGTATCAGTTCATGAAAGAGAACAGCCAGCGTAGCGTTTAATTCCAGGGCTGGACAGGTTGTGTGGTCACATGCGCGGCAAGGTTACGGAATCGTAGGGTGGGCAAAGGCGCCTTGGCGCCGTGCCCACCATTCCGCGTCCTTCCGCTCCGCCGTCGTCCCGGACAAGCGCGCCCCAAGCGCGCGCCGATCCGGGACCCATAATCACAGGAAGATGTTGTGCGACGGGCTGGTAACTCCGAGTCTTCGCCAAACTCCACCCTGTGGTTATGGGTCCTGGGTCTGCGCTTCGCTTGCCCGGGACGACGGTGGCGGCCCGCATTGACTCCCCCTCCCAGGTTGGCGAAAAGCGCGGCCGTGACGACAGCCCCTGACATCACCGTGCCCCTCCGCGACGCCGCGCGCCGGCCCTTCGTGATGGCCGCAGCGATCATCGCCGCGATGACCGTGCTGCGCATCGTCTACGCCTCCGCGATCGAGTTGCGCACCGACGAGGCCTATTACTGGACCTGGTCGAAGGAGGCAGCGCTCAGCTTCCTCGATCATCCGCCTGGCGTCGCCTGGCTCATTCGCTTCGGCACTGCGATCTTCGGCGACACCGCGCTTGGCGTCCGCTTCGGCGGCATCGTCGCGATGCTGGTGACGCAGCTGCTGCTCGCCGACATCGTTCGCCGTCTCACCCATGACGCACGAGCGATCATGATCGCGGTGCTGATGCCGGAGGCCGCGCTCTATTACGGCCTGCTGATGGCCAAGGTCGCGCCCGATGTCGCCATGATCCCGTTTGCGGTGGCGATGATGTGGTCGCTAGTGCGGCTCGCGCAAAGCGGCGATGGACGCTGGTGGCTCGCGGCCGGCCTGTTCGCGGGTCTGTCGATGCTGTCGAAATTCACCGCGATCATGTTCGCGCCCGCCGTGGCAGCTTTTCTACTCGTGCCAGATTGGCGCTGGCGTTGGCTACGCAGCCCCTATCCCTATCTCGCGGTGCTGGTCGCGACCCTCGTGTTCTCGCCGGTGCTGATCTGGAATGCGCAGCACGACTGGGCCTCGTTTCGCTTCCAGGGCGTGCGCGCCACTGCCAGTTACGGCATCTCGCTGCGCACCATCGGCGATTACATCGGCCTGCAATTCGGCCTGGTCGGCTTCGTGATGCTGCCGGTGGTGCTGACGGGCCTGGTGCTGACGGCATGGCGCGGCTATCGCAGGCGCGAGCCGGTCGCGATCCTGTTGTCGACCGCGGTGCTGGTGCCGTTTCTCTATTTCTTGGTCAAGTCGATGACGCTTCGGGTCGGCGACACCTGGCCGATGTTCATGTGGCCGGTCGGCTTCGCCGCCGCGGCTGTGAACCTCGCAACGATGAGGAAGGAGGGATGGTCGGCGCGCACGCTCAGATCGTCGGCGTTCTGGGCCAGGACATCCATCACCACGGGCATCGCCTTCGTCGTCATCGTGTTCCTCTACTACGTCGCCGCGCCCTGGAATCTGCTCGGCAAGATCGACCCGATCGGCGCGGAAGCCGGCTACGAGCAGGTCGCCGCGCGCGCGCAGGCCGCGCTGGACGAGACCGGCGCGACCTGGATCGCCACCACGGACTATCGCACCTACGCCATGATGCGCTGGCTGTTCAGGGGCCGCGTGCCCGTCGTCGAGATCAACGAGCGCGGCCGCTTCCAGGATTTCCGCGATCCCGGCATGGATCGGATCCAGGGCAACGCCGGCATCTATGTCGGGCGGGAGCCGGACAATCGATCATCGCTATGGGAGAGCATCCCGGCGAAACGCGAGCCGCTTGGCCAGGTCGAGCGCCGCTGGCGTGGGCGCGTGATGGACACCTATGTGCTGGAAAAGCTCACCGGCTGGACGCCGGAGCTATCGCCTCCGAAGGATTCGCCGCTGTTTCAGTGGCGCGTGCTGGCGGGAGAATTCAGCGCGAGGCTCGCGCGGTTTCTCTTACCTCCCCTGGAGGGGCAGGGTCGATCGCGCGCAGCGCGAGCGGGGTGGGGTGATCTCTCCACTCGGGCACTGTTGGATGTGGCGAGACCGTCACCCCACCCCGTCTCACATTTCGCTCCGCTCAATGTGAGCCGACCCTCCCCCTCCAGGGTAGGGCTATCGCATATGGCGTGAATAATGCTTCGGCATCGGCAGTGGGCTCCCTCTCCCGCTTGCGGGGGAGGGCTGGGGTGGGGGGTGCCTCCGCGTCGGGATTGTCGAGAATTGCGGAGGCGATCCCAGTGCGGTGAGAGCCCTCACCCGCCGCGCTCGGGACGATGCTTCGCATCGCCCGGGACGCGTCGGCCTCTCCCGCAAGCGGGAGAGGCGGAGCAACCTCGCGGGTGGTCCCCGCGAAATGCATATGCGATAGCCCTACCCTCCAGGGGAGGGTAAGGACGAGCAGAGCCCTACTCCTCCTCGTCTTTCTTCCGCAACAGATCCGTCGCGAGGTCCGACAGCTTCGGCGGCGGCAGGGCCGCGAACGGCAGCGGCCGCGTGACTTCGATCGCGGCAAGGCCGAGCCGTGCCGTCAGCAGACCGTTGAGCACACCTTCGCCGAGCCGCTGCGACAGCTTCGCGGCGATGCCGTGGCCGAGCATCTGCTGCACCAGGCTGTCGCTCGCGGCCATGCCGCCGGTGATGGCAAGATGGGCGATGACGTGGCGGAGCAGGCGGATCATGCCGAGCGCGCCGGGGCGGCCGCCATAGAGGTAGGCGAGCTGGCGGATCAGGCGCAGCGCGGCGACGAACACGAACAGCACGTCGATCGCCGCGCGCGGCGAGACTGCCGTGACGATCGAGACCTTTTGCGCGGCCGACGACACCAGCCGCCGCGCCTCCGCATCCAGCGGCGACATCAACTCGCGCTCGGCGAGCCGGATCATGTCGGCGCCGTCGATGATCTCGCCGGCATGGCTCTCCAGCGCCGCGCGGGCGCGCGCGAGCTGTGGATTCTGGTGCGCGATGTTCAGGAGGTCCTGCACGATGACGCGGCTCTCCTTGCGATCGTCACTGGCAAGCACCGCCGCGGCGCGCTGATGCAGTTTCTCGATGGTCGCGAGCCGTGCCAGCCCGAACGCCTCGCGCCCGATCACGACGGCAAGCGCAAGCGCGGTGACGAACGCGAAAGCGAGGCCGACCATGCCGAGGCTTTCGCTGCGCGCAAACAGATCCTCGATCAGACGGACGACACCGAGCCCGGTACCGAGCAGCGTCAACCCGGCGAGCCCGGACCAGAACATCGTGCCCCAGGGAAAGCCGCGCCGCGCCGGAAGCGTGGTTTGAACCGGCACCGGCAGCGCCAGTGGATCGGGCTCCGGCGTGATCTGGATGGTGCCGCGACTGATCCGTCCCGTCTCGTCGGCTTCGGTGACGACGACACTGGGATCGTCCAGCCGGAACGTCGCGGGCCGCCGCTGCTGGGATCGCTCGTTCATGAGAGCTTGTCTCCGATCAGGAACTGCAAGGCACGGTCGAGGCGGATGTGTGGCAGGGCCGGCTCTTCCGTGCCCTCGTGCTCGAGCTTCGGCGGGCGGAAGCGCAGGAAGCGGAAATCACTCTTCTCGGCGGCCTGCGTCGAGAGCCCGCGGAACGCGTCCCTACCGTTGAACAGCGGTTCGGGATCCAGCGGCAAATCGCCTGGAAAGGTCGCAACCTCAGTGTTGCCGTCGAAGAATTCGCCGCCGGCACTTTCGCCCGCGGCGGGCGTTCCCAGGATCGACGGCAATTTGTCGCGGCCACGCGCCACCTGCGCCTCGCGCGTGGCGCGTATGGCGGCGAGCGCCACCACGTCGATCTCCGCGCCGGTATTTTCCGCGCGCGTAACCGCGCCGGTGACCGCACGGCGTAGCACGGCCTCGAGCCGGTCGTGGCTGGAATGATGCAGATGGTCCGCCTTGGTCGCCGCGAACAGGATGCGGTCGATGCGTGGCCGGAACAGGCTGGAGAGCAACGTGCTGCGACCGATGTTAAAGCAATCCAGAATGCCGGCAAGCGCGGCTTCGAGATCGTGCAGCGCTTCGGGTCCGGAGTTGAACGCGGTGAGCGCATCGGCCAGCACGATCTGGCGGTCGAGCCGCGCAAAATGATCGCGGAAGAACGGCCGCACCACCATGTCCTTGTAGGCGTCATAGCGGCGCACCATCATCGCCCATAGCGATCCCTCCGGCGCCCGCCCGCCGGCGGGCACGTCGAGCGGCGCAAAGGTCAGCGCCGGCGTGTCGGCGAGACTGCCGGGCATCAGGAAGCGGCCGGGGGGCAAGAGGCTCATCGCGAAGCGCTCGTCGCGGCAAGCGCGCAGATAATCGGTGAAGAGCTTCGCGGCCGTCAGTGTTGCCTGCTCATCCTCGCGTGCGTCGGGCTTGAGCGTTGCGAGATGCGCGTGCCAGTCCGTTGCCAGATGCGCACGCGGCGCCTCACGCGACAGCGCCAGGCTTTCCGCCGACCATTGCTCAAAACTCTTCTGCAGCAGCGGCAGATCCAGCAGCCATTCGCCGGGATAGTCGACGATGTCGAGCGTGAGCGTGCGGTCGGCGCCATTCGGGCGCTGGTAGTCGATGACGAGACGGAGCTCGCTGATATCGACGGTCGAGCTCGGCCAGCGCCGCTCCTCGATCAGTGCGCGCAGATGGTTCTCATAGGCAAAGCGCGGCACGGCATCATCGGGCTGCGGCGCCAGATGCGCCCGCGCGATCCGGCCCGAGGCATAGGCCTCGAACACCGGAAACCGGCCGCCGCGGGTGAGGCCGTGAATCAGCGCCGTGATGAATACCGTCTTACCGGCCCGCGACAGGCCGGTGACGCCAAGCCGCACCGTCGGATTGAAGAAATGCTCGCCATAGTCGATCAGCGCCCTCGCCGACAGCCGCGCCTCCTCGACCATATCCTGGAAACTGAATACCATATGAACGTTAGGGGATCTCGGGCGGGAGGAATGTGCGACCGTTCACAAAAGTGGCAACTGCCTGAGGAAAATCAAGCTTCATACTTCCACCGCCTTTGTCGGCAAATCAGCCGTTTGAACGATGCGCCGATCTCGAAAGACCCATACAAGAGGGCATTGCCACGCTTTGCGGATTGCCATGACCGTCTTCCAACTGAAACAGCTTGCGTCCAGCTCCGTCCACGCCGCAGCCGACGCGATGGGCTGGAACTACGATCGCGCCGAGCTGATCGCCGACGGCGTCGTGCATGCGATCGGCGTCCTCTTCGGCATCATCGCAGCGACCGTGCTGGTGGTGCTGGCCGCGGTCTATTCCGACGCCACCGACATCGTCGGCGTCTCGATCTACGTCGCCGGCTTGATCTCGATGCTGGTGCTGTCGGCGACCTATAATCTCTGGCCGGTGTCGCCGGCAAAATGGCTGCTGCGGCGGTTCGACCATTCCGCGATCTATCTGTTGATCGCGGCGACCTACACGCCGTTCATCCTGGAAGTGAAGGACAGCGTGTTCGCGCTGGTGCTGCTTGCCGGCGTCTGGTGCGTGGCAATCCTCGGCATCGTGCTGAAGCTTCTCTATCCCGGCCGGTTCGACCGGGTCTCGGTCGGCATCTATCTCGCGATGGGCTGGAGTGGCCTCATGATCTACGACGCCGTCGTCAGGGCGTTGCCCTCGCTGGTGCTGGGCTTCATCCTTGCAGGCGGCCTGCTCTACAGCTTTGGCGTGATCTTCCACGCCTGGCGGCGGCTGCGCTTCCAGAATGCGATCTGGCACGGCTTTGTCTTGGCCGGCGCGGCGTGTCATTATACCGCGGTGCTCGACCTCGTGTTGAGCTGAGCAAGCCGCGAAGCGGTATAAGAGACGCGGTCCAAGACAAGAGGAGACGTCGCATGCAGGTGACCGGCAAGGTCGTGGTCGTCACGGGCGGCGCCAATGGCATCGGTAAGGCGCTGTGCGAGGCTTTTCACGAGGCGGGTGCAGCCAAGGTCGTCGTCGCGGACATGGATGCCGCCAATGCGAGGGCGGTCGCGGCCATGGTGGATGGGGCCGCCTTCAAATGCGACGTCGCGCAGGAAAAGGACATTGCGCACGTCATCGAGGAGACCGAGCGGCAGTTCGGCCCGATCGAATTGTTCTGCTCCAATGCCGGCATCGGCGGCGGCTTCGATCCGATGTCGGAAAATGCCGGCGGCGCCTCCGACGAGCCGTGGCAGCGCAGCTGGGCGATCCACGTCATGGCCCACGTCTATGCCGCGCGGCATCTGATCCCGCGCATGAAGGCGCGCGGCGGCGGCTATTTCCTTAACACCATCTCGGCCGCGGGCCTGTTGTCGCAGGTCGGCAGCCCGGCTTATTCGACGACAAAGCACGCCGCGGTCGGCTTTGCCGAAAATCTCGCGATCTCGCACAAGGCCCACAACATCAAGGTCTCGATCCTCTGCCCGCAGGGCGTCGACACCAACATGCTGCGCTCGATCCCGAAAGGCCCGCAATCCGGTGACGGCGACCTGACGCCGGAGCAGGTGGCGAAAGACGTGCTCGCCGGCCTCGAACAGGAGACGTTCCTGATCCTGCCGCACCCCCAGGTGCTCGGCTACATGCGCAAGAAGACCGAGAATTACGACCGCTGGATCGGCGGCATGGCCAAGATCCAGGCGAAGATGCGGGAGGAGTTCGGGAAGTAGGGAGGGAGTGCCGCAATTTCGGTGTCGTCCTGGCGAAGGCCAGGACCCATACCGCGAGGTCTACCGATCTAGCCGCGATAGGAGTACCGAACGGCAAGTCTTCGCCAAAACTAGTCCTTGGGGTAATGGGTCCTGGCTTTCGCCAGGACGACGATGGGGCGAGCTACACGGCTACGCCGCCATCTCCTCCTCCATCCGGCTCTGCCTGAGCGCTCGCGCATAGAGCATCATCCCCTCGCGCACGGTGCGCTGATCCGCCTCCGTCAGCGCCGCCAGCGCTCCGCTCACCTGCTGCCGCCCAAACGCGTGCAGCGCCTCCAGCGTGCGCCGTCCCTTCGCTGTCAGCGACAGCAGCTTGCTGCGTGCATCAAGCTCATCCGGCGTCTCCCTGAGCTCGCCGCAGTCGATCAGCTTGCGCACCAGGCGGCTGACGCTGGATTTCTCCAACCGCAGGAAATCGCCGAGCTCTCCCGAGGTCATGGGTCCGCGGATGCCGATCTCGAGGATGGTGTGGACCGCCGACGGCGGATAGTCCGATGCCGCCACCGTCGCGTCCATGAAGCCGAGCTCGCGCACCATCAGGCGCGAGGCGGCGCGGATGTCGTCGATCAGCGAAAGCTCGGCCATCTTGACTCCTGGCATATAGTTGTATCATACAACTATATGCGTGCAACGGCGCGCGCAAGCGTTTTGGAGTGAGCCATGAGCGGAACTTTGCCGGCGGGGATGCGGATGAGGGGCAAGGTCTGCCTGGTGACGGGCGGCGGCAGCGGCATCGGCCGTGCCACCGCGCTACGGATGGCGTCCGAAGGCGCGGAAGCGATTTTTGTCGCGGGCCGGCGCGAGGCAGAGATCGAAGCAACCGCCGCGGCATGCGGCGAGCTCGGTGCCTTGGCCATTCCGGTCAAGACCGACATCACGCGAGAGGACGACGTCGCGCGCCTCGTCAGCACGGCCATGAAGCGCTGCGGCCGGCTCGACGTGGCCTTCAACAATGCCGGATTCCAGGAGCGCCGCGCGCCGCTGGAGGAGCAGGGCACTGATATCTACGACAGCGTGTTCGACACCAATGTCCGCGCGCTGTTCCTGTGCCTGCGCCACCAATTGCCGGCAATGCTCGCGAAGGGCCGCGGCAGCATCGTCGTCAACGCCTCCGTCAGCGGCGTGCGCAATCCCAATCCCGGCTTCTCGCTCTACTCGGCCTCCAAGGCCGCTGCGATTTCGCTAACGCGTTCGGCCGCGATGGAGAATGCCCCCCGCGGCATCCGCATCAACGCCATCGCCCCCGGCCGCGTCGTCACCGACATGATGCTGCGCGCCGGCGTCGGCGATGTCGCAACGGTGAGCGCCGGCCTGCCGCTGCGGCGGATGGGGAGCCCGGAGGAAGTGGCGGAGGCGGTGGTGTGGCTGGCGTCGGACGCGTCGTCGTATGTCGTGGGACACGTGCTCGCGGCGGATGGAGGATTTTTGGCGTCCTAGTGGTGCATGCGAGCCAGGACGACGGTGAAGATATGGCCTGCGCTCCTAATGCTTCTGCCCGTACAACACCGGCACCGCCGCATCCACGATCACCTCCACGAGGCTCGTGCCTTCGTGTGCCATCCCGCGTTTCAGCGCCTCGCCCAGCTCCGCCGCCTTGCTCACCCGCACCGCATGGCAGCCCATGCCTTCGGCGAGCCGCACGAAATCGATCCCCGGCAGCTCCAGCCCCGGCACGTTGCGCACCTGCATCACCTGGCTGAACGAGCGCATGGCGCCGTAGCCGGAATTGTTGATGACGACGACGGTGAGCGGCAGCTTGCGCTGCGCAGCGGTCCATAGCGCCTGGATCGAATACATCGCCGAGCCGTCGCCGATCAGGCAGACCGTGCGCTGCTTTGGCTTGCCGAGCGCCATGCCGACCGCGGCGGGCAGGGAGTAGCCGAGACCGCCGCTCGCCATCGTGTAAAAACTGTCCTGGCCGCGCATCGGCATGAATTTCTGCATCGCCGGCCGGTGCGAGGGCACTTCCTCGACGAGCGACGCGCCCTCAGGCATCGCCTGCGACAGCGAGTGCAGCAGGAAGTCGACGGGTAGCGGATCGGCGGGTTGCGGCGGCGGCGGCAGCGTGCGGCCTTTCGGCGTCGACCGCTTGCTCTCCGGCAAAAGGTCGAGCAGCAGGCTCAGCGCCAGCTTGATGGTGGCGATGATACTGGTGCCGACCGGCGTCACCGCCGCCGCATCCGGATCATCCGTGATCTGGAAGATCGTCGCGCCGCCGTCGAAGATCGCGGCATGGCCCTCGACATGGAAGGTAAACACCGGTGCGCCGATCACGATCACCAGATCGTGCTCGCGTAGCGCATCGGACAGCTGCGCGGGCGACGCATGCAGGAAGCCCGCGAATTGCGGATGCCGCTCGGGAAACGAGCAGCGCGCCGAGAACGGGCTGACCCAGACGCTGGCCTTGGCCTTCTCGGCGACGCGCACCATCAGATCGACCGCGCCGGCGCGGTCGACGCCGGGACCGACCACGAGGGCGGGGTGCTTGGCCGAACCGAGCGCAGCAACCAGCGCCTGCATCGCATCAGGTTCGGGTCCGATCTCGCGGCTGACCTTGCGCGCCTCGATGGGAGCTGCCGCATGCGCCCAGTCGTCGATCGGAATCGACACGAAGGTCGGCCCGCAGGGCGGCTGCATCGCGGTGTAATAGGCGCGCGCGATCGCGGCCGGCACGTCCTCGGGCCGCGCCGGCTCGACGCTGTATTTGACGTAAGGCCGCGGAAATTCGGAGGCGCGCTCGGCGTAGAGGAACGCCTGCAGCGGCAGGATCGAACGCGCCTGCTGGCCCGCGGTGATCACGAGCGGTGTTTGGTTGCGATGTGCGGTATAGATATTGCCGAGCGCGTTGCCGACGCCGGCTGCCGAATGCAAATTGACGAAGCCGGCATTGCGCGTCGCCTGCGCGTAGCCGTCGGCCATGCCGACCGCGCTGGCCTCCTGCAGCGCCAGCACGTAGTCGATGTCGTCGGGCCAGTCGCTCAGGAACGGCAGCTCGGTCGAACCGGGGTTGCCGAACACCCTGTCGATGCCGAAGGATCGCAGCAGGCCGAGCGTCGCCTGCTTCACTGTGACGGATTTGCTGCCGGTCTTGCCGTTCTTGGACATGGTTCCGTCCCTTGTTGGCTCTCGCGCAACCAGCCCCAACGTCATTGTGAGGAGCCCTTGCGACGAAGCAATCCAGACTATCTCCGCGGAGAGAGTCTGGATTGCTTCGCTCCGCTCGCAATGACGAGGAGGCCGCGGTGGCTTACCACACCGCTGTGCCCTTCATCGTCGGCTGCCCCTCGGCATTCGCAGTCCACAGCTCCATGCCTGCCTCGGTCTCGTTGGCATTGACGGAGAACTCTGTGCCCTCGAACAGCGGCTGCACGCCACGATAGGTGAACCTCTTCGGCGCCTTGCCGCCGTGCAGTTTCGCCGCCATTTCGATGATCAGAGCCGCCTGCAACGGCCCGTGGAAGATCAAGCCCGGATAACCCTCGACCTTGGTGACGTAGTCGCGGTCGTAATGGATGCGGTGGCCGTTGAAGGTCAGCGCGGAGTAGCGGAACAGCAGCACGGGATCGGAGACATGGGTCTCGCGGTGCTGTGCCTTCGGAGGCGGGGGCGGAGCCTTTGCGGGCGCCGGCGCGCTGCTCGTCATCTCGCGATAGACGATGTCCTGCCGCTCGCGGATGGCGAGCCCGCGCGGCGAAGAGATGCTGTGCTCGACCGAGACGAAGCACAGCGTGCCGGTCGAGCCTGACTTCACCTGTACGTCGGCAATACGCGACGTCCGCGTCGACTCGTCGCCGACGCGCAGCGGCTGCAGGAATTCGATCTCGCCGCCGGCCCACATCCGGCGCGGCAGCGGTACCGGCGGCAGGAAGCCGCCGCGGGTCGGGTGACCGTCGGGGCCGAGCATCGACATCGGAAACACCGGCTGCGCCAGGCACCAATGCACCGTGAACGGTGCGGCATCGCCCGCCCTGGGCTCGCCGACGTCCTGGAACAGCGTCGCGCGCAGGCCCTTCACGAGCTGCGCGGTGACGATGTCGGTGGCCTCCGTGCTGCGGCCGATCCATTGCCGCAAGTGGTCGATGTCGAGCCTCTCGGTCATGACGCCTCGCTCTTGTTATTTCCTGGATTGGGGACGCTCGCCGATGGCGGGCACCGGGCCATACGAGCGCGTCTCGCCGACGATGATCGGCGCCGGCGCGGGATAGCTGACGCGGCCGTTCGGCGTGTCGACCTCGATGCGGCGCAGATGCGGATGGTTGGTGAGATCGGCCATGGTGTTGACCTCGGCGAACGCGATGTCGGCGTCCGAAAGCCGCTTCAGCAGCTCATCGCGCGTCATCTTGCCGAAGATATCTGCGACCGTCTTGTCGGTGAAGTCGCGGTTGCGCACGCGCTCGACCATGTTGGCGACGCGCGGATCGCTCGGCAGATCCGGCTGGTCCAGCACCTTCGCGCAAAGCGTCTTCCACTCGCGCTCGCTCTGGATCGAGATCAGGATATCCTTGCCGTCCTTCGAGGTGAACACGCCGTAGGGCGCGATCGAGGGATGGCGCAGGCCCATGCGCTTGGGCGGATTGCCGGCTTCCGAGTTGAGCAGCGGCACGGTGCACCAATCGGCCATCACGTCGAACATGGAGATGCGGATGTCGGCGCCCTTGCCGGTGCGCCCGCGTGCGATCAGCGCTTCCAGGATCGCCGCATGTGCGGTGGCGCCGGTTGCGACGTCAACGATCGACATGCCGACGCGCGAGGCGCCGTCGGGGTTGCCGGTGATGGAGGCGAGGCCGCTCTCGGCCTGGATCAGAAGGTCATAGGCCTTGCGATGCGCGTAGGGGCCCTCATCGCCGTAGCCGGTGATGGTGCACGAGATCAGCTTGGGATAGTCCTTCAGCAGTCGCTCGCGCGAAAAGCCAAGCTTGTCCATCGAGCCCGGCTTGAGGTTCTGGATCAGCACGTCGGCACTGGCGATCAGCTTCTCCAGCTCGGCGCAGCCTTCTTTCGTTGCGAGATCGACCACCGCCGATTTCTTGCCGCGATTGAGCCAGACGAAATAGCTGCTCTGGCCCTTGGCCGCCGCGTCATAGCCGCGGGCAAAATCGCCCTCGGGCCGCTCAATCTTGATCACTTCCGCGCCGGCATCCGCCAGGCGCGAGGAGCAGAACGGCGCCGCCACCGCCTGCTCGACCGCAATCACCCTGATCCCGTCCAGTGCTCCCATGGCGCGACCTCAGTACGAGCGAGGCATGCCGAGCACGTGCTCGGCGACATAGGACAGCACGAGATTGGTCGAGATCGGCGCCACTTGGTAGAGCCGCGTCTCGCGGAACTTACGCTCGACGTCGTATTCCTCGGCAAATCCGAAACCGCCATGGGTCTGGATGCAGGCATTGGCCGCTTCCCAGGACGCATCCGCCGCGAGCATTTTCGCCATGTTGGCCTCGGCGCCGCAGTCGAGGCCGGCCTCGTATTTGCGCGTCGCTTCCTTCACCATCAACTCGGCCGCACGCATCGAGGCATAGGCCTTGGCGATCGGGAACTGGATGCCTTGATTTTGGCCGATCGGCCGGCCGAAGACTGCGCGCTCCTTGGCGTAATTGGTGGCCTTGGCGATGAACCATTTGGCGTCGCCGACGCATTCGGCCGCAATCAAAATGCGCTCGGCATTCATGCCGGAGAGGATGTAGCGAAAGCCCTTGCCTTCCTCGCCGATCAGATTCTCGGCCGGCACCTTCATGTCGGTGAAGAACACTTCCGTGGTGGCGTGGTTCATCATGGTGCGGATCGGGCGGATCTCCAGACCATTGTTCTTGGCCTCGCGCATGTCGACGATGAACACCGAAAGACCATCGGTGCGCCTCTTGACCTGCTCCTTCGGCGTGGTGCGCGCCAGCAGGATCATCAGGTCGGAATGCTCGGCGCGGCTGGTCCAGATCTTCTGGCCGTTGACGATGTAACTGTCGTTGCCTTCTTTGCGCGCGAAGGTTTTCAGCGAGGTGGTGTCGGTGCCGCTGGTCGGCTCGGTGACGCCGAAGGCCTGCAGGCGCAATTCGCCGCTCGCGATTTTCGGCAGATACTTCGCCTTCTGCTCGGCATTGCCGTGCCGCAGCACCGTGCCCATCGTGTACATTTGGGCATGGCAGCCGCCGCCATTGCACCCCGCGCGCTGGATCTCTTCGAGGATCGCAGCCGCGGCGGAGAGCTTCAAGCCAGCGCCGCCATATTCCTCGGGGATCAGCACCGAGAGATAGCCGGCCTCGGTCAGCGCATCCACGAAGGCCTTGGGGTAAGCCATCTCGCGATCGAGCTTGCGCCAATATTCGCCGGGAAACTGCGCGCAGAGTTTTGCGACGGCTTCGCGGATGTCGGCGTAATCTTCGCTGTGGTGTTCTTGACTCATGGCGTTTCCAATCAGTAGCGGCAGTTAAGATAACGCCGGCCAATCCTCTGGCGTTGTGAAAACAACGCCAGCCCCCTATGCTCATTTGTTATAGCGTATGGAGTAGCCTTCCAGGATTGGCAAGCATGGATTTCCGTCAGCTCAGGACCTTCAGTTGCGTGGCGGAGCTCGGCAGCCTGTCCAAGGCCTCCGACACGTTGCGTGTGGCGCAGCCGGCGCTGAGCCGCCAGATCAAGCTCCTGGAACACGAGCTGCGCACCGAGCTGTTCACGCGCAACGGCCGCGGCATGGTGCTGACCGACGCTGGCCGCCTGCTGCTGGCGCGCACCTCCGGCATCGTGCGGCAGATCGACCAGATCCGCGACGACATCCAGTCGGCCAAGGGCCCGCCGTCCGGCCAAGTCGTGCTCGGCCTGGTTCCGACCGTGAGCTGCGTGCTGTCGGCGCGTTTTGCGCGGCGCTGCGTCGAGAAATTTCCCGGCATCTCGCTGCGCATCGTCGAGAGCTACAGCGGCCATCTCGTCGAATGGCTGCACCGCGGCGAGATGGATCTTGCCATCCTCTATGGACGCTCGGCCGATCTGCATCTCAATGTGCAGAGCTTGGGGCGCGACAACATCGTCGCGGTCGGCCCGCGCGGCTGTGGTCTCGCGCGCAGGAAGAGCGTCGATATCGGCTGGCTGCTGCGACAACGCCTGGTGCTGCCCAGTCATTCCCACGGCCTCCGCGCCCTGATCGAGCACGCGGCCGCCCAGCGCAAGATCAAGCTCGACGTCCAGTTAGAAGCGGATTCGTTCCGCGTGCTGACGAGCCTGGTCGAGGAGGGCCTTGGTTTCGCGCTGCTGCCGCCCTCATCCGTCCACGGCGAGGTCGCGGACGGGCGGCTGGAGACCGCGCCCGTATCCAAGCCGATGACGCGCGAGCTCATTTTTGCTTCTCCGATCGATCGTCCGGCCTCGACGGCCTCGCTCGCCATTACCGCGCTTCTGCGCGAGGAAGTCGCCGCCTGCCGCAAGGAAGGGGTGTGGGACATCAGGCTCGCTTGATCTTCGCCTCGGGGCGAGGGAGCGCACCGAACGCTGCCGCGCCAGCGGTTTAGGGCACAAGCCCGCAGCCGGCCCTTCGCATCTTGAGCGAGCTGTCATGCCGGAATTTTATAGCTGGCGGGCGTCAACGCGCCGCGGCTACGAGTGTGCAAAACCTCGTTATTGCGAGCGCAGCGAAGCAATCCAGAATCCCTCCGCGGAAAGACTCTGGATTGCTTCGTCGCAAGAGCTCCTCGCAATGACGGAGATGGGGCCATCACCCCGGAATCCGCACCGGAAGCGACTCATACCCCTTGATGAAGCTCGAATAGATCCGCTTGGGCTCGCCGACCACCTCGATACGGTCGAAGCGCTTCAGCATCTCCTCCCAGACGATGCGGAGCTGAAGCTCGGCAAGGCGCATGCCGACGCAGCGGTGGATGCCGAAGCCGAAGGAGAGGTGGGTGCGCGGCCGCGGACGGTCGATGATGAAGTCGTTCGGCCGCTCGAACATCTCCTCGTCGCGGTTGCCCGAGACGTACCACATCACGACGCGGTCACCCTTGCGGATCGGCTTGCCGCCGATCTCGGTGTCGGCAAGCGCGGTGCGCCGCATATGCGCCAGCGGAGTCTGCCAGCGGATCACCTCCGGCACCATGGAATCGATCAGCGCCGGATTGGCCCGCAACTTGTCGTACTGCTCGGGGTTCTCATTCAGCGCCAGCACCGAGCCGGTCATGGTGTTGCGCGTGGTGTCGTTGCCGCCGACGATGAGCAGGATGATGTTGCCCATGAGATTGTCGGGATCCATGAACCGCGTGGCATCGTTGTGCGCCATCAGCGACAACAGGTCATTGCGCGGCGCGGAATTGACGCGCTCGTTCCACAGCTTCGACATGTAGGCATAGCACTCGTCCATCTCGCGGCGGCGCTCCTCGGCGGAGGCGACGATGCCGCTCTTGGGCAGCGCGGTGGAGACGTCGGACCAGCGCGTGAGCTTGCGCCGCTCCTCCCAGGGGAAGTCGAACAGGGTCGCCAGCATCTGCGTCGTCAGCTCGATCGAGACGCGCTCGACGAAGTTGAAGGTCTCGTTGCGCGGCAGATTGTCCAGCACCGTCTGCGAGCGCTGCCGGATCAGTTTTGCCAGCTCGTCCAGGTGTTGAGGGGTGAACATCGGCGACACCGTCTTGCGCTGCGCCGAATGCCGGGGCTGGTCCATGGCGATGAAGCTCGGCCAGTCATAGCCTTCCGGCACGTCGCGGATCGAGATGCCGCCGAGCGTCGAGTCCGAGGAGAAGATGCCGTGATTAGTGTCGACATGCATGATGTCGTTGTACTTCACCACCGACCAGTACGGCTCGATCGGCGCGTTGGTGCAGTAATGCACCGGCTCTTCCTTGCGCAGCCGTTCGAACCACGGCCACAGCGTGTCGTCCTGGAACAGCCGGGGCGCGCCGGGGTGGAATTGTGCCAGCGGCGTCGCATAGGCCTCCTCGCGCGCCCTGCGCATGCGTTCGGCCTTGTCCACCTTAACCGGCGCTTGGATGTTCATCGTCGTGGCTCCATTGTTTCTGCTCAACCTCTCCCGCTTGCGGGAGAGGTCGGCGCGCAGCGCCGGGTGAGGGTTCTATCCTCCTGGGGATTGTCCCGTTGCGGAGACACCCTCTCCCCAACCCTCTCCCGCAAGCGGGAGAGAAAGCTAACTCACGCCGCAATCTTCACCGGCAGCGTCTCAAGTCCTTTCACGAAACTCGAATAGACCCGCTTGGGTTCGCCGACCACATCAATATGGTCGAAGCGCTTGAGAATTTCTTCCCAGATAATCTTGAGCTGGAGTTCGGCTAGCCGCAGGCCCACGCAGCGGTGGATGCCGAAGCCGAAGGAGAGGTGCGTGCGCGGGCGGGCGCGATCGATGATGAAATCGTAGGGCTTTTCGATCGCCTCCTCGTCGCGGTTGCCCGAGACGTACCACATCACGACCTTGTCACCCTTCTTGATCTGCTTGCCGCGGAACTCGAAATCGGAGAGCGCCGTGCGCCGCATATGCGCGAGCGGCGTCTGCCAGCGGATCACCTCCGGCACGAAGCTGTCGAGCAGATCGGGGTTTTGGCGCAGCTTGCGGTACTGCTCCGGATGCTGGCTCAGCGCGAGAAGCGAGCCCGACATGGTGTTGCGGGTGGTGTCGTTGCCGCCGACGATCAAAAGGATGAGATTGCCGAGGAAGTTCTTCGCGTCCATGTCGCGCGTAGCAGTGCCATGCGCCATCATCGACAAGAGGTCGCTCTTCGGCGGCTGCGCGATGCGCTCTTTCCAGAGGCGAGAGAAATAGGCCGCGCATTCGGTCAGCTCGGCCTGCCGTTCGTCCTCGGTCGCGACGAGGCCGTCAGGGCCGGGAATGGTGGTGGCGATGTCGGACCAGCGCGTCAGCTTGCGGCGGTCCTCCCAGGGGAAGTCGAACAGCACCGCTAGCATCTGCGTGGTGAGCTCGATCGAGACCCGGTCGACCCAGTCGAACACCTCGCCACGCGGCAGGTTGTCCAGGCACTCGGCCGAGCGCTTGCGGATGTTCAGCGCGAGATTGTCCAGATGCGTCGGCGTGAACATCGGCGCCACGGTCTTGCGCTGCGCCGCATGCCGCGGCGGGTCCATCGAGATGAAGCTCTCGCGACGCAAGTCCGGATCGATGTCGCGGATGGTGATGCCGCCGAGCGAGGAGGCCGAGGAGAACACCGAATGATTGGTCTCGATCTCCATGATGTCGTTGTAGCGCGTCACCGACCAATACGGCCCGAACATCGAGTTCTTGCAGTAGTGCACCGGATCTTCCCGGCGCAGGCGGTCGAAATAGGGCCAGAAGGTATCGGTCCTGAACAATTCAGGATCGCCCGGATCGAACTGCTCCAGCGGCAGCGACGTGGCGCGTGCGCGAAGTGCGTCGAGCGTGGCGGCGCTCTCGATGGTCCCATGCATGACCGCTCTCCCTGTGGTGAACCGCGCGTTCTCGTTGAATTCTGCGCTGCGGTATTTGATTTGCAATTACAGCCGGTTGTCTGCGCCGGAGCAAGGGAGAGTTTGCCACATCCAACCTTTGCGGGAGGTGCGTAGCCTGGATGGAGCGCAAGCGTAATCCGGGGTTCGGGCCGCCACGACCGCTGAACCGGATTGCGCTGCGCTCCATCCAGGCTACGGGACGACAGACTTGCAACGTGATCCCCCTCACGCCTCTAACGGCGGAATCGTGCAAGAAACCAACTGGAATCGGGGTAAATCGAACCCGGTCATCTTGGGGATCGACTAACCTCTGATCTATAGTTTGGCCGTAACAGATCCGCACCCCGAGGTTGCCGCCGTGAACGACATGCAATGGGCCCCCATCGGCTCCGAACCCGTCCCGCCGCCGCTGCCGCCCACGCGGGTCGATTTCACCGGCAACCGCTCCGAGTTCCGCAAATTGGCCACCAAGGGTGCCATGCTCGAACTCGTCACCTTCGGCTTCTACCGGTTCTGGCTCGTCACCGACATTCGCCGTCATTTGTGGACGAACACTGCGGTGGACGGCGATGCCGCCGAATACACCGGACGGGCGAAGGAGCTCTTGGTCGGCTTCCTGTTCGCGCTTGCGATCTTGATGCCGATCTATCTCGCGTATTTTCTTGTCGGCATCGAGTTCGAGCGCTGGCAGGGCTTCGCCTCGACACCACTCTTCATCGCCTTCTACGCCTTCGGCCAATTCGCGATTTTTCGCGCGCGGCGCTATCGCCTGACGCGTACGGTCTGGCGCGGCGTGCGGTTCTGGATGGACGGCTCGGGCTGGGCCTATTCGCTCCGCGCCATGCTGTGGGGTGTGCTGGTGTTCCTGACGCTCGGCCTGGCGCTGCCCTGGCGCGAGGCTGCACTCGAACGCTACAAGATGCAGCACACCCATTACGGCGATCTCACCGGCGATTTCGAAGGCGACGGCTGGACGTTCTTCAAGCGCGGCTGGTGGCTGTGGCTGCTCAGCCCGATCGCGCTGCTGATCTTCCCGCTCGCGCCGTTCTTCTATGCCGAGTTCAAGGCGCGCGAATGGCGCTGGTGGCTCGACGGCATCCGCATCGGCGGCGTCAGCCTGTCCTCGCGCCTGCCTCATGACGCCTTCTACGGCCTGTACTGGAAGGTGATCGGCTGGTGGATGCTGCTCACGACCGCCTTCGCGGCCTACATGGGCGGCGGCGCCTTTCTCGTCGTCACGCTGACCGGCGTTTCGGCCGAGGAGGTGTTCGGGGCTGGCAATGCTGCCAAGAGCATCCCGATGGTTGTGATGATGGTGATCGGCTATTTCGCGCTCGCCCTTGCCGCCAACATCGTCATGCGGGTCTATCTTCAGCGCGATCTCTGGGCCAAGGTGCTGGAGACCGTCGAGGTGCACAACATCGCGGCCGCGGCGGATGTGCGCGGCAGCGGAAAGCTCGCCAGCGCGCTCGGTGAAGGCTTTGCCGATGGACTGGATGTTGCAGGATTTTGAGCTGTGAGTGAGTTGTCTGCCGAGGCCCCGGCGCAGTCCGTCAAGCCGACAATCTTCTTCGACGGCGTCTCGAGCCGCAGGCGTCAGGTGATGCTGTCGCTCGGTGACGTGCTCGAGATCGCCGAGGACGGCGAAGCGCCGGTTCGCTGGGTCTATGCCGATATCCGCCGTGCCGACAGCCCGGACGGAGTTTTGCGCCTGGCATCGACGTCAGCGCCGCCGCTCGCGCGGCTCGAGATCCGTGATGCCGCGCTTGCAGCGGATCTCACCGCGCGATGCTTGCGCCTCGACGAGCACCAGACTTCGCGCCGCGGCGTCGCAAAGATCGTGGGCTGGTCGGTGGCGGCCGCCGTCTCCATCGTCTGCGTCGTCCTGTTCGGCGTGCCGCTCGCCGCCGACCGGCTCGCGCCGCTGGTGCCGAAACCGATCGAGCGACGCATTGGCGATGCGTCCGAAGTCCAGGTCAAGACCATCTTCGGCCGCAGAGTGTGCGAGGACCCCGCGGGCAAGGTCGCATTCACAAAGCTCGTCAACCGCCTGCGCGATGCCGCCGGCCTCGATGACGATTCCACGACGGCGGGCGTGCTGCCGAGCCCGGTGCCGAACGCGTTCGCGCTGCCGGGCGGCAAGGTGTTCGTGCTGAAGGGCCTGCTCGACAAGGCTGAAAACCCCGACGAGCTCGCAGGCATCCTCGCGCACGAGCTCGGTCATCTCAAGCATCACGACAACATGCGCGGCCTGATCTACAACGGCGGCACCTCGTTCCTGATCGGCCTGCTGTTCGGCGACGTCACCGGCTCCTCGGCGGTGATCTTCGCCTCGCGCAGTGTGGTCGAAGCGTCCTATTCGCGAGAGGCCGAGACCGGCGCCGACACTTTCGCCATCGAGATCATGCATGCGCTCGGCCGCTCGCCAAAACCCGCGGCCGAACTGATGTTCCGCATCACCGGCAAGGAAGGCGGCTCTGGTCTGACAAATATCCTCGCCAGCCACCCGCTCACCGAAGACCGCCTCGCGCGCATGACCAGGGAAGATCGTCCCGCCAGCGGCCCGCCGCTGCTGACGAACAAGGAGTGGCAGTCGCTGAAGGGCATTTGCGGCGGCGGGAAGATCTAGCAGGCTGTTGAAGAAGTCTCTGGCGGGATGGCAGTGGACGTGATTCTCTCGATAGTTGAATCGGGAGGCCATGATGCGGGGATCGGACGAGCGGTCTGGATCGCTCTTCAGTTACGTGGATCTTGAAGCGCGGGTTCGCCCGGATCACGCCTTACGGAAGATCCGGGAGATTGTGAACGCTGCGCTGGACGATCTATCGAAGGCATTTGCGGGGCTTTACACGGACTTTGGCCGACCCTCGATTGCACCGGAGAGGCTGCTTCGGGCGATGTTGTTGCAGGCGTTCTATGGCATCCGCTCGGAACGACAATTGATGGAGCGGCTGGAGTTCGACCTGTTGTTCCGCTGGTTTGTCGGTCTTGGCGTGGACGATCCGGTGTGGGACCACTCGACCTTTTCCAAGAACCGCGACCGGCTGCTAGAGGGTGAGATCGCCGCTAAGTTCCTCTCCGCGGTAATGGCTCAGCCGAAAGTGAAGCGGCTATTGTCGAGCGACCACTTCTCGGTGGACGGCACGCTGATTGAGGCGTGGGCTTCGATCAAGAGCTTCCGCAGAAGGGATGGAGGCGACAACGACAGTGGGGGGCCGGGACGTAACGCTGAGCGCAGCTTCCACAAGGAGAAGCGTTCAAACAAGACGCACCAAAGCACCACCGATCCGGAGGCTCGGCTGTACAAGAAGGGCGATGGGCAGCCGGCCAAGCTCTGCTACATGGGGCATGCTCTGATGGAAAATCGCCATGGTTTGGCGGTCGGCGGCATTGTCAGCCAGGCCACCGGTACGGCCGAACGAGAGACAGCGCTGGCGTTGATTGATAATTGCCATCCCAGAGGCCGGCGGGTCACGCTCGGCGCGGACAAGGCTTATGACGTTACGCAGTTCGTGCACGACTTGAGAGAACGATCGGTGACGCCGCACATCGCAATCGACGGACACCTCAGCAAGACAGGCGTCCCGCGCAAGACGGCGGTCGATGCCCGCTCCACCCGCCATGCCGGCTACGAGATCAGCCAACGCTGCCGCAAGCGGATTGAGGAAGTGTTCGGATGGATCAAGAGTTCCGCCGGTCTGGCCAAGGTAAAGCTGCGAGGGCGCGAGCGTGTGGACGCCGTCTTTACGTTGGCGCTTGCCGCCTACAATCTGATCCGCCTGCCCAAGCTGCTGGCGGTGCAGCTATGAGCGTGCGGGGCAAATGGCGCGTCGTGGAAACGCCCGATCACGACATGGCCGGGTCGGGCTCTTACATCCTGTTCACAAACGATGGTGGCGAGTTCGCCCTGGATTGTCTCACCGGGGCAATATACGGCCGTTGCGAAGGCGATGCCGTCGAGTTCACATGGGATGGCAACGACGAGATGGAGCCCGCAAAAGGCCGTGGTTGGGCAGAAGAGCTCGCCGATGGCTCGCTCGAAGGTAAGATATGCCTCGAAGGCGGCGACGACATTCCTTTTATCGCCCGCCGATTGGCTACTTCTTCAACAGCCTGCTAGCTCCGCTTATCGCGTTCCGTAAGCGCGGTCGCCGGCGTCGCCGAGGCCTGGCAGAATGAAGCCGTTCTCGTCGAGGCCTTCGTCGACCGCGGCGGTCCAGATCGGTACGTCCGGATGCAGACCTCGCAGCCGCTCAAGTCCTTCCGGCGCGGCGATCAGGCAGGCGAGGCGGATATCCTTGGCGCCGCGCTCCTTCAGCCGGTCGATGGCGGCCACGGCCGTATTGGCGGTGGCGACCACCGACGTCACGACGATCGCCAGGCGCTCGCCGAGATCGGACGGCGATTTGAAGAAGTACTCGACCGCGGCAAAGCTATGCGGCTCGCGGTAGAGCCCGATATGGGCGACGCGCGCGGTCGGCACCAGGTCCATCATGCCGTCGACGAAGGTGGTGCCGGCGCGCAGCATCGGCACGAACACCAGCTTCTTGCCGGCGATCTTGGCCGAGTGCATCCGTGCCAGCGGCGTGTCGACCACGACGTCGGTGAGCGGCAAATCGCGCGTCACCTCGTAGCAGAGCAGCATGCCGATTTCCTTGATCAGCTCGCGAAACGACTTGGTCGAAATGGACTTGTCCCGCACCAGCGTCAGCTTGTGCTGCACCAGTGGGTGATCGACGATCGTGACGCCTTGCATGATGGGATGCTCCTGAGTTCACAAAGGCTGTGCGCGAGGCTCGTCAACCTCTCCCGCGTGTGGGAGAGGTCGGCGCAAAGCGCCGGGTGAGGGCTCTGTCCTCTTGGGGATTCTCGACTGCAGAGACACCCTCTCCCCAGCCCTCCCCCGCAAGCGGGGGAGAAAGCGCACCTGCTTTGTGGCATGCATCCCGCCCGACTGCACCATGCTCAAAAAACCGTGCCGTCGCTGATCACCTTGAGCGGCGGCGAGCCGTCGGGGCGGCGTGCGAAGGCAATAGCGCGGCCCTCAGCCCAGGTGCCGCCTTCCAGGATGCTGGCGAGCGGCAGCGTCTCTGGCGTACGGCCGAGCTTGGCGCGGATGCGCTCCGCCAGCCGATCGAGCAAGGCGACAGTGAGAGCGCGCCACTCCACGACGAGCAGCGAATCCACCGCATGCGCGCGCGCAGCGTCCGCTGAATCGCGCAGGCGCAGCACCTCATGATCGATGAACAGGCCGCCATTGCGGTATTCGGCCAGCCCCGTCAGGCCGTCGATGTCTGTCACATCGAAGCCTGCACGCTGGAGCGGCTCGATCAGCGAGTAGCTCAGCCATTGCGAGAGCTTGTGCAGCGGCACGAGACCGGCGGTCGCGTCGTCCGCCTTGATGGCCGGGTGACGCCAGCAATCGCCGAGCGGAATGCCTGCGAGTTCCAGCCGCGACGGCCAAATCGCTCCGAGCTGGTTCAGCACGGCGGACAAGATGGCAGGTGCGGCAATGGCGCCGCCATTCGCTTGCGCCGCGATGTGATCGAACAGGCCGCCAGGCCGCGGCGTATCGCGCAGGCCGAAAACCTCAGCCCGTTCCGCCACCAGCTTGCCGAGACGCCGCAGCAAATCGGTGCGTCCGTCGAGGCCGAGCAGCGGATTGGCGTCGGTTACCTGAAAAGCGGATGTGAGAGAGGTGAGGGGTAGTTGCGCAAGCACTTCCGCATCGGCCCTGAACGGCGTGCCGGCATCGCGCGAGAAGAGGCCGCCAGCGAACATGTCGAGGCTTGCGATCGCGAGCCCTTCGGACCGGCCGATGCTTTCTCCTGTCACCGCGTCGCGATATCGCCACATCGCACCCGCGCCGGCATCGAGCAGCACGCTGACGATGGCAAGATCGAACTCCGCGCGCGCCCGCGCCGCGCGATCGGGCCAGGACGTAGCGTCCGCAACCTCCGCCCAGCGGTCGACGCCGCCGAGCACGAAATGCCGCCAGCGCGCATGGAAGGGAACGTCCAGCGTCGGATAGGCCTTGCGCGTCACCGCCAGCACCGCCTCCGCAACGCCGTCCATGCGGTCGAGATCGATCGTGAAATGGCTCAGCCCGCCGGCCAGGCCGAGCTCGAGCATCTGCGCGGCCCGCGCGCGAACCGCCGCTGCGGTGAGCAGCGCGCGCGCCTCTCGTTCCAAAGCGTCCGCCATCGCGCGATCAGTATTTTTCCAGCGAACGCCCGACCACGTCGTTGACGTCCTTTTCCGGCGCGATGTCGGTCGAGTAATAGCCGGCGGCCTTCTTCGCGGCGATCTCGACATAGGCGTCGGCGGGAATCAGCTCCGGCGGGATCGGCACACGCTCGACGATGTCGATGCCCTGCGAGGTCAGCGCGTCGTATTTCATGTCGCTCATCGACAGGAAGCGGTCGATGCGGGTCAAGCCGAGCCAGTGGATGGTATCCGGCATCAATTGCTGGAAGCGCGCGTCCTGGACGCCGGCGACGCATTCGGTGCGCTCGAAATAGGCTGCGGCCGCGTCGCCATCCTCCTGGCGCTTGCGCGCATTGTAGACCAGGAATTTTGTGACCTCGCCGAGCGCGCGGCCTTCCTTGCGGTTGTAGACGACCAGCCCGAGCCCGCCCTCCTGCGCGCCGCGCGCGGATTCCTCGATGCCGTGGATCAGATAGGGCCGGCAGGTGCAGATGTCGGAGCCGAACACGTCGGAGCCGTTGCACTCGTCATGGACGCGGCAGGTGATCTTGGTGCGATGGTCCGGCAGCTTGCTGACGTCGCCGAACATATAGACTGTGGTGCCGCCGATCGGCGGCAGGAACACCTTCATGTCCGGTCGCGTCACCAGCTCGGGGAACATGCCGGCGGTCTGCTCGAACAGCGTGCGGCGCAGCTCGGTCTCGCTGGTGCCGAAGCGCTGCGCAAGGCCGGGCAGGTGCCAGACCGGATCGATCGCGATCTTGACGACCGACACGCTGCCATTGGCGTGCACGACCTCGCCGTCGGCGCGCAGCCGCTTTGCGGCCAGCGCCTCGCGGATTTCCGGCAGGTCCAGCCGCGCTCGCGTCACCGCGATGCTCGGCCTGATGTCGGCGCCTTCGGCGATCTCCTGGCGAAAATTCTCGGCGACGAGATGCCCCCAGGGATCGAGCGCGACGATTTTCGTGGGATCACTCCATTGCGGGAACGGGCCGATGGTCGCGGCCGGAAACGTGTTGGTGAAGTCAGGACGCCTGATCGGGTCGAGCGCGCCAGCGGACACCGCGAGCGCCCGGTACATCGCGTAGGATCCGCCATGGCTGCCGATCACGTTGCGATCCCCAGCGCGCGACACTGTGCCGATGATCGGCCCTCGTGCGCGCGCGTCGGCGGCGCCCCAATGGATCGGAAAGGCGGCCTTCCGGCCTGGCTCCGGATGGGAGGTCAGGCGGATGTGGTCGGTACGGTTCGCGCGGCTCATGTCCAGGCTCCCAAAAAGCCAACGGCCCGCCGTTCGGACGGGCCTGGCTCGGTCGCGTTGCCAGTCGAGGACACCGGCGACGCGAGCTCAATCCAACATATTGTAGCGGCCGGCGACGACAGACAAGTTAATCGTGCCGGGCGGGCAGGGCCCTTTGTTGCCAAATTCCCGTCGGTGACCGCGCCGGCAGGATCTCCCTTTAACACCGAGCGCGCGTTGGCCGACCTCGCCGCTCTGCCTCGGCGGCCAGTTTAAGAGATTGAAATATTTTCATTTTTCATGTTTTCAAGGGGGCTGCGTCGTTTCGTGCGACAGGCGTCAGGTTCTCGACAAAACGTGACATCAACCCGATCGTACGAATCGCCTTGTCCAGGAGACTGCCATGCCCGCTGCCAGCTATATCGACCCCCGCAACGGACAGCTTTATCCGTTGGATCAGCCGCGCTGGTGCTCGGACGAGCGCACGCCGCTGCTGGTGACGCCGGGCGCCGGTATCTCGCGCGAGGACATCGATGGCCGCACACGATCGCTCTGGCGCTACCGGGCGGCGCTGCCGGTCGAGATCGCAAAGCCGATCACGCTCGGCGAGGGCTGCACGCCATTGGTCCAGCAGGAGTGGGGCGAGCTGCGGCCGTTGTTCAAGCTGGAATGGTTCAACCCGACTGGCAGCTTCAAGGACCGGGGCTCTTCCGTGATGCTGTCCTTCCTGCGCCAGATCGGCGTCAATGCGGTGCTGGAGGACTCCTCCGGCAATGGTGGCTCGTCCATGGCCGGGCTCGGTGCCGCCGGCGGCATGCGGGTGAAGATCCTCGCGCCAGCCTCGACCTCGCCGGCCAAGATCGCGCAGGTCCGCGCCTATGGCGCCGCGGTGCAACTCGTCGAGGGTCCGCGCGAGGAGTCGGAAGCCGAGGCCATTCGCCAGTCGCATCAGACTTTTTACGCCAGCCACAATTGGCAGCCGTTCTTCCTCGAAGGCACCAAGTCACTCGCCTATGAGATCTGGGAAGACCTCGGCTTCCGCGCGCCCGACAACGTCATCGTCCCGGTCGGCGCCGGCAGCAGCCTGCTCGGTTGCGCCTTCGGCTTCCGCGAGCTGCTGGGGGCCGGCCAGATCGCAAGACTGCCGCGCCTGTTCGCGGCGCAGCCGCTCAATTGCTCGCCGATCGATGCAAGCTTCCAGGCCGGTGTCGATACGCCTGTCGCGCGCGAGGTGCACAAAACCATCGCCGAAGGCACCGCCATCAAGAATCCGTTGCGGCTGCGCGAAATCATCGGCGCCTTGCGCGAGAGCGGCGGCGGCACCGTCGCGCTCAGCGAGGATGAGATCGTCGCCGCCCTGCGGCGTCTCGCGCGGCAAGGCCTGTTCGCCGAGCCGACCAGCGCCAGTGCAGCCGCCGCGCTGGACAAACTCGCAGCCGCTGGTGCGGTCAAGGCAAACGAAACCACGGTCGCCGTCCTCACCGGCACCGGCCTCAAGGCCGCAACCACCGTTGCCGATCTCGTGCAGTAGGGCCCGCTTGTTGCCCCGTCATTGCGAGCGCAGCGAAGCAATCCAGACTATCACCGCGGAACGATTCTGGATTGCTTCGCTGCGCTCGCAATGACGAAGGCGGAAGCAACGAGCGCAATCATATGACCGTCATCACAGGATGACGGATCACCTACTCCTTCAGATCATTCACCCGCTTCACCCAGGCGCGCACATCTTTGAGCACGGCGGGCAGCACCGCCTTGACCTCCGCCACCGTCATGCCCGCCTTGATGCGGGGATCGTAGAGCAGATTGAGGATGTACTGGTCGTAGACGTCGAAATAGCCCATCGAGACGTTGTCGTTGAACATGGTCCAGGGCACGCTGGTGGTGTCGTTGATCGGCCCGAGCGATTGCAATAGCTCCTCATAGGCGCAGTCGAGGAAGACGAAATCGCCGTTGTCGACGGTGAGGATGACGTCGGAATGCTCGATCTCGAAATTGTCGTTCTTGCGGAAGCCGGACAGGCATTGCGGATCGAGCGAGGTGCGGATCTCGCGCGCCTTCTCGGCGCCGTAAAAGCTGGTGAGGGTGCGGTAGAGATCGCGGTCGCGCACGAGCTTGACCCGCACATTCGCCGCCTCGCTGGTCGTGGTCATGGCGATGTCGAGATGCTGCACGCGCGTGGCGATGTCGTTCACGACCTTCGCAAGCTGCGTCTTGCGATCGGCGCGGTCGCTCTCGGCGTAGACGCGCACCGGCCCATCGAACTTGCGGATGCGGTCGACGCGGCCGGCGAGGTGGTACTCGGCGCCG
Organism: Bradyrhizobium zhanjiangense; assembly: GCF_004114935.1. NCBI lineage: Bacteria > Pseudomonadati > Pseudomonadota > Alphaproteobacteria > Hyphomicrobiales > Nitrobacteraceae > Bradyrhizobium > Bradyrhizobium zhanjiangense. Next base: position 1,926,650 of record NZ_CP022221.1, read on the forward strand.
AACGCCGTCTTGAGAAAGCCCTCGACGATCTCGCCGTCGGTGAAGCTCTTCTTCTCGGAGCGCTGGCGCGAGACGATGGCAGGCAGTTCACCCGCTCGGGCCGTGGTAGCGGTGTCAGGCACCAATGTGAGCGTGGCGAGCGCCAAGAGGGCGATGCGGAAGGCGGGCGCGGTCAGGTTCAATGCGCTCATTGTCGTGCGACGCTGCCGCATTCGCGTCGCGCGCACAAGCCCGCAAATTCACGCGCGTCGCGGGTTCCCGCCGCTCGTCTGCAGCCAAAGAGTACGAACTTCGCAATGCCGAGCTCGGGCCGCGGGCTCGACCTCTCCCGCTTGCGGGAGAGGTCGGCGCGCCCGGGCGATGCGAAGCATCGTCCCGCGCGCCGGGTGAGGGCTCTCTCTCCTCATTGGGTGTCTCACTGCGGAGACACCCTCTCCCCAACCCTCTCCCGCGGGCGGGAGAGGGAGCGCAGCACCGGTCTGGCTCTAATTGTTCAGCACCACTACGGTGGTGCCGACCGCGACGCGGCTGTAGAGGTCGGTGACGTCCTCATTGGTCATGCGGAAGCAGCCCGAGGACACCGCCTGGCCGATCGTCTCCGGCTCGTTGGAGCCGTGGATGCGATAGAGGGTCGAGCCCAGATACATCGCGCGGGCGCCGAGCGGATTGTCGAGGCCGCCCTTCATGTGACGCGGCAGGTCGGGCCGGCGGGCCAGCATCTGCGACGGCGGCGTCCAGGCCGGCCATTCCTTCTTGGCGGTGATCTTGTGCACCCCGCCCCAGCGGAAGCCATCGCGGCCGACGCCGATTCCGTAGCGCAGCGCCTGGCCGTTCTGGAGCACCAGGTACAGCCGCCGCTCGCCGGTGTTCACCACGATCGTGCCGGGCGCGTAATTGCCGTTATAGATGACGGTGGTGCGGGGGACGGGATTTGCGCCGGAACGGAAGAAGTTCGGGCCGCCACCCATGATGTCGCGCGTGTCGAACTCTTCGGCGAGCACGCCGCCCGCCATGGCCGACAGCAGTGCGATGGCGGCGATCGGCGCGGCAAAAAACCGGATCATTGTCTCCCCCAGCAAAAAAATCGATTCAATGACAGCCACAGGCCATATTTGCGGGCTTTCCGCAAGCCACGGCCCCGTGAGGAACACCATGCTTAACGATTGGCGTTACCAAATCGGCAACCACGCCAATTTGCCGAAAAGAATTAGCCAAGCCGGCGCATCGTCACGCGGGGCAGGGCAGCGATGGCGGCTATTGCTTTGACGGAACGCGCGAACAATGATTGATCGAACCGATATCTGGACAATGCCGGTCGTGGGAGCCTTGGAATGAACGGTGCGGAAAGCCTGGTGCGGACAATGGTCAAGGGCGGGGTGGACGTCTGCTTCACCAACCCCGGCACCTCCGAGATGCATTTTGTCGCAGCGCTCGACCGCGTGCCGGGCATGCGTTGCGTGCTCGGCCTGTTCGAAGGCGTGGTGACGGGCGCCGCCGACGGCTATTTCCGCATGAAGGGCACGCCGGCCTCGACGCTGCTGCATCTCGGCCCCGGTCTCGCCAACGGCCTCGCCAATCTGCACAACGCCAAGAAGGCGAATTCCGGCATCGTCAACATCGTCGGCCAGCACGCGGTCTACCACATCGGCTACAACGCGCCGCTGACCTCCGACATCGAGGGCCTGGCCCGGCCGATGTCGTCCTGGGTCCGCACCTCGCCGGATTCCAAATCGGTCGCTGCCGACGGCGCCGCGGCGATTGCCGCCGCCAAAAGCGCACCGCCGCAGATCGCGACCCTGATCCTGCCCGCCGACACCGCCTGGAATGAGGCCGACGGCGTCGCCGAGGTTCCGGCTGAGCAGCAGCGGGCGAGCTATTCGCCGCAGGCGGTCGAGCAGGCCGCAAAAATCCTGCATCGCGACGGCGAGGGCACGCTGCTGCTGATGACCGGCAGCGCGCTGAGCGAGCACGGCCTGGCGCTGGCCGAGCGCATCGCCGGCAAGACCGGCTGCACGGTGATGGGCCCGACCTTCCGCCCGAAGATGGCGCGGGGCCGCGGCCGTTTCTCGATCGACCGCATCCATTACGTCATCGAGAACGCGCTGCCGATGCTGGCAAAATTCCGTCACATCGTGCTGGTCGAGTCCGACGATCCCGTGGCGTTCTTCGCCTATCCGAACAAGCCGAGCATGCTCAAGCCCCAGGGCTGCGAGGTCCATCGCATGACCTCCTGGGGCGAGAACTCGGTCGCGGCGCTGGAAGCGCTTGCCGGCGCCGTGAAGGCCAGCGCTAGGGACGTCAAGCCGCAGGCGTTGCAGGAACTGGTCAAGCCGACCGGCGCACTCGCCTTCGCCTCGATCGCGCAGGCGATCGCCTGTGCGATCCCCGAGAATGCGATCATGGTCGACGAATCCCTCACCACCGGCCGCGGCTTCTTCCCACCGACGGCGGCGGCGGCCCCGCACGACTGGCTCCAGAACATGGGCGGCTCGATCGGCTTCTCGACGCCGCTGTCGATCGGCGCGGCGATCGCCTGTCCGGATCGCAAGGTGATCACCATGGTCGGCGACGGCAGCGCGATGTACACGATCCAGTCGCTGTGGACGCAGGCGCGCGAGAACCTCAACATCGTCACCATCGTGTTCGCCAACCGCATCTACCAGATCCTGCGCGGCGAGTTCGACAATGTCGGCGCCGGCGAGCCCGGCCAGCGCGCCAACGACATGCTGCGGCTTGATCGCCCGACGCTGGATTTCGTCGCGCTGGCGAAGGGCATGGGCGTGCCCGGCCGCGCCGTCACCAATGCCGACGAGTTCAACAAGGCGCTGGCGGAAGCTGTCGCCGAGCCCGGCCCGCGGCTGATCGAAGTTCAGATGTAAGGCATCAACAGACGGAGCGCCGTGAGCCCGGAGGCACGATGCAGACCGAGCTGAACAAGGTGATCGCGGCGCTCCGGGACTTCTACGCGCAGGAAGCATTCCTGTTCGAGAAGGACGTCGGCGAGCGCGCGATCACGCATCGCTTCGCCGTGCACCTGGAGAAGCAGTTCTCCGGCTGGTCGGTGGACTGCAATTACGATCGGCTCGGCGAGCGCACGCTGCATCTGCCGCACGGCACCATCATCTCGACCGACGACCATCTCGGCAAGTCGATCTATCCTGATGTCGCTGTGCACCAGCGCGAGATCCCGAACAATCTGCTCACTGTCGAGATCCGCAAGGCCAGCAATCACACGCCGCTCGAGCACGACCAGCACAAGCTTAGGGCGCTGACCGACGTGCATGTCTGGTTTCCCTATTGGATCGGTTTGCTGCTGGTGCTGGACAGGCAGCACGTGACGATGTCGGAGGTCTATGTCAGCGGCCTCGTCGACGAGGCGCTGTCGCGCTGGTTCGCGACGCGGCTTCAGGAGACCGGCCTCGGAATTCGCGCATAGAGCAGCGCGACGTGCGCGGTGACGCACGCCGCCAGCTCATCAGTAATGGTACGGCTGCGAATACGCGTAGCGCGGGTTGATGCCGCAATAGGCCGACGTGCCGGAGGCGGTGGCGGCACATTGCTGATAGCTCGCGAACTGGCAATTGCCGGGATAGCCCCACTGGCGGCCTTGCAGGCAGTATCTGTCGTTTGCGGCCTGGGCCGGCGCCGCCGACAATGACGCTGCGATCAGGGTTGCGAACGATGCAAGCGTGAGGATGGTGCGACGCATTTCAAATCTCCTTCGAGGTGGTGGAACGGCCTTGCCTTGGCGTTCCCGTGGCCTGTCTGACGGACGGTCATGCTGTGTTGGTGTCCGCGACGCGGGATGCGTTCGAGGTGAGATACATCGTGACGCAGCCCGCGCCTGTGATCTCCACCACAGTTCGCGCGTGGGTTCCCGACCTATTCTCAACGACCTTGCACGCCTCGATCCCGTGGGACTAGGCTTGCCTCATTCGGATCAGGCATTTTGGAGGTTCTGATGCAGAAGTCATATTTGCTGGCAGCGACGGCAGCGCTGGTGCTCACGATGCAAGCGCCGCTCGCGCTGGCGCAGAGCGCGCCGGCCGCCGGTGGAACCGCTGCACCGGCCGCGACAACCGCTGCGCCGGCCGCGACGACGGCACCGGCTGCGACCACCGACACCTCCAGCCAGCCGACCGATTCCAAGAAGAGCGCATCGAAGAAGCCGGCGAAGAAGAAGATGACGCGGCAGCAGGAGATCGATCATTCGATCGACACCGGCACCGTTCCCGCGCGCTACCGCAGTTCGGTGCCCAAGCAGTACCAGCAATACATTCCGTTCGATAAGCGGTAGCGGATCGCATGGCGGCGCGACCGGATCAGCGGCTGCGTCGCCGTTGCCCATTGCAGGATGGCCTTGGCCATGGGATCCAACCACATACATTGTGGCGCGCCGTGCTAGATTAGGCTTAAGTCCGGGGGAAGGAATGAGTGACGACGGGAAGGATGCTGGCCTTGTGGCCATGATCACCAGCATCCTTGGAGGCAACAAGCGCGCGGACGTCGTGACGCCGCCGCCGCTCACCGAGGCTCCTCCGACAGCGCCGACGAATGGGTTCGAGGCGGTCGAGCCGTCCAGCACCGATGCGGAGCCGGCGGAGTCTGAGCCGGCCCCCGAAGCCGTACCAGCCGAGACCAAGCCGGTCACGCCACCTCCGAAAATCGCCACCACACGAGACGGCAAGAAATTGCTGCCTGCGGAAGCGATTGCCGATCTCGTGCTTGGTGAATTGCGCAAGCTGGAGAATTTTCCGGCGACCGGCGTCTCGGTCACGGTCTATGGCTACCGGCACTGGAACGCCATGATCACCTTCGCGCCGTTCTCGACCACGTTCCGGAACGCGACCCGGTTCCGGCAGGCCCTGCCGGACCTCGTCTTCAAGCTGCGCCGCTTCGTCGAACTTGAGATATAGTCCGAGTCAATCACCGGCGGCGGAACGCGCTGCCGACAGCCGTGACAGTTCGACAGGATTTTGAAATTGAGCGTCGCCTTCACCAAGGAAGAGAGCGCCGAAACCGCGTCCGAGACGCTGTTGCCGGATCGCCCGATCTCGCCGCATCCCAACCTCGTGACGGAAAAAGGCTTGCAGGCGTTGCAGACGCAGCTTGCCGAGGCGCGCGCGGCCTATGAAGCCGCGCAAGCGATCGAGGATGTCAACGAGAAGCGCCGACAATCGGCGGTGCCCCTGCGCGATGCCCGCTATCTGACGGAACGGCTGCGCACGGCGCAGGTCGCTCCAGATCCGGCCTCGACCGATACAGTCGCCTTCGGCAGCACGGTGACCTTCAGCCGCGCCGATGGCCGCGTGCAGACCTATCGCATTGTCGGCGAGGACGAAGCCGATCCGAAGGCCGGCTCGATCTCCTTCGTCTCGCCGGTCGCGCGATCGTTGATGGGGAAAGCGGTGGGCGACGTCGTCGGTTCGGGCAACCAGGAGATCGAGATTCTATCGATCGCGTAGCGAGCGCATCGTCTATCGGCTCCCGCCTAGACCCGCGGGAGTTCAACGCCCGTCAGCTTGCCCAGTTTTGCGATGAGATCCTCCTGGAATCCCGGGTCCGTCGCCTCATCGGCTGGCTCCTCCTGCCGCAGGTGATGCCAGTAGCGCCCGCTGACCAGGGCCGCGGAATCCTCGCTCACCGCCAGCCAGGTCTGAGTCCGTTGTCCGGTGTCGAGATCGACCGGGGCGCTCGCGCCACCCATCTTCGTGCGCACCCATCCGGGATCGACGGCGTTGCTGAGGACGTTCGGCCAGCGCCGGGCCAGCGCGAACGCCAGGGCGACCACGTGCAGCTTGCTCTCGGCGTAGGCCTTTGCCGAATCCCAGGCACGGCTGTTCCAGTCGAGGTCATACAGCGAGCCCTCTCCACCGCGGTGCAGCCCGCTGCTGAGATAGATCAAGCGGCTGGGCCGCTCGATCAGTGCCGTCAGCATGTACGGCGCAAGAATGTTGATCGCCAGCGTGCTGGCATGGCCTTCCGGAGTCGAGCCGCGGCTCCGCTGGGTGTAGACACCGGCATTGTGGATGATCGCATCCATGCGGCCGATCGCATTGACCTGGTCCGCGATGTTCCTCGTCTCAGCGGCACTTCTGAGATCACCGACCACCATTCCGGCGCCACGCGGCGTGAGCTCGCCAAGCGCCGCGGCACGATCGACCGATCGCGCATGCAGCACCACGCGGTGACCTTGATCAAGCAGGGATTGTGCCGCCGCCCGGCCGAGACCGTCCGTGCTGCCCGTGATGAATACGATCGCCATGCGCTGTCCTCCGGATTTCTGGATGCACTCTACAGCGCCTGCGCATCACTTCCGATATTGCTCGTCGCTCACCTTCTCCAGCCAATCCACGTTCTTGCCGCCGGAGGACTCCTGGATTGCGATGTGGGTCATCGCCGTCGTCGGAGAAGCGCCATGCCAGTGCTTCAGTCCGGGCGGGAACCAGACGACGTCGCCGGGGCGGACTTCCTCGATCGGGCCGCCCTCGCGCTGAACCCAGCCGAGCCCGGCCGTGATGATCAGCGTCTGCCCGAGTGGATGCGTGTGCCAGGCGGTGCGGGCACTGGGCTCGAACGTGACTTGGCCGGCCCCAGTGCGAGCCGGATCCTGCGCCTGAAACAGCGGATCGATGCGGACGCTCCCACTGAACCAGTCTTGGGAGCCCTTCTGCGAGGGCCGAGACCCGTTTCTCTTGATGTCGATTTCCATTTGAGCCTCCTTCTGTGCTTCGGACGCGCGCGCCTGCACCCGCTGAATTCCGAGAGTGGCGGCGGCGCTGCCGGCGATGAGTACGTCCCGTCGTGTGATCACGGCATCTCTCCGGTCAGCGCGGACGCTTTTCGATGACGTCCTTGATCACTGGCGCTGCGGAGAATGCGTTGGGCCAGCCGGCGTAGAAGGCGAGATGGCCGAGCACTTCGCCGGCTTCCTCCTGCGTCAACCCATTGTCCATCGCGCGGTTCAGGTGATAGGTGATCTGCGCGACCTGGCCGGTTGCGATGAGAGCGCTCACGGTGACCAGGCTGCGGTCGCGCGGCGCCAGCGCCGGCCTGAGCCAGAGATCCCGGAACAGCACGTCCGTCGTGTATTGGACCAGGCTTGGCGTGATTTGTCCGAACTGCTCTGCAACCCGCGTCGCCCGCTGCTTCTCTGCGGCCTCATCGAGCGGCAGCTGCGGCCCCGAGGCCGCTGGCAGCTGATCGGCCCCGATGTTGCGGCTCCTGAGCACCTGCCTCGCCGCGGGGATCGCATCCATCGCGTTCGCCCAGCCCGTGTAGAAGGCCAGATGCGTGATGATCTCCGATATCTCCGACGGCTTCACGCCAGTGTCGAGCGCGAGTGCCAAATAGGAGGGCAGCTCGACGGTTTGATCGCGCGCGATCAGCGCGGCGACGGTGACGATGCTGCGATCCCGCCGCGACAGCCCCGGTCGCTTCCAGAGATCGCCGAGAACGAATTTTTGCGCATAGCCTTCGAGGGCGGGAGCGACGGCGCGGACGTCTTCCGGCTTTGGCATTGGATTTACTCCTGCAATGGGCGTCTGTCCGGCGGCAGCGCCGGCGAACAGACACAATGAAAGCAAGGTCGCGAGCATCCTCATGACGGGGTTCCTCCCAAGCTTGTCGGGTGTGCCATCAGCCACAGCGCCACCAGCGCGGCAGAGAGCACGGTCACGGCGCTGACGAGAAAGACGCTGTTCAGTCGTGCGCCGGTCGCGATCAATCCGAGTGCCGGGCTCGCGAGCCCTTGCGCGAGATCCAGGAACGCGGTGTAGGCGCCCATGGCGAGGCCGCGGCTCTGCATGGGCACGCTGCGCACGGCTTCGACGCCGAAGCCCGGATAGACCAGCGAGAAGCCGAAGCCGGTGAGCGCGGCGCCGGCGAGCGCCATCTCGGGCCGGACCGCAAGCCAGATCAGCGCCTGGCCGGCAGCTTCGATTCCCGCACAGACCAGCGCGACCTTTGCCCCGCCGAGCACGTCGGCTACATGACTGAAGAACACCCGGGCCAGGATGAAGGCGATGGCGTAAGCGGAATAGGCCAGCCATCCGTTGGCCCATCCGCGGTTCGCAAACAACAACGCGGCTAATGTGGTGACAGCGCCGAAGCCGACGCTGCCGAGTGCCGAGCCCAAGCCCGGGAGCCAGACGGCACCGAACATCTCGGCGAAGGAGGTGCGGGTCTGCTGCTGGAGGGGAGGGACCGCGGGGAGCCGGACGACGAGCAGGAGCGTCAGTAATGGCGCGACGACGGTGGCGGTCGCGATCGCAGCGAAACCGTAGGCAGCGTAGAGCACAGATCCCGCGGGCGCGCCGATCGCGAAAGCCGCGAACATTGCCGAGCCGACCCAAGCGATGACCTTGCCGGTGGCGCCGGCGTCGGCGAGCACAAGTCCCCAGCTCACCGCAGCGGTGATGATGAAACTCTCGGCCGCGCCGAGCAGTCCACGGCCGAGCAGCAGTATAGAGACTGACGCCAGCGGGGTGTTGGCGAAGCCGAGAGAGAGCAGATAAAGCAGTCCGGAGGCCGCGGCAGCGAGCAGGCCGACGATCACGCCGCGCTTCGCTCCGCTTCGATCCGAGAAGTGGCCAGCCCACGGCCGCGAGATCAGCGAAGCGGCGAACTGGCTGCCGGCGACCAGGCCGACCACGAAGGTACCCAGGCCCAGCCCATCGTGGACGTGAAGGGGAAGAATTGGCATCGCGACGCCGATGACCAGGAAGGCAACGAACACCACCGCCATGATCGGCATCAGGTTGGCGACGCCGCGCGGCGCAGCGGCCTCTCGAATGGTTGTTACCGACATGCGAGCTCAGAGCTCGTGCTGCGTCGGCGCAGGCGATCGGCGGCTTGCGACGCGCTGACGCCGTTCGGGAGCTCGATTGCTTCTGTCATAGGTCCCTGCCTTCGTTCTGGAGCGTCCGATCGCTAGTCCGAACCTAAGACTTCCGCGCTCGTCCGATTAGGTGATAGATTTCGAATGCGGTCATTAGCTGGGCTTATGAATGAACAGAGAGGATGCCAGCGATCTCCTCGCCTTCCTCGCAGTCGCGAGGGAGCGCAGCTTCACGCGCGCTGCGGCAAAGCTCGGCATGACGCAATCCGCGCTCAGTCAGATCATCCGGAATCTGGAGGAGCGGCTCGGCGTGCGATTGTTGAACCGGACGACGCGGAGCGTCACGCCGACCCAGGCCGGAGAACGGCTGTTCCTCAGCGTCGGCCCGAAGTTCACCGAGATGGATGCCGATCTTGCTGCGCTCAGCGAATTGCGCGAGAAGCCTGCCGGAACCATCCGGCTGACGGCGACGGAGTTTGCCGCCGCCGAGATCCTGCTGCCGGCGCTCCGGAAGATCCTGCCCAAGTACCCGGACATCCATGTCGAGGTGATCATCGACTACGGGCTCACCAACATCGTGGCGCAGCAGGTTGATGCGGGCATCCGTCCCGGCGAGCTCGTCGCCAAGGACATGATCGCCGTGCGCGTCAGCCCCGACCTGCGGATGGCGGTCGTCGGGTCGCCCTCATACTTCGCCGAACGCAAGCGACCGAAGACGCCGCAGGATCTGACTCACCACAATTGCCTCAACCTCCGCCTGCCGACGCACGGCGGCAGCCTCTACGCCTGGGAATTCGAAAAGAACGGGCGAGAGCTCAATGTGCGGGTGGAGGGCCAGCTCGTGTTCAACAGCGCGGGCCTTCTGCTGGACGGAGCGTTGAAAGGCTTGGGCCTTGCCTACCTCACCGAGGGACATGTGCAGCCGTACCTGTCCCAGGGCCGCCTGGTCCGCGTGCTCTCGGATTGGTGCCCGCCGTTCTCGGGATACCATCTCTACTATCCCAGTCGGCGCCAGCCTTCGCCGGCCTTCTCGCTGCTCGTGGAAGCGCTCCGATATCGGGGTAAGTAAAAGGGCATGACCACGGGACTTTATGTCCGAAGGATGCCGCTTTGCGCCAGAGCTTCCCTCCAGCTCGGTGGTTGCACCGGTGACGGTGCGGTCATCGTTGCACGCTGGTTGCTGGGATCTTGCGGGCGCCGCACTTAGCGCAGCACTTGGGTCCAGCGGCTCGTCAAGGCCTGCCACCGTGCCGCACGAGGGAAGTCGACGGCAGCGGCAGTTGGTGGAACTCGCCGGTTCGGTCGATCGCGGGGGCGAATTGACGCGTAGTCGATTGAAAATTAACTAGCGATAAGTCTGGTCCGAAGCACCTGACAGTGGAATAATTCCCAACGGTTTCTTGATCAGATTTTGACGTCGGCCCCGAACCGGCTGGCGACGTGGATTTTCATGATGGCCGCGCTTCCTCAGGACGTGGTGGCGGATTTGCAGCAAGAGAACGCGCGGCTGCTGGCCGAACTGCGCGCCGCACAAGATCGCGAGAGCGCCACCGCGGACATTCTCAAGATCATTGCCAGTTCGCCGTCGGAGGTGAAGCCGGTATTCGATGCAATCGCAAGGCGGGCCAATGCCTTGCTCGGCGGCTTTTCGACGACCGTATTCCGTTTCATCGATGGCATGGCCCACCTGGCGGCATTCACGCCGACGAATCCTGCCGCCGATGCGGCTTTGCAGAACATGTTTCCGAGGCCGATTGCCGATTTTGAGAGCTTCGCAAGAACCCAGGCGGGTAAGGTGGTACCGACCCCCGACACTGAAGCGCTGACGACCGAAATCAAATTTATCGCGCGCGCCCGCGGCTTTCGCAGCATGCTGTTCGTTCCGCTCACGACCGGCGGCGTGGTGATCGGCATGATCAGTGTCACGCGAGTCGACCCTGGCACCTTCGCTCCACATCATGTGCAGCTTCTGCAGACCTTCGCCGATCAGGCCGTGATCGCGATTGAGAATGTCCGGCTATTCGATGAGGTCCAGGCGAAGACGCGCGATCTCGCCGAATCGCTTCAGCAGCAAACCGCGACTGCCGATGTGCTGAAGGTGATCAGCCGCTCGACCTTCGACCTGCAAACCGTGCTCAACACGCTGGTCGATTCGGCGGCACGGCTGTGCGAAGCGGAGATGGCGTTCATCATGCGCCGCGAAGGTGATGAATATCACGCCGGAGCAGCGGTCGGGTTTTCCGAGGAATACAGCGAGTTTCTGCAAGCTCACCCCATTATCCCCGGACGGAGCACGGTCACAGGTCGGGCCGTACTCGAGCGCCGTCCGGTGCAGGTCATCGACGTCGCTGCCGATCCCGAATACGGCCTGCGCGAGTCGACTACCATGGCTGGTCAGCGCACGGCGCTCGGTGTTCCCCTCATGCGCGAGAATGAGCCGATCGGCGCGATCGTGATCGCTCGCAAGCGCGTGCAGCCTTTCACGGAAAAGCAGATCGAGCTGGTTGCCACGTTTGCCGACCAAGCCGTGATCGCCATCGAGAACGTACGGCTCTTCGAACAATTGCAGAGCAGGACGCGAGATCTGTCCGAGGCGCTGACGTACCAGACCGGCAGCGCCAATATCCTGAGGGTTATCGCTTCCTCGCCGACTGAAGTCGGTCCGGCGCTCGAAGCGATTGTGGAAAGCGCATGCGGGCTTTGCGAGGCATATGATGCGCTAGTCGTTCTGAGGGACGGCGACGACATCGTTGTCCAGGCGCATCATGGACAAGTTCCCGTGGTGTGGAGCCGACGATCGATCAGTGTGCAATCGCCCAGCGGCCGGGCCATTAGCGACCGCCGCACCGTTCACGTGCACGACCTGCTTGGGCCCGAAGGGGACGAATTCCCGACAGGACGGGAATATGCGCTTCGCTCCAACGTTCGGACTGTTCTAAGCGTGCCGCTGTTGCGCGAAGGCGAGAGCATGGGTGCGATCGTGCTTCGTCGCACGGAGGTTCGTCCATTCGGCGAGAAGCAGATCGCTCTGCTTCAAACTTTTGCAGATCAGGCTGTTATCGCCATTGGCAACGCGCGTCTGTTCGAGCAATTGAACGAATCGCTGGAGCGGCAGACCGCAACGTCGGAGGTGCTGGAAATCATAAGCGCTTCATCAGGCGCATTGACTCCGGTCTTCCACAAGATCCTGGAGAATGCGACACGGATCTGCGGCGCCGGCTTCGGCACTATGAATCTCTACGAGGAAGGCGGCTTTCGTACGGTCGCATTGCACAACGCGCCGCCAGCTTATGTTGAGACCCGGCTGCACCAGAGCATTCGCCCACATCCCGCAAGCGGGCTCGGCACCGTCGAGAAAACTCATCAGATGGTTCATATCGACGACATCAGGACTCAGCCGCCCTACGTCGAAGGCAACCCGAACGTTCGCGCGCTTGCCGACCTTGCTGGCGCAAGGACCCTCGTCATCGTACCCATGCTTAGGGAAGACGAGCTGATCGGCACCATCACGATCTTCCGCCAGGAAGTTAAGCCCTTCACGGACAAACAGATCGAGCTCGTGTCCAATTTCGCGCATCAGGGTGTGATCGCGATCGAGAATGCACGCCTGCTGAATGAACTGCGCGAGCGAACTATGGAATTGTCGCAATCGCTCGAGGAATTGCGAAACGCGCAGGATCGGTTGATCCAGACCGAGAAGCTTGCTTCGCTCGGGCAACTCACTGCCGGCATCGCACACGAAATCAAGAACCCGCTCAATTTCGTCAATAATTTTGCTGCGCTTTCCTCCGAACTGATTGACGAGCTCGGCGACGGGCTGCGCTCAGCCGCCCTCGGCGAGGCAGCAAGGCAGGACATCGACGCGCTGATACGCATGCTACAAGGCAACCTGGAAAAGATCGTGCAGCACGGAAAGCGCGCTGATTCCATCGTCAAGAACATGCTTCTGCACTCGCGCGAGGGTTCTGGCGAGCGCCGTTCGGCCGATATCAACGCCATCGTTGAGGAAAGTCTCAACCTTGCCTATCACGGCGCGCGCGCTGAAAAGGCAGGTTTCAACATCAAGCTTGAAAGGAATCTCGATCCCAGTGCGGGGGCGCTCGACCTGTATCCGCAGGAAATCACGCGGGTGTTCCTCAATCTCATTTCAAATGGATTCTACGCGGCTAGCAAGCAAAAGGACGCCGCCGGTGGCGGCTTCGAGCCAAGGCTGCGCGCGACGACCACAAATCTCGGCGGCGCCGTCGAAATCCGGATTCGCGACAATGGCGCGGGCATCCCGGCCGACGTGAGAGAGAAAATATTCAATCCATTCTTCACCACCAAGCCCGCAGGCGAAGGTACCGGGCTTGGCCTTTCAATCTGCCACGACATCATTGTGAAGCAACACGGCGGCAGCATCGAGGTCGAGACCGAGGCTGGCGATTATACAGAGTTCATCATTACGCTGCCGCGCACGCTGGCGGCACCATTGCAGACCGGAGGCAGAAGTTGAGCGTTTATATCATGGTCGTCGACGACGAGCCCGACGTCGAGGCGCTATTCCGCCAGCAGTTCCGCCGCGATCTGCGCGCCGGTCGTTTTCTCATGGAGTTTGCCCCGTCGGCGGCGGCGGCCCTGCAGCGCGCAGCCGAGATTGAGGATGCCACCCTGATCCTGATCCTGTCTGACATCAACATGCCCGGAATGAGCGGGCTGGAGATGCTATCTATCGTGCGCACCGCCCGCCCCGATGTTCCGGTCATCATGATCACAGCCTACGGTGACGCCGAGACCAAGCGCAAAGCGCTGGAGAACGGCGCCGCCGACTTGTTGACCAAACCTATCGACTTCGCGGCGCTGCGCCAGGAGATCGATACAAGGCTCGAGCAGGCCGCATGACCGCAATCAGTCTCGTGGTCGATGACAAACCGGAACGGCTCGCAAGGTGTAATCTCCTATGTACCGTCCCAAGTGAAATTAGGCATGCTGCGTCAATGTTCACCGAAAACACCGGGGGTTCAAAATGAAGACGCTCTTGGTCCCGCTTCGAAATATTTCGATGATGACATCCACGCTCGATGTCGTCGTAGGCCTCGCGCAACGTTCCGGCGCCTATATCGAAGGCTTTCCACTCCGCTTCGGCATGCCTCAATATGTAGCCGCGGAATTGGCCACCGGCGTCCTTTTAGATTCGTATCAAGTTAAGACCGAAGCCGAATTGAACGACATGCGCAACTTTTTCGAAGCGTTCATGTTGAAGCACGATATTCCTCGAGCCAATGCGGGATCGCGTGGACCATGCTTCGGCTGGCTGGAGACCGCGCCGGAGGGCGAAGACGTTGTCGGAAGTTATGGGCGCGCTTTCGATCTGATCGTGATGGCACGGTCTGACATTGATGCTCCGAGCCCTCACCGTCGCGCGATTGAATCCGCGCTGTTTGAGAGCGGCAGGCCCGTCCTACTGACGCCATCGAATGCACCAAGAAGTATCGCGACAAATATCATGATCCACTGGAATGGTAGTACCGAGCAAGCTCGGGCAAACGCATTTGCCATGCCGTTGCTCCGTGTGGCCGAAAGGGTATCGGTCCTAACCGTCATTGGCGGCCAGGGGGTACCAGGACCATCTGCCGATCGGATCGTCCAGCAACTGCGGTACAATGACATTGCAGCCCATGTGACTAGGGTTGGACTGGAGAATCGCGAGACCGGAGAGGCGGTCCTCGATGCCGCCAGGGCTCAAGGTTGCGATCTCTTGATCAAGGGAGCCTTCACCCGCACCAGGTTGCGGCAAATGATATTCGGCGGGGCGACCAGCTATATCATGGAGCATGCGGATCTGCCTGTCCTGATGGCTCATTAGAGCCGCACGCAGGCCTCTCTCCGGATCATGCCATCCTGCCCGTGTTTTGCCCGACGTGTCAACCGAAATTCGGAAAATGCGTAACCCATTGTTTCCGCTCGCGTCCGCTACTGTGCATGGGGTTGTTTTTCCATTTTTTTTATGAGACGGGTGCGGACAGCCGCGAGTGGGCCGTCAGGCGGCCGCGATCGCTCGAAACTGGATGGTTCAGGAAGAAAAATGGTGGGCGCACAAGGGATCGAACCTTGGACCTCTCCCGTGTGAACCACAATCGGTAGACCCGAGCCAACCAAATCCGGCCATAGTTGAAATGTAAAAATCTCTTTGATTGATTTGGGTTATGGCCTTGTTCGGCCATAGGAGCCCATAGGTGACCTTGCTACATTTTGTATGCCCCCGTTGTGCCCGCCGTGGATTTTCCCTTGGGGCACAAAAACGGGGGAGGTCTGAGAGCCGGTTCTGTTCGGGTTTGTGGATCCTCCCTGCGCGGGCACACGGCAAGGGGAGGGTCTGAGGCCCGGTTCTGTTCGAGGGCTGACGCCCTTCTTGCGGGGCACACCGGGGCACAGAGAGAGGGAAGGAATCATGACGGGGCCGGCCAACCAGCTGACGCTCACCGATGCGGTGATCCGCAACGCAACGCTGCCGCCGGGTAAGGCGCAGCATTATCTCCACGACGACAAGCTGCCCGGCCTCGCCCTGCGCATGCGCGCCACCGGCGGCCGGACCTGGGTCTACCTCTTCACCAAGCCGGGGGTAAGGGGGACCCAGCGCAAGACCCTCGGCGCGTGGCCCAAATATAATGAGAAGGCCGCGCGCAAGGCTGCCACCATCGCCGCAGGCGAGGTCGTCAAGGGCTTGGACCCGAACGACGCCAAGCGCGAGGCGAGGCGGCAACAGGCAGCCGAGAAGCAGCGCACCACGCTCGCGACCCTCATTGTTGAAGATGGTCCCTACCAGACGTCCTTGACCGAACGTCAAGTCGTCAACTGGAAGCCAGCAATGTCGGCGCTGAGGCGCGGGCTCAAGGATCACGCCGAGAGCGGCGTGGGGGACCTGACGCGACGACAGATCATGGCTGCGGTCGACAAGATTGCCAAGACCGGCAAGCGCGGTGCAGCCAAGGACCTGCGCAAGCACGTGCATACCTTACTCGAATGGTGCGTCGGCGAGGGCTATGTCGAGCACAACGTGCTCGCCGGCTATCGCGCGCCCAAAGAAACTCGCGCGCAAAGGGTCGGACGCCGAACGAAGGGCCGCGCGCTGACCGATGAGGAAATCATCAAGGTCTGGGATGCATCCGGCAAGCTCGGGGCTTTCGGTCTCCTGGCACGCATGTGCCTGCTCGGTGGCCCGCGCCGCAGCGAGCCTACCATGATCGAGTGGCGAAAGCACATCATGGATGACCGCATCACCTTTGATGCGGCGTGGACCAAGATGGGGCTGCACCACGATGTGCCGCGCACTCACCTGGTTGACGAGGTGCTCACGGCCGCGAAACATTTCCAGCGGGCAACCTCCGACTATGTCTTCCCGTCACCAAAGACCGGCGGCCAGATGTCCGGCTTCACCAAAATGGTCAACCGCCTGGTCAAGGAAGCGAGCGTCGCCAAGTTCACCATGCATGACTTAAGGCGCAGCTTGCGCACCATCATGTCGCGTTGTGGCTACGACAACGAAATCCAGCGGCTGTGTGTTGGGCAAAAGCCAAGCGGAATTGATCAGGTGTACAATCACGACGAACAGTGGATCATCCGCAAGATGGCGTTCGAAGCGGCCCACGACTACATCGCGGAATTGGTCGGCGCGAAAAGGGTCGGCAAAATCGTGCGCCTGCAGCGGACGAATCCGCTTGACCCGATCAAGGCCGAGCTCCTCGGCCGTCTCCGTGAGCATTATGCGGCTGAGGCGTCCTAGTGGTTCTATCGCACTTGGCCAGATAGTCGCGCACCGCATCGACACGATAGAGGGGCCGGCCATCGACGTAGCGCCATTTCAGCGGGTGGTTCGGATCGCGCCGCCACTGCTCCAGCGCTCCGGGCGTGCGCCGGATAACCGCGGCGGCCTCTAATGCGGTCAAATTAGAGCTACCCGGTAGCGCATCGATATCGAAGGTCGCGGGCGGCGGCATGCCACGGTTCTTGCGATGGCGCTTCGTGGCTTGCGGCATTTTCTGACTACTTGCCGACCCTAACGTCTCGATTGGGGTCTTTTCGTCTTCGCCGCTCATGCCTCGGTCCCGAACCGCATCGGTCTGAGGCGATAAGATCGTAGGCTGCTCTAATAAGAAAGAAATCAAGTGCGCAGGTATGGCTGCTGGGTTGTTGTGGCGTACAAAAAGGAAGAACCGCTTCGATTGATCTGGGACACGCCGGGTGGCCCTTTTCGCTTCATTCCGGCCTCGGCCTCATAGGCAATCGCAGCCCTGCTCCTGGCACTGTATTTCATTTCCTAGTATCCCGTCATGCGAACAGGCGCGATGGCTCACTGAGCACGTCCGTCGCCGTTCACCCTCACGGAAAGCTCCTGTCTCTGATTGAGTGGGTTTGAGCGGCGTGCTGCTGGGTTGCAGCGGTCGTTCCAGGGAGAAGGGCATTTATTGATCTTCGTAGCCTTCGGAGTTCAGATCGAAATGATGACTCCAGATGGCTACCTTGGCCCCGATAGCCGAAAATAGACCGCCTTTGTCGGGTTTCTTACTCTCCAGCTTATGATTGATCTGATTGGTATAGAAGGTTGAGAAGAACTGGAGCGGATATGAGGGATGCGTCGCAGTTGCTTGGATCACATTAAAGAAAGAACTCGAATCGTCATGGTGCGGGCCAGTCTCGAACATGTCGTAGGGCGATAGATGGATGATCAATGAGCCCGGTACACAAATGGCGACAGGCAACTCGTCTACGTGCGTAATGCCGAGCTGGGTCTGAATCTCATTGTTGTCGAAGGCGTGATAAAGAAGATTCCAGTCAAATTCCATGCTGTAGGCAAAGACGCCTTGGAACGTTCCCTGAGTCCTTTCTTTGATGGTGCGTGTGAGCGACGCAATGTTGGCGAGTGCTTCAATCATTGTACCGGACCATCGATATGATTCCTGATCGTCGCCCCCGAGGGGATACTTCGGTGACCGTGTCTTCGTTCCTGAATATTCGCGATGAAAGGTCAGCGAACTTTTTACCTCGATCGCCGCATAAAACGCTTCTGGGGTAATGATCGAATAATCGTCCGTATGGAGCAGGGGTGGGAATGTTTGAGAGTCAAATACCAGGCAGTCTATCTGCTTGCTCTGGTCGTCGCTGATCTTCCCGGAGCCGTGATTCCAAGTACTCACAAAGCCCGTACCAACCGTCAGCCGGGACGGCGTAAAATCTCTCAGAAACTGCCTTAGGCGACTTTCGCGGAATTGCCCCAATGAGGTTGGGTGCTTCGTAAATAGGGAAACCTTCTCGAAATCGAGGAGGAGCTTCGCCTGTTCGATTTCATAAAACCGGATGATTTCTCCTTCAGGACCTTGCGATGACTTCTTCAACTGCCGCGTTCCCCTCTAAATATCGCGATCTTGTTCTTGGCGCGGATGGAGGCCTTTGGAAGCTTTTGGTGGCCACCGTCAGGCATCGAGGCTGAGAACAGATTCACTTACGAGATTGACTTCGTAAGCACTCGACAGCCGATCGAATCGCGGCGTCGTCCGGCTGAATGGCGCCCCATTCCTTCCAGAAGTCACGCGTTGCGCTATCAGGCGTAACCTTGGGCATATCTAGCTTGATGCGTGTAGGAAGAAGAACGGCGTCCCCGAGAAGCAAGGCCTCGCCCGTATCGAGAAGTGGAAGTATGCTTGTAAGCCCTGCCAAGGAATCAGGCATCAGTCGCTTGATGACCCCTTGATCCGTTTCATTTGTGAGTCGCAGAGCCAGGAAGTTGTTGCATTGGCTCAGAATGGTTCTGCTGACATCCGAGGGACGCTGGCTAACGACGAGAAGAGAAAAGCCATATTTCCGTCCTTCCTTCGCGATGCGTTCAAAGGAGCCAAGTGCCTGGCGTTGTACAGCATCTGCGTCGTCCCGAACCGGGAGGTAGAGATGGGCCTCGTCGCACAGCAGCGTGACGGGGGTGCGTGTTTCCGCATTCATCCAGAACTGAACGTCATACAGCAGGCGAGCCAGCGTTCCGGCCACTACGGGAAGAACGTCAGCCGGTACTTCTGAGAAATCAATGACCTTGATCCCTGAGCCACCACTTGACGCAAGAAGGTTCAGTACTTGGCCAGCCAGCCAGTCGTAATTCATGGCTTGCGGTGGCGGAGCGAACATGAAGCCATAGCGGCGGTCGTCGAGCTTCGCTTCCAATCGGGAAATGAACCGCGTGAGTTTATCTTCCCATTCACCCTTGACCGGTCCTGTCTTTCCAACTCCCTTCGTCGTGTTGTCAGCATTCAGAAGTCGCAACAGGTCGGCGATGTCGTACGGGATCGGGGAGTCTACGGTGAACGTCTTCTTGACGGTTTCTCGCTTCTCACTATCGAGCGTCTGTCCTTTAAGAGTACGCACATGAAGGGTGAAACGTGATGCCTGGTTGGGCGCATTCTGATCGCTGCGGTCAAGGATCATGGAGAGCATCTCGTCGCGGTTCAGAAGCCAATACGGGAGGAACAGGACATCGTCTCCAGGCTTTTCCAAGTCGCCCGGGCCAGCGATTCTAAAGCGCCTGGCGAATCCTTCCTTGTCCTTGTTGGCCAGTGGCGCGTATTCGCCATGCATGTCAAAGACGATGATATTTGGAAATTTCAGTTTTGCTGCCCGTTCCAGGATCAGGGCGACGGCCCAGCTCTTGCCTGAGCCGGTGCTACCCAGTATCGCGGCATGTCGCTGAAAGAACTTGTCGCCGCTGGCGATCGCGTCCGCGGAACGGTCAGCGATAAAGGTGCCGAGTTTCAGGCGCTCCTCGGGAGTAAAGCCGGAGCCCAGAATTCCCATGAAGCGCTGAAGGTTGGCTCCTTCAACGATGAAGCACGCTCGCTCTATCTGCGGAAAACTGTCCGCTCCTCGCTTGAAGGTGTTCGTTTTTGCGCCTTCGACGGTCCGGAATGTGCCGATAAGCACTGCGTGGATGAGATCAGTAGGAACAGCGGTCAGGGCTGTTTCGTCTCCGCCAGCCTCCTCCAATTCTGGAAGTTCGTCACGCACGTTGCGGGTGACCCTTTCCGTCGTCGCTATTAGATATTCCCGCTCTGTTGCTCCCCTGATCGCGATGATCTGACCTATGCCCAAGCGGGTGAGGAGGACCGAGTTGGTCACGTCGATCGCGACCCGGCTCGTATCGACGGAGGCGACACGCCCGATCTTGTCGGTTTCTGCAAATTGCAGGGCGGCTTCGGTCATGGTTCGAGTACCTCCGATACGAATGCATCGACATCCCACAACGCAAGGTCCGGAATGAAGAGTTCATTTTTGTTGATGAAGATCGAAGAGCCAGATTTGCCGGAGGCGTTACCACTTTGAACAGCTATGACGTTGTCATGTCCCTGCGCCAGCTTCAGCGCATTTTCAGATAGCGTATGGGTCAGCAGGAGTGTCGGAATCCCGCCTCTAATCCGGGGCGTGAGATGCGTCTCAAGATGGTCATCGTTGAATCCGTAGCCCAGCACCAGGAAACGGCTGGCCCTGTCGATGGAGCCGTTCGCCCGCTCGCGATGACGGTCAAACGGGCTTTCATAGCCATTGCGAAACTTGTTCAGTCCTGGCGTTATGATCAAGCGGGGGAGCGGCAGATCGCCCGCATAACTGACGGGCTTTCCCTCGCGGTGGTACCAATCCAGGCTGCCATGAGGCTTGTAGACATTTACCCTGGGCCGATATCGGTATTGAACGCTTTTACCCCGAAGCGTTACTTCGCGGCAGAAGCTGAGCCTGCTCTCCTGTTCGTTCAAGTGGCCTGCAAACTGACCGACGAAGAGCGTGTCAACGCCAAGGCCAGCTTCTTCAGCAGCAATCTCTATCAACCGGTCGTAGTTCGTTGTGACCACCGGTATGCCCGTGGCCTGCTTAAGAAGGTGGTTCAGAAGCTTTGTGAATCTCAGCGCGCGAGTCTTTTTGAACACCTCGGTGACGATTTCACGCTCGCGCCGGGCAATCAGTTCGGCAGTCTTTGCGACGATCGCGGCTTCAAGCGTGGAGGTTGGCGGTCTTGCCAAAAGTGCTGCTTCAAGGCCTTTGGCGGAGATCTGTGGCGATAATTCCGACCAGACCAGCTTGTCATCCGCCGACAAGTCGGTCTCAATCGTCGATTGGAGATAGGTGGCGAGGGCACCCATTCCAGGTAACCCCTCAGCACAGGACAACCCCGAGCCTACAACTGTCACCAATCCGTCGGAGAAGTGGCGTTGCAGCAGCAGTTTCAGTTCGTGCAGATCCAAGTCAGCCCCTCTTTTGCTCAAGCCTGGTTACTGAGAGAGCGGATTGAGCGATTCTATCCTAGCATTACAGTTGCAGAATGCCGAGATGCTACTTTAATGGATTCGACGCCTGCTTTCGTTGACCAGGAAGAGAGCAATCCGCTAAATCGAGCGAGATCGGAGTTCATGTTCGGAGGAAGTCGCTCAAACATGGCTCACACCGAGCTGCTGCGCTTGTGGACTACAAACCACTAGCGTCAGATTTCACCACCCTTGACCATGAAACTGATTGCGTCCGCACAGTGGTTTTGTCGCACGCGGCCAGATAGTCGCGCACCGCATCGACCCGATAGAGCGGGCGGCCATTGACGTAGCGCCATTTCAGCGGGTGGTTCGGATCCCGCCGCCACTGCTCCAGTGCGCCGGGCGTGCGCCGGATAACCGCGGCGGCCTCTAATGCCGTCAAATTAGAACTGGCCCGGCAGCGTGTCGATATCGAACGTCGCGGGCGGCGGCATGCCGCGGTTCTTGCGGCGGCGCTTCGTGGCACGCGGCATTTTCCGATTACTTAGCGATCCTAATCCCTCGGTCATGGTCGGTGTTCGTAGGCTTCTCCGACAAGAAAGAAATATAAAGCGTAGGTATAGCTGCTGGATAGCTGTGGCGTACAAATAGGACGGATCACGCCCCTTTCTGACGCCCTCCGGCATCATGCGACGCAAGTGATCGGTGCACATCACGAGATGGAAGCATCGCGCGGCGACATTCGAGTCAATAGTGTCGCCCGGCACCCTCCGCATAGCGTTAACGACTTTGATCTTGTTCGATGTCCGTTATCAACTCATCCAGCGTCAATGAGCCGTCGAGCGATTTACGCCAAGCAAACCAGTCCTCCACGCCAATATCCGCGACGCCTACAACCTCGGAGCCGCGACGATGTAGTTGGGTCCGCTCCGCCTCTTCCGTAGGGTCATGCAGAAAGCCGCGCTGGAGCAAGCGCGGGACATAATGTTGGCGCTTACCAGCCCCATGCCTAGGTTTTCCGATTGCGCCCTGCGTGCATGGTGACGTGGGTTTTAGCGCCAGGCTCCGCCATCCGGGTCCCATCTGCCCTTGGCGCCTTCCGGCAAGGCGAGGCCGGCGATCACGGGACCGAAGAAGCGCTGCAGCTCCACTTGAAGGTCTGCGAAAGCCGGCGGCTGGATGGACGGCGGATTTCGGCGAAGGAAGCCACTCCATAGACCGCGTTCTTCGGCGATGGTCGCGAACGCCTCGGTCAAGCCCACAGGCATCTCGGTCGGAATCGCGGTCTCTCGGCGCCGGAGCGTTCCGCCGACGGCTTCCACCAGTTCTGGCAAGTCGAATGCAAAGGTCCGGAGCGTGACCCATACATCGTAAAAATCCTTGATCCTTCCATTCGTCACCCCGAAGCGGATCATCGCCTCGAACTTCTCGGCGACCACGGTCTCCGGCGGGTACATCAGGATGCTCGCTGCCGGCAGGTCCGGCAACAGGTTCGGGAAGGTCCGGCGCGTCGGCGGCGGGTAGACGTGATCGCCGAAGCCAATGTCGATCTGAACATGGATCATCGCCTTGGCCAGCTCGCCCTTTAGGCTCAACTGGACGCCCTGATACTTGTCAGTTTCACGCACCGGCTCGACCTTCAGAGTGGCCGGATCGAACACGATTCCGTCGTCTGGGGCTTCGACCTGGCAGATGCGAGTGAACAGCTCGATGATAATGGCGGGCTCGGGGTCGCCCTGGCCGAGCAAGTCGAGGTCGCCGGTCGGCCTAAAGACATGTTCGGGCCACGTTACGAACAACATGGCGCCCTTGAGCATATAGCGCTCGGCGGCTTCCGTCTGGCTGAGGCGGAAGAGCAGGCGCTCGATCGCGTAGCGCGTCAGGATGCGCTGATAGTCGTCGCCATGCTGTTTAGTGTGTTGAAGCAGTCGCTGCCTGATTGAGGCCGCAGGATTCTTGAGAGCCTTGGCCATCATTGCATTGCCTTGATGTAGGGCTCGATCCGCTCAACGACCCGGTTGATTGTCGCGTATTTCATGAGCTCGCTCGCTGTGGTCTTCCGTTGCCGTAGGGCGTCTCGGAGCGCCTCTATGGCAACGTCCTCGCCAACGTGGCGGCGATGTTTGAAGCAATCGGCGATCGTCTTCGCGACCCCGTAGATCGGCACGTCGACTCCTTCTACCCGGACGTGCTCGACGCCCGACGTCAGGACCTCGCCCGTCGCCCGGACGATCTCGAGCCGTAGGCCTTGCACGTTCGGCGTCCGGGCCTTGTGGGGTATGGTCATCCAAACAGCGTGCGGCAGCTGGGTAGTCAACTCATGGTGGCGAAGCGCGCTGACGAGGCTGACGACTCCATTTGGCACGAGCCGCGCGGCTTCGGCCAGATTGTGAGCGGCGTCTTCGCCGACTCGCTCAGCATCTTGATAGAGGCCGCGGCCGAGGCGGACGATGTCGCCGGCGTCGGCAAGGCGCTTCAGATAGACCAGCGGGATGCCCGCGGCCTTGAAATCGCGCGCGCGCGCAATTCCTCGGTCTCGGATGAGACGAAGGGCGCTCTCGCGATAATTCGTATGACGTTCTACCATGTTGTTATCTATTGTCGGCAAAAATACGAACTTGTCCACATAAAAGAACATTTTGGAAATCTCAACTGATGTCATATATTTCTTATGACCATGGCGCAATCAAGTTCCCCTTCCGATCTTACCCCCAAGCATGTGCGGGCCGCCCGCGCTCTCTTGGCTTGGTCCCAGCAGGATCTGGCCAAGGAGGCCGGCGTAGCGACGTCAACTGTAGCCGACTTCGAGAGGGGCCAACGGACCCCCGTCGCTAACAACGCCCAAGCGATTCGCGGGGCTCTTGAGGGTGCCGGTATCTCCTTCCTGCCAACGGGAGCCGTGATTGGGCCTACCGTTCCGCTTATCGCCGCATCCGAGCGCCCTGGTGCTCCCATCCGATGGGTGAGTGCG
This sequence comes from Bradyrhizobium zhanjiangense, assembly GCF_004114935.1. NCBI lineage: Bacteria > Pseudomonadati > Pseudomonadota > Alphaproteobacteria > Hyphomicrobiales > Nitrobacteraceae > Bradyrhizobium > Bradyrhizobium zhanjiangense. Next base: position 1,950,717 of record NZ_CP022221.1, read on the forward strand.
GAAGACCTTTCGGACTGGGCGAACCGAATTGATGGTGCCGTCAGCCTACCGACCCTTCTCGCTCATTTGATCCGCGCCACATATGGCACGGCAGTTCATCTCCGTTTTCCCGTCGACGAGGGTGTTCGGCATCCGGGTTGGGACGGACAAACAACCACCGAGATCGGAAGCACCTATGTGCCGCAGGGGGACGCCGGCTGGGAGATCGGTAGCCAGCGTCGCGACATCGAAAAGAAGGCGACGGAGGACTACCGCAAGAGGACGATTGCGCCTGCGCCGCTCGATCCTGCCAACGCCACCTTTGTGTTCGTCACCCCCCGTCGCTGGCCGGGTAAGGATAAATGGGCTAAGGCCCGACAGGAAGAAGGCCCCTGGGGCAAAGTTCGTGCATACGACGCCGACGACCTCGTCCACTGGATCGAACAGACACCGGCCGTCGGACTTTGGCTGGCGGCTCGTCTGGGGAAGCGACCGGCTGGAATGCGCGAACTCGAAGAAATTTGGGAAGAGTGGTCGCTCGCCACCCAATGGCCTCTGACGGATGACCTGGTCCTGAGCGACCGGGACCAGGACGCCGCTGAAGTTCTACGCTGGCTTCGTGGCGAGCCGTCCGTTCTCTCCCTCCAAGCGACCACAACGGATGAGGTGGCGGCATTTTTCCACGCCACGCTTGCTATGCTGCCGGACGACATGGCGGCTGCTTATAGATCCCACTGTCTCGTGGTGACAACTACCTCCAGCGCCCGTGCACTGGCGAACGCGCCAGGGTCCCTGATTATGCTGCTGACCGAGCCCGACGCCGGTTTGGCACGGTCGCTTGCGGACCGCGGTCACTATGTCCTGCAAGCCTATGACGAGCGACCGATCTCTCGCGGCGATGTTCGTACCCTAGCACGACCGTCGCGCCAAGGGATCGCCAGCGCCCTCGTCGCGGCGGGCATCGCCGAGCCTCGCGCCGAGGCGCTCGCGCGCGACAGCGCTCGCAATTTGGCTGTCCTGCGCCGCCTCATACCAGGCGCGCCAGGACGCCTCCCACAATGGGCGCAAGATACTCCGCCTCACGCCTTGCTAGCGGCGCTACTTGCAGGCGGCTGGGATGAGGACGCAAAGTCGGATCGAGCCCGGCTCGCCGAGCTTGCCGACCAGCCATATGAGGCTGTCGTTACCGCCCTTGCGCCTTACGTAGGCAATTTTGACAGTGCACTGCAGAAGATCGGCTCGACCTGGCGCATCGCATCGCCGCCGGACGCATGGTTTCTGCTCGCGCCATACCTGACCAGCGTCGACATCAAACGTTTCGAGGCCGCGGCGCACGCCGTCCTCGGCTCTGCCGATCCACGCTTCGAAATGGAGCCCAACGAGCGCTGGATGGCGGAGGTCCGCGGCATCCACCGCGACTACTCGGGAATATTGCGCCATGGAATCGGACAGGTGCTCATCCTGCTTGCCCTGTGGGGAAATAGAGCCCGCACCGTCCCGGACGCCGCGCGGCGCGCGGACCATATCGTCGGCAAGCTGCTAAGCAATGCCGATCAGCAACGGTGGTGGTCGCTCTCACGGGACTTCCGGCTGCTGGCGGAGGCCTCGCCAGGGGCTTTCCTGACCGCCGTTGAAGATAGTCTCGACCAGAACGATCCGCCTATCCGATCCCTGTTCGGCACGGACGAGGGAGGTGTGTTCGGAACCGAACATCTGTCCGACTTGCTTTGGGCATTGGAGTCCCTGGCCTGGTCGCCAGAGCTGATGCCGCGGGTGACCCATGTCCTGGCTCGCCTGGACACCATCGACAGTTCGCCCGGGCGCAACCAGAACCGGCCGTCGAACAGTCTCCGTGAAATCCACCTTCTTTGGATGCCCCAAACCTACGCGAGTCTCGACCAGCGGCTTCGCGCGCTCGATCTGATTCGAAAGCAAGAGAGCAACGCCGCCTGGAAGCTGATGTTAGGCGTCCTGCCGCAGGGGCACGACACGTCTACGCCATCACCCACGCCGCGATGGCGTGATTTCACGGTCGACGAGGTCGAGGTCGTCACCCGGGGCCTCATGGGTCGCGGGGCAGCGGCGATTACCGAACGCCTGCTCGCTGACGTGGGCCTCGATGCAGCCAGATGGTCGGCGCTGCTTGATCGGTTCGCCGATCTAACACCGGACGCTGAAGGTGGGTTGGCAACGCTGGAGGCAGCCGAACCAAAGATCACCGAGAAGGTCGATCGTACGATGCTTTGGACGAGCCTGCGACGCGTGCTCCATCACCACCGACAATTCCCGGACGCGGAGTGGTCCATGCCCGCCGAGGTGCTTGACCGACTCGAAGCGATCTACGAGCGCTTCGCACCTGCGGATCCGCTTGAGCACACGGCTTGGCTTTTCGAGCAATCTGTCTCGCTCCCAAAGCCTTCGACCGAAGGCTGGAAGGCAGAGCAACGCGACATCGACACAGCACGTCAGCGGGCAGCGGCAGCCGTGTTCTCAAAAGGGGGAATATCAGCCGTCCTGGCGCTCGCGCGACTCTCCAACGCAGCGGGCTACATCGGCAAAGCGCTCTATGACGGTGGTCTTTTCGAATCCGAACTCGAACCGCTGTTGGAGGCGGCCATTCGAAGCGACAACACCCATGAGCGGGATGTCGCCCACGGACTGATTGTCTCTGTCTTTCGCGATCGAAAAGAGCCTTGGGCGATGGCCTTGATCGCCAGGGCAAAGGACGAAGCATGGGGCGACACGGCCTTGCTGACAATCCTACGCGCACTCCCGGCTCAACGTTGGACTTGGGACCAGGCCGCCCAGGCTGGCGTAGCAATCGAAGAGACCTACTGGCGCCAAACCCCGGTGTTCTGGATTGACGAGGACAGCAAGGACGTCGCGTTCGCTATCCGTAAACTCATCTCCGTCGGGCGCGCCCGTCATGCCCTGCCCCTGGCCGAACGTGGCAGCAAGGTTGATCTGCCGTCGGATCTCATCGTCGAAGTGTTGCAGGCGGCGGTCCGTCAGCCGTTCGACGGCGATGGCAACACGAACGAAGTGACTATGTTTCAGCACCACGTCGCCGAACTTCTCCAGCAGCTCGATAAACGCAGCGACGTGGACAAGCAAACCCTGGTCGGCCTCGAGTGGGCTTATCTGCCGCTGCTCGTGCATTCGCGCCGACCGGCCAAGGTGCTGCTGAGAGCGCTTTCGGAGCAGCCGTCGCTCTTCATCCAAATGCTCAGCTTGGTGTACAAGGCGAGTGAAGAGAGCGGCATCGTCGATGCCGAACCAGAAAATCCCGAGCGAGCGCGCGCCGTCGCAAATCAGGCCTATCGGCTGCTTGACCTTTGGAATCGTCTTCCTGGAACTCAGGACGACGGCACGATCGACGGCACAACTTTGGAGGCCTGGATCAAAGAGGCCCGTTCGCTCGCCAAGGCGGTCGGGCGAGAAGACATCGCTGACAGTCGGATCGGCAATATGCTCTCTGCTTCCCCGGCCGGATTGGACGGCAACTGGCCTGCCGAAGCGGTGCGCGACGTGATCGATCTTTTCCGCAGCAAGTCAATGATGGAGGGCTTCTGGATCGGCAAGAGGAACCGACGTGGCGTTACGATGCGAAAGCCGGGCGATGGCGGCAACTTGGAACGCCAGGAGGCGACGAAGTACCGCAATTGGGCGAAGGCGATCTCCTTCGACCATCCGCATACCGCCAAAGCGCTCGACACCCTTGCGGACAGCTATGAAGATCAAGCGCGCCGTAAGGACGACGACGCTGAGCGGCTGGACTGGGAATGACGCCTGAAACCAGACGCGATCTTGTTGCGTTGTGCTGGCGGGCAGCCAAACGGGCAAGCGCAGCCAGCCGAACCTTAGAGCAACTACCAAGTGACAAAGTGCGTGACACCAGATTATTAAACATTATCAAAAGGAGGCCGCCGAGTTCTTTCGATCCCTCGGATTGTTGGCGTCAACGGGCGTCAAGGCACGCACCCACCCCGCCGAGCGCTTGTCGAATTGCCGACGCCGCAAAGCGCGGCCGGTGGATAATCTACGTCGTCGCATGTCCAGCAAATCAATCGGCGAGGCTGAAAAATGCCGGTCGTCCGTTCCACGGACGATAGAATTTGGATCCATCCCAGTAAGACACCATCCCGTCCGCAAGAGTGCGTCTCGTGCGCCAAACGGTATCTTCCTTCTGCATGACCATCGCAGTGTCATCCAACACGGGCCCTTCATAGCCTGTCTGCTCATATCCATCGTGCGAAACGATCATCTTCGGTAGGGCCATCAACAACGCCGCGTGTTTGGTTTCCTTAATTACTAATGCGAAGCTGTTGAGCGACATGTCGTAGCCGAATGTTGCGTGAACAACGCGAGAGTCCAGCACTCCGGAAACTTCGGTGATTACACGACCGACGTGAGCCCTTGATACCAGACCCGATTTATCCGCGATGATGCCGGCTGACGCGGCCTCGCACCATTGAGCCACGTCGCGCGATGTCGCCAACTCCATCGCGCCTGACGTCCTGGCCGCAAACCGCTTCGCAACCGGTTCATACGCTGATGTCGTCACGAACAGGCTCTTTTGCGCGCCTTCTACTGTCGCGATGCCATGCAGTGCGGCGACCGCATCAAGGCGAATATTGCTGTGTGGCGCGTATCTCTTGGCCTGCACTAATGTCATCACATCGCCGATGGGATCGCGCTGCAGGAGCCGAATGTCGACCCCGCCGTCTCCTCTGCCCGGTCCCAGCTCAGATTGAAATCCCCGATTTTGGAAGATGCGATGGAGCAGAATCTCGAACTCTCGCCAGCCGAGACGGTGAAGATCTTCGGGTCGTTTCGCAAAGTGCGCGTACATTTCCTCGTAGACGTCGTCGCAATCAGGTCGAATTAATTGACAGATCCATTGCCAACGAAAATACGTATCGAATGCGGCCGCTAGCTCCGGGTCAGTCGCAAAAAACGCAATCGTAGTTCCATTCAGGAGCTCGCACTCGAAACCCAACCCATTCACGAGAGCGTGAAATGCGTCGTATGATCCGTCGTCGTCAGAAAACCCGTTAAATATCGCATGCAGCGGGCCCTCAAACCACATGATAGCTGCAGCCACTGGAGGCATTGGTTCCCAATCGTTGCGCTCCTCCTGACTCTTAAAGCCGCAATCAATCCATAGGTCTTTTGCCCGCGCCCAATTCTCGATTGTGGTCTGCAACGTTACGATCTTCGTAATGACGTCCTGATCGGCATAGGTCGGCATGATTTGTCGGGATAATTGTGTGGCTACACGTAGTGCCAGAAAGGTAAGGGGGTATAAGCGTCGGAGTCATCTGTCGCTTCGTCGGCTTCTGGCGGCAGAGTCGTAAGAATGTCGCCGATTCTGCCGGCGAATTTTAGTGTGATCGGATACCCATCTGAGAACTTGCAGCTATTGTAGTTAAGCTTGCTGAGCCTCAGGATATCTTGAAGCACCGTCATGATATCGGCGTCGCCGTTGCAAATCTCGACCTCAAGCGGGTTGGGGACATTCCAGCCGGGATAGGTATTCAACCGGGGGACAAAACCGGTTGCGAACAGATATGCCTTGGTGTCCGAAGCAAGCAGTGCGGCGCCTCGCATCACCGGGCTCTTTCCGCGAGTAAAGAGCTTGAGGCCGCCGTAAACGCGCCGGATGCGCACACCAACAACCTTCGTACCGAATGGTTTGGCGGCCTCCGAAAATCCAGCCCATTCCTCGTCGTCGAAACGCACGCTGCCGTGGACGAAAATCTCGCGGGGCGGCTTCTTGTCATGTTCATCGGCGTAGGAGTGGATTGCACGTTCCAGGAATTTTCGGCTCTCTTCGCGGTCGAGATGGCACTCGCGCTTGTCTTCGGAGTACCAGGGGCCGAGAGCGCCCTTGAAGACCATGCCGTTGCCATCCTCGAGAAACATCTGCGCGCCGCAGCAAGCGTTCTTGTCTCCTTGCGGTTTCGTCAGTCTTTTGAAGACGACGCCCATATAGCAGACGCCATCCCTTGCGTCGGCGAGTATCCATGGACGGCGGCGTGTCTTGTAAAAGATCGAAGTCGCCAGATTCCAGGAAATGGTCGCCGGATCTTCCTTGTCTCGCACCGGATTGTCCGGTGTGCGCAGGCAGGCGTCCATCGTTTCGTATTGCAGCACTTGCGTTATGATCTGGTGCTTGAGCAATCTTGCCTTAAGTTGATTGTGAAAATCCGGCTTGAACTTCAATGCTTCGTGGTATTCCTCCGCGAAGCTGTCTGCCTCCTGTGCATCGGTAAACAGGCTGCGCTGGGCAGCATCCTCGGCCTTGGTGCCTTCGGCGTAGTCGCGCGGCGGCTCGGACTGCGGACGGCAGAGGCTCTCAAGGGCCTTGTCGACGATTACGAACCATATGTCGGGCTTATGCTCGCTTTCGTAGTTCGCCTTGGTCAAACGCTTGGTATAAGCCTTCACGACCCGAGAGATGCGCGTGTGCAGCTCGTGCGTCTGCAGCGCCTGGTTAAGCGAATCATCCGGTACGACGCATACGCACTCCGGCTTTGGATTCCATGTGATACCGAAGGCGGTCTCAAAGCCCGGAAAGAATTGGTGGGCGAGCTTGCCGAACTCAGCATTGCGCTTCCGCCGAAACATCGAGCCTGCATACGCTGGCAAGAACCTATTCACGCTTGTTGACCACTGCCGGAACATGGCGAGGTCCTTTTCCGTGCCGATAATGCCGTAGCGGACGCTACCGGCCGTGCGTTGATAGGGCCCGAACAGCGTCAGCCCATCCTTCGGATGAGCAAGCGACTGGCTATGACCAAACAGCAGTTGTGGTTCATCGAGTTGGACCAACTTAGGCATCAGTCCAGCTCATGATTTCGCGAATAACGTCGTCGTCGTCCTTCTCCAAATACGACATCGGCGAGGTTTCGGTCTTTGGAAGGGCACTTAGTAGGACTTCCTGATAGCCAATGGGAATGCGCACCACGTGGTGGCCATCGGACAGCCAGTGCATGAAAGCCAGCAGCTTCTTGCGCCACTCGTCGTTCCACCAGCTAAGCTTCTTGCCTATGCGGTTATCGTCGAGGGGCACAGGCTTCTCGCCGCTCGCGCTATCATACACTTTAGAGACAATGATCTTCGGGCTCAGCAAGACGCCAAAATGCGTACGCAGATCGACGGCAGGCTGTACCGCGAAATGCCACGCGTACTTCTTGCGAAACGAGGTGACCGTACCACCGAACCAAACGGGTGCTGGTCGCTTGCCGGCATCGGCATATCGATAGCTGTTTCTGCCAATCAGGCCGTGGGCGGGGAACCAGATCTTACGGCGCGAATACCGCAGAGCCTTGTTGCTGAGGCCCTTTGAGGCGAGCTGCCCTTCGAGCGAGGCCGCAATCAGGTATGTCACTGTATTGCGGGCTGTGTCGGCGGCAATGTTGAGTGCCGGATGGCCTTCTTCGAGGAATTCCGCCGTGGGCAGCACGTGCTCATCGGCAATATCGAACCCTTGCGTGAGTTCGAGATAGTCATTGGCCCGTGCGAAGCTGATCGCATGTGGGCCGTTGACGGAAAAGGGTAGGGTGGCCGACAACACCCCCTTAATCTGGTCGAGGCCGCTTAGCCTGTTGCCTTCCGACGTCACCTTGAGAAAATGGATGTACGGCGGCAACGCCTGAAACGGGAAAACGTTGGAGTCGATTTCGCACGGATCAGGCTTCACTAGGACCTCGCGCGCGCTGACGGCGGGCCACCAGGACTTAATGCGTTCGTAGTCAGGAGTGCGGGCCTTTGGTACGCCGTCCTTGATCAGACGTTCTTGCAACTCCTTTAGACCGTGCGCCCAATTCTCGCTGTCGACGTGTAGATCGGGACTGATGATGATTGGCACGCTGCCTTTGAGCTTTTCGATCCGCAAAGGAATGATGAAGTTGTCCCGCTTGGTATTCGAAGCAGCCTGGACCTCCTTATATACGCCCTGCTTCTTTTCAAAATCACGTGACGCGTTCGAGAGAATGAAGATGAATTTGGCGGCGTCGTTCTCAATCTTCTTTTGAACCTTCAGCCACAGGCCGCTTTCGCCCGCGTGCGCATTCTTTACCTCACACCACACGTCATAGCCGAGCAAGCTTAGCTGCGTTGCGAACCACGATGCAGCGGCGTTGTCTTCGGGATTTGCATGGCTGATAAAGAGAAGCGAGCGTGAAGTCGCGTCTGTCGTCGCACGGGGCGCGGCAGCCTCCAGGACGGAGTTTTCCTCGGTCGTCTTCAGCATTCGTGTTTCCGGCAGTACTGAATTGGGACCTGTGGAGGCAACGAAGCGTAATGCGAGCTTGGCAAAGTACCTGATTCGGGCTCGGTGCAAGCTACGTAATCGATTTGCCTGGTCCGCAACGGCCAGTTGTCCCGGTAATGCACAGCAAAAAGGTCCAATGAGCGCCGATAGCCGCGGGAGTTCGTTCTTGCGTTGGGCGTGCCGTTGGCCGGGCTCTAGGCGTTTTCCAGAGCCGCGCGAATCTCGGTGGAGATTCTGCTTCGTCTCCGCCCGTGCGGGTCACGATCCCTTACGCGCAGAATGATGACCTCCTCGCCGGAGGCACTCGGTCAAGCGTCTGCCTGCGACACCGCTGTCACTAATGCGTGCGCCGGATGCCGTTCTTAACCGGTCTCATCGTCGCAGTCGGTCCCGCATCCCGCTATGCGCCACTATGCTGCCGCTCTTGCGGCTGCACTCTTGTCGGCCTCCGCTTGTGCGGCGGCCTCTTGCGTCCCGGCCGCCTCAAGCCCAAAACCTACAGGCGCTTAGCGGGCTGACCCGACCGGCTCGATGCGGCGCGAGGCTTTCCATTGTGGCCGGCCTCACTCGGTCACTTGGCTGCTGCCTTCTTCTTTCGCTCCCCCGGTCCAAGCACGACGAACGGCGTCCAACTGTATTCCGCCTTCACCAGTCGAAACTCACGGTCCGCATCCGCTTGGCTGAAAAAGGCCTCCGTCATGTAGATTACGGCGTAAAACGAGCGCATCCGCAAACAGCCCTATGGCTTGGGCTGGGAAACTCAGCCGCGCTACTGTGATTTGGGCGGGTGGAAAAGCCGGCGCCGAATCGGCGTCGCGGGTTTGCTGGTTGGTTTGTCATGACCTCACCTTGGGAGCCGTATGCATGCACAGTGCCTGACAGGCACCTGTACCGTCATGGATGTAATCCATCACGTTACGCACACGGATTCAGCACTGCGTATTGTGGAAGATGGCAAGGTTAGTCGCAGGCTGATCTACGACGAATGCTCACTTAATGATTCGAGAACAACGGTGGTTTGGCTCTCGCCGAACCGATGGTACTGGGGCTCACGCTACGGAAGCGTAGAGTTCACATTCGATTTCAAAGATTTGGTCAAAGGCCGAAAAATATATTGGGTAGAGGTTCAGACCGGTTATAGGCCCCACGCTTGCCGGTTCCTGATCACAGATCAGGACGTCAAAGACCTTCCCGTGCAACGATGCTTCCCGAGAGGAAGGGCCACTGCGCTGCGTCGATGGGCTCTGGTACTGGAATCACAACCACACAGGTGAGTTTCTGCTGGAGTCCACCCTTTGGCTTGGGGATTGTCGCAAAGTCGATTTCATCAGGCATCATGCAGAATTTTGCTCAATTGGCGGCTGCAGTGAACAAGGAAGGAAGGCGTCAGCGCCGCAGGACCCCTGAAGAGTGAGACTCTGGCGATTTAATTAGCTCCTCGCGTGGCGATTTGTGGTTCACTCTATCGAGATATCCAATGTACCATCTATCGATTGAGTGATTGAGTCGTTTGCTCCCTGGAAGTTCTGTGTCGATCTTGCATCGGCCGGATGCGCATTCGCAGCTGTCGCCTTCTGGTTGGGGACATCATTTGTCGCAATGAGATGGCTGTGCTGGAAGCCACAGGCAGCAGGGCAGGCTGAACGCCATCGCGGTTCGGTGTGCCGCCGCTGCTGCACTTCTAACAGCCCTGAGCGTATTGATTGGGGCGCGGTGAGACTAAGTTATGAGCGAAGGAATGAAGGCCCAACTGCCAATCATGACGCCATTCGAGCTAACGCTCGAAAGCGAGATGAGCGTTGAAGTTCAGCGGTTCACGGTTGGCTCTTCCAGTGATACGGAATGACGTACGAGCGGGGACCGACGTGGACGACTTCCGTGGTGGTCGAATGGACCCGGAAGCTAAAGCGCGGATACCGCTAAGCCTTCAAACGCGGCAGCTCAGCCTATCGGCTGACGCGCAAAGCAGCGGTATCGATCCATTTGCCGATGTTCTTATGGCCCTCATGACCGACATAGTCGTAGATCGGGGTCACGCCTGAGAGCGGCTGCACCCAGCCCTCGCTCAGAGCCTGCATGTATTTCGGAAGCGGGACAGGTAGGGTAAATTTATTGTATTTTTCCACTGCCTCTCCCAGGTCATCTGACCATACTGCTCCACCTTCCGCAGCACCTTTTCGTAAAGGTAGTAGAGACCGCGCTTCGGGCAGCCAATGCCCACGTAGTCCAGCGTGGGCATCAGCCAACCGGCGCGTGTGGTGGGCCAACCCATTGATGTGGAAGGCGAGCAGCCCCTTCTTATCGATGATCGGACGGGCGATTTCATATCTAACCCAAGGCCGGCTCCAGGTGTAGGTGCCGACCAGAACGCAGACTACGGAGGCGTGCGCCCTGCGGTCGTAGAACTGCCGCTTGTCCTCGCGCCCGGGGCAATTGATCTTCCAGGCGTTGCGCACATTGTTGACGCGCATGATGTCGGCGTAGTCGAAGGAGAAGGAGCCCTTCCGCTTGACCGGCGTCGGCACATAGGCGCATCCCGGCTTCGCCGGTGCCGCGGGCGAAGCGATCAAATCCGCAAACCGAGGATTAAACGCGGAACGCACCAGACAACGCGCTTGGCGGAGGCGAGGAGGGCTGTCCAATCATGCCGAGTAACCCCGTCAGAGCGTTTTGCGGAGGTGGAGCTGGGGCAGGTGGAGGACTGAAAAGAGATCCAATATAGCGCGACAATCTGGTTGGGAAGCACTTTCATCATGATTGCCGCGCGGCAATCCAAATTCGGCGCCACGCAGCAGAGAGCCAAGCTGCGGCTCCGGGGTCGGCAGCGTCGAATTGCCGAGGAGTGCGTTCACCAGGGCATTCTTGTCATAAGAGCTTGTCATAAAGTTGCCTTGCGATCACCACAGCCAACACCAGGACCACGCCGAGCGGTCCGTAGAATCCCAAGACCGACCAGCTATAGAACGCAGACCAATATGGCGAAACCGGGTTAGCCTTGTTGCCCATGTCGAAAGCGGGCTGGGCGTCCCAGCCTTCCGCGCGGACCTCATCAAACCGGCGCCGAAATCGGCGCTCCAGCTGTAGGTAACGTCCGTCCAGGAACGCGAACGCGAAGATCGGCACCAGCGACAGCAGCGCGACGATCGGCCGCTGCAGGGAGATGGCGAAGCCCGCGATAGCGACAGAGATGGACACGCAGTAATTCTTCAGGGTCGCGCACTGTGCAGCCATGCGCGTCACGACAGACTGCAACATCTCCAAATGCTTGAGCCGCAGATCCGCTATCTTGTCGGCCGAAAGGGGCATGGCCGGATACTAGAATGAAAACGGGACCGCAAACAACGAACGGAACCCGGTTTTCCCAGGTTATCCCCGCGCGGGAATGTTGCCTTGTCTCCAGCAGATTGGAATGAGAGGGGGCCCAGGAGCGTTCGCGATCTTCGCCAAGCTGTCGGCGCCGGTGTAAATCTAACCATGGAAGTCACCAAGGACATCGCAGCCAAGAGTGGCTGCTCGTTTGTAACGTCAACTGCTTTGAAACCCATTGTTTCGTGGCTGGCCAAATCAGCAAGATTAAGGGCTGGACCGCAGGGTGATTCACATCAAAGTACCGGCGCCGCGCCGGGTTAAATGCGCGGCGTTTATTGTCTCAGCTGCAATCCCCTACCTGGATCAAATTCGCCGATTTGCCCTAAGTAGGGTTAACGCCCTTCTGTTTCACCCAGTTCAGAAACCCATCGATATCGTCGGTCAGCTCCGGGGAATGAGCGTACGCGTCAAGCTCAACCGCGGCCCTTCGGACGACTGAGATCACGAACCCTTCCATACCTGCCCGGTCAAGGCTGCGTGCGTTGAGGGTTGACGATGTCCCGTGCAGGATGCGCGACCGATCACGGACAATGCGGCGTGCAAATTGCCGTGCGTTGATCAGGGAGCCCGGGTTTATGGGGTCCTCCGCTCCCAGTCCAAAGAACGCACTCAGAATCTCCAGCATGCGCTGCTCGCTGCCTCTGGTGCTTTCCGAGCCTAGAAGGACCTCCAAGGCCGTTCGAGCTTCGCTATTGCAATAGTGTCGATAGATTCGGCGCGAGCCTGATGCAACCAGTACGCGGCGTCGCACCGAGCACGTTCAAGCGTCGGCAGGCGGAATGAGCCAGACGCAAACGAACGCACGATATTTCCGACAGCCGCAATGACACGAGCGGCTTTCCGCAGAATGTCCTCTAGCGTTCCGCGGCCGATCGCCAGCCCGAGCTCTTTGCGCGTCCATCCGCACTATGATAGCCGCCAGCTTCCGACACAGTTCGCTTTTCGAATGTTCCCCGTCGCGCATCAAGTCGCGCCATGCTGCTCGTATCAAAAAGCGGGGCGGAGAGTTGAGGCACCACGATGGCCAGATCGACTGCAAGCTCGGCGATTTCTTCGGCGCGTCTCTGCTCGCATCCATCCACGGAGACGACGCGTGCCAACCAATCGGCATCGCCGTCGCGCATCCATTGCAAGAGATCATCAAATCCTCGGCGGTCTAAGACAATTTCGCCGTCGCCGTGGGGCCAGAAGTCGCTCGTCTTCACGATCAATGTACTCGAACGTAATCGGCGCCCGATCTCGAAGCGAGGCGCCGCCGTTCGTATAATCAGGCACGGCACGAAGACACGCCGGGACGAGGCCTTGCCGGCAAACCAGCGTGCGAAGTGCGCGACTAGCTCCTCAGCGTCGATGCCTGCAATCCTCGACGGTTCGCGCTCGACGTAACGTTCAATGAAGCTAAACAACTCGGTCTGGACATCCGCATAGGTCGACCCTCGCTCCATTGCGGGGAGCCGGTCCAAAAGGCAGTCGGTGAGATCGGCAAATGCCTGATGACCTGGCATCCGGATTGAAGTGATGCCGCCTGCCGCTTCTCTTACGTGCCGAGACCTTCCTTGCGTAAGAACTCTTGGGTCATGCTCTCAAACGGCAATGGGCGCTGCTCAAGGTGGCTCGCAATCGTTCGCAGCAGACCGACTTCCCGCGGCAGCGTTTCCGGCATACGACGGTTCTCTCCTCAGAGGACAACATCTTGAGATGACATGCGCTAAGTCGCGGGCGGCGAACTAAATTCGATTTCAGTCACCAGGGCAAAGTTGCCAATCGGAAGAGGGGCCAATAACTGCGCCAACTCAACCCCCGATCGGGCACTCCCTGCCTCGCATTGTTCCGTGATCATTTTGGTGACGCCATCCGCCATCCGACCTAACACGCTCTCCAGTGTTCCAAGCACGGTGTCGATATCCAACGACCAGTCGAATGCCGTAAAGATAAACTGGCTGACCGGCGGACGGATCGGGTGCAAGAACGGGTTGCCAAGCTCAAACAGGGCTTTGCCCTCAGGAACGCTACCCGATGATATGGTTACGAAGCTGCCGCCTAAAAGGTTCGGCGGATCGCTCCCCAGGCCTGAAATCAGAGCGAGGAGCATCGGAACGATTGCCGCTGTGACAAGCTTCCGGTTCTGGTAAAGTGGCACGGCAAGCGCAACCGTTGCCGGCCCGAGCAGGAAGTGCACGAACTGCGCACCGGCAAAGTAGGTGGAATACGAAGTGCCGGTCAGGACGAGAAACAAGGCGATGATCCACATCGCATGCAGGACAGGGTTGGCTAGCGGATGACGGCGCGTCGCAGCCGATACAGCATCTGTGGTCGTGTACACCAGCAGTGTGACCGTCAGCCAAAGAAGCGGTGACTGTGAGAGAAAGACCCACAGTGAGAACGGGTTCTCCATCAGCTGGTGCCTTATTGCCTCATCAGGCGACTGGTCAGCCTGAATGTTAGAACAGTCACGAGCAAGGTCACGATAACAGATAGCGCGAGAATCAATATGATGGCGATACCGTGCGCAGCGAGCAAATCGAGCTTCTGCACAACGCCAACGCCAGCCGGCACGAATAGCAGTGACAAATGCTTAAGCATTCCATGGCTGGCATACTCGACACCATTGCCCCCAAGCGGGCCGCGGGCGACCACTCCAAAGCGGTCGCGAGCAAGCAGCAGAATCAGCAGGAACACGAGCCCGAGCACGGGGCCCGGCAGCGGCAGCCCGAGAAGCCGTACGACGACTTCGCCGGTCAATTGGCAGAGAAGAATGATGCTTAGAGACGCGATCATGGAAGTCTTTGCTACTGACTGCATCAAGCTGCCGAATTCATGCTTGTCAACCGCCGATCGGCTGGGCAGTTACGCGACTATCGCTCGGCCGCAATGGCGTCAACCAAACAGTCTCGGCTTTTGGGGGCGTGCCGGGTCCGCTTCTTTATGGCCGCTCGCGTCAGGGCCAGCCCGTCCGGATCTGCAACCCTCGGCAGGCTCTGCGTGTTTTGTCGATTCGGCGGGACTTCCGAAGTTGCTTCCCTCAAGCAGCTCGCGCAGGCGGTCGATGCGAGCGATCAGAAAGGCATGAGGCGGTTTTAACATCGGGAGTGGGTTCCTCGTATCGATGCGTGCAGTCCGGCGATGAAGACGATTACCAGCGTGGTAACGCGGAGTGTTGTTAACAGGATCGACCGCTCATTGTCCTCATGACGCCACTTCGAAGTCATAGCGGCAAAACATCTCGCAATAGGCGCCGACAATGACGCGTTCGTTCCACGGAAGCAATGGGGGGCGATGTTTACGTGGCAGTCGCCACTCTGGGCGAAATTCAACGAAACGACAACTTCCTCTGCTGAAATCCTGCAGGATGAGATTGCTGATCGAAAGATCTTAGCGCGCGAATCGCGCTAGTAGGTTCAACTGATCGCCTGTGCCCGGCGCATGACAATGATCTCAGGACGCGGACGCAGTATGATGCGCGAGCAACGAATCCCATTCCGGATTTCTTACAACGGCCGGAGCTTCATCTGCTCTCGCACCGTGACTGGAACCAGGAAGTTGCGTCAGACGGTAGCTGTTCCCGGCTTTGGGGTCGAGTTGGATTTGGCGATTTACAGTGAGCACAACGCTCATCCCATCTCGAGCATGGAAACAGCAGCCATCCTCATCGCTACCGAGATGGTCGTGCGCGCCAGCCACACCCGTATTGCGCGGCGGCGCGGCGCCCCACGCTCTTAGTTGTATGTTGTTTCCTCAGGAAGCTTGTTTTCGGTGGTCAGCGCTTTCTCGGAGGTGATCGCGGTCGGCTGGCAGCTTGCACAGACCGACGAACTCTATGACGACGTCTCCGCGAGCTTGCTGCGTGCCTTGAGCGGAGTTGTCGTATCGGTCGCGTTGATCGTTCCGCTGGGCCTGGCCTCCGTTGGCTGGTATGTGCGGCTCGGCAATCTCCTGAACCAGTTCATCTAGATTTGCCGCAACACTGCGCCGCTGGCGCTGCTGCCGGTGTTCATCTTGCTGCTCTGGATCGGCGAAATCTCGAAGATCACTATGATGATCTATAGTTGTGCCTGGCCGCTCCCGCTCAACACGATCGCCGCGGTGAAACAGGTCGATCCGCTCCTGATCAAGTCAGCACGGACCATGGGCGCGACGCCGCAGCAACTGTTCCGCAAGGTGATCCTTCCTGCGGCGCTTCCGACCATATTCGTCGGTATTCGTCTTGCTAGTGCCCCCGCCATACTCGTGCTGCTCGCCTCCGAGATGGTAGATCCCAAGGTCGGTCTCGGCTATCTCATCATCAACAGCCAGTACAGCTTCCTGATCCCACAGATGTATTTCGGCATTTTGGGCGTCGCGGTCATCAAGCTTGTGTTCAATGCTGTTCTCGAGACGCTGGAGGGCCACTTCATGCGATGGAAGGCACCGGTGACGCCATGAGTTTGCAGAGTTGCGGATATTTCTTTTTGCTCAGCGCGCCGGGGCGGCAGAGCCGTTGCTACGAGTCTAGCTTTAAGGTCACATGGCGAATGCCGCCGCTACTGCATAATTAGGATAGGATGGTTTCAATCGCATCACTGGAGGCGGCGATCTGCTGGGCGAGCATGATCCCCCGCGCCATCTCCTCGTCTCGGTCGACAAAGTCGCGGGTCTCGTCGGCCGCCGTTACGAAAATTGTTGCAATCAGTTCCGGTTCCGGCGGCAGCGGGATATATTCCTTGGCGCCGGCATGGATCGCCGCGTCCGCGGCGCGGGCGTCGTTGGTGATGCCGCAGGCGACGATCGGCACGTAAATGTGCTCGGCCTCCAGCCGCATTACGAGGTCGCGGATGTCGAGCCCGGCGTCGACCAAGAGCAGGTCGGCGCCCTTGCCGCCGCGCAACACCCGCATCGCCAGTTCATGATCCTCGGCCTGGGTAACAGTCGCGCCATTGTCGATGGCGATCTTGGTGGCTGTCGTGAGCTGGTCCTTCAAGGTGCCGACAATAAGAAGCCGCATGCTATTATCCTATACGTCTGTTCGATCGTCCACGACGCGAGTCTATGAGATTTCACAATATGCTTTGCATCGTCATGATGACGCCGAGCTTGTCTTTCAACAGCACCATCCCGACGCCACTAGGCAGTGATTCCTCAGTCAATCTACGTATGGTTGCTGAATGCCGGCCGCCGGTCAAGCTCAAATCTGCACTGTGCGGCGCGCCCGGAGCACCACTTCTATTGGAGTATCAATCATCTTGATCTGGGCCCCTGGAAGCAGTCCACGACGGCTGGACAAGCCGATGAACAACACCGGCCGCCGCGACGAGCCCGATCTGGTGTCGGCCAAGAAAGTGGCGCCCAGTTTGCCGAAGCAGGCCTGGCGCACGGTGACCTGGCGCGAAGGCTCGGCCGAAAAGCTGTCCTCGCGCTTTGCACGTGTCCGTGTCCGCGTCGTACAACAAAGGTATCCCTGAGCAGCTGTCGCCGGAGTGGTTGCTGATCGAGTGGCCCAAGGCGAAAAAGAGCCGACCAAATACTGGCTCTCCACGCTGCCGGACACCATCGACTTCGAAAGGCTCGTCGATCTGGCCAAGCTACGCTGGCGCATCGAGCGCGACTATCAGGAGCTCAACCAAGAGGTCGGGCTCCGGTCACTACGAGGGACCCGGCTGGCGCGGCTTCCATCATCACGCGACCCTCTGCATCGCGGCTTACGGCTTCCTTATCGCCGAGCAGGCAACGATTCCCCCTCAGGACCACGTTCCACCGCGGTTCCAAGCACCTCGCTTACCCGACGGTTACAGACCTAGAGGCTCCCCCTTGCGGCCTGAGCGCCACGTTCCGAACTCCATCGCGACCATCCGCTCGCGCCTAATCCAAAACCGTCAAAAGCCTTACCACGATGCCCTTGCTGCGGCGTCATTGCAGCTTCAAATGGACGCCGACGATCATAACGCAGTAAGACCATCCTACGCTTCCAGCTAGAAATTAAGAGCCTCGCGTCATGGAGCACAAGGGCAGGGCCGCTCCCCGTGCTCCCCAAGGCGGGAAGCCACGCTGCTGGGAAACAGCGCACTACTTCGGCGTCGCTCAGACTCAGCGGGCGTTCCGATTGTCGCCCTCGTCGCTCTTTACGACGTTGCGCAAGACAATTTCGGAAAGCTCCACAACCAGCTGTTTGAGACGTGCAATCTCTTGCTTGCAGCGCCTCAATTCGCGCTGGTCATCTGTCATCTCCGATGTTTCAGGCTGGCTGATATTGCTGTCTGTCATGCTTGATGTAGGACCATCGGACCGACGTCACCTTCCGAACGACAAAGGATGACTTCACCATACGACACTAGGGTCGACTCCAGCGACAAATACCTTGGTCCCGCGGACCGTGCTACGACAGATACGACGTAACGAGCGAACAATTTCGTTTCTCGCCTGAGTCCGTCATCTCGGCGGTGCGTTTCGTACAAAAGGCATCATAAACATCACGACCGCGCCGTCGTCACCGTCAGGTGAAGCCTTTGCCCGTCCTCCATCAAGAGAGATAGTAGCTGGCAGTCGCTCGCGGGCTTGCTGATGGCAATCGCGACCTTGCGCCGCCCGGAATAGTATCTCAGGAGGGCTTCTTTGACGTCCTCTGCAAGGATTTCTCGAGGGTCTGAAAGCGCGGTAGCTATCATGCTCTTTTTTGACCCTCTCAATTCCTGAACGGAAAGCGGATCATGCGCATGAGTAGACGAGCCTCGACGTGGATGCCAACCGGAGAGACCATGAGCAGCTTGGAATGAACGCGACACTGACGGCACACTAGAGGAGCGCGGGGACTTTTTTTGCGTTTTATGACGGATAAGCGACGAAAAAAGGCGGCAACGCGCCGATCCGCGCTGCAGACACCGTACCAGCGTTTGGTCAGTCTTCGCATGGAGTCTCAACGGGCGCACCTTTACGCGATCCAATACGACCATCGTCTTGAAGCCCTTAATGTCCGGGTTCACACAGGATTATCGCCGAGTGAACTCCTCGTATTCTTCCATGCTAGTGGCGTATAACGTATAGGAGGAAGTCCGCGTCTCCGTGACGTCGAATCCGTTGACGACCTCGGCTGATGATTTGATGGCCCTTTTGAATCTATCAGATGATATCTGACCGCTCCCGCTCCATAGTCCCTAGCACAAGCATTTGAACAGGCCGTCCTATCGCCTTCGTCGAAAGGCTGCGGTAAGAGTCCCATCAGTTCAGAGTTGTAAGTCAGGGATGTTGGCGTGCACGGTGGAAGGCTGTGAGTGGCTTGGACCGCAAATCGGAATGCCCGTGAGTCTCTGAGCGACCCGCCGAATTGGATTCAGCGCAGGCAGGCGAGGAGACGAATGACCGTCGGCAAATATCAGTTCAGGCACGAGCTGCGAAAGCTGATCGAGAAGCTCATCACCGCATCGAGCACGTTCCAAGACTACGTCCTTATCACCGGGCAGCTAGAAGAGGCGCGGTACCTGTTGGACCTGGAGGCCGAGAAGTTTCCGGATGAGGAGGTCGACGCCTTCGAATTGTAGCCCTTCGCGCTAGCTTAGAGGACAGTACCCGCAGCGGACCTCGACATGGCCCGGATTGCCGTCATCGCTTCGGATGGAGGTGCTGAAATACACTGGATAAGACGGCCAAATGCAGGATTTTGGCGCGAACCTGCGTCTCGTTGCATTATCGATTAGGTAATGCTGCAATGTGAAGCCGAGACGACACACTCAGGTGAAGGAGATTGCCCGTTCGTTGCGTACAGTGTTGGTCGGAGCAAAAGGCGCCCAAAGCGCTGGCAAAGTCAGTGCGCCGGCCCAGCCAGAACCAGGGGGCAACGCGGATGGGAGATATAATGTTCGAACGCGATGGTGACTTGATCTCTCAACTTCTGCTTTACGCGATCCTGTTGCTTATTCTTGCGTCTCTGCTGATTGCTGCATGGCAGATTGCAGGATGACCGAAACCGATCGCCGTATGACTAAACCGATCCGCGAGTTGCTGGAGGCTTTGATCGATCGCGATCGTGGCAGGGAAATCGGGTTCGCGGCAACAACTCTCTGCTGCGTAACAATCATTCCGTTGCCGCGCAGATCCAATTTCAGGTTCGTGCCCGAATGACAGCCCGAACAAGGTCGCGCTCTTCATCGACGGCGCCAATCTCCATGCAACCGCCAACCAGAGCTGCGAAAGCTGGCATGGCCCCATGGGTGCGTCCTTGGGCCAACTGTCCAGGCGGCCTCGTTCACAGACTCCAAGAAAGGTGCATTTTAGAGGCGTCCAAAGGCACAGCCCAGCCAGGGGGTTAACCCAGGTCAACGAACTGTGGTGACGGGTACTGGTGCCGGCCGGCTAGGCGTTGCGTCCCTAGAAAGGCGGATGGGAGCGATGGATGCGAAGTCATCCGGTAACCTTTCGAAGAGAAGGTGGATTCGCGCAATTATGGCGCAGCGCAGGAGGGAGCTTTCGATCAAACTCAGGTTGTGATGATTGTCTGTGTCGTTCGCTTCGGAGCCCGCCTACGCGGCGCGTCGCAACACCAGCTTTGCGCAAACCCGCAAAGTACCAAGGGCAAACAGTGCGCACGCGAGGTGGCAAGGGCGATCGCGATTCGATGGGCGCACCCGCGACCAGATCTGGGCCGCGTGTCTTGGTCGATGATGGTCGCTTGACTTCCTGCACGAGCCTCGAAATGCCTACGAGTTGTCGGGGTTCGCGGAGCGAGGCTAGATCAGGGGCCAGCTGTTGTTGCGCTTCGGGGCTCATTCGGCGTGAAGGCCGCGTAACATTCTCGGCATTTCCGAGCACTTACGGCGACCACCGCGCCGGCGCGGGTTGGTGAGCACCGCCGACGACGCCGACCGTTATCAAAAACTTCAAGCCGAGTGACAAGAGGACCGTCAGTAAGGATATCCATAAGGACAGTCAGGACCCGGGGCAATATCTGCAAGGCGGCCGCCCTCGGAAGAATACATTTGGACCACTAGCGCGGCATTTCCAATACGCGAGGCTAACTTGCTCGCTGTTCGCAGGCGGCCGTATCTGGGAAGAGAAACCAGGGTTTGATGCTGATCCCTTTGCGAAGCGAATACATGTAGAAGATTGGAAGGCTTTGGGGAAAAAGCCCTCGAAATTCGCTTCCATTGAAGGTGATGAAAATTGAGTCAGGAAATGCGCGTTCGACCGCACGTTTTTCGACCATGTTCATCCGGTAATATTCTAATGCGCCCTCTTCACAACTTCCATTTCCGCGATACCATTTCATCGCGCTCGCAAGCAGCCGCTGGAACGTCGGCTCCGGTACGATCTCATCGATTAAAGGACTTGTGTTATCCGCTTCCGCGGCCTTTGTGAGGTCGCCCAACCAACAGCTCTCGAAACCGCGTTCGCGGGCGCCATCCGCAACCTCATCAAAATATTGGCGTATGTTCTGTGATGAATGTCCGTTCAATTCCGCATGGGTATCGGTGAAAATCAATCTCAGTGCTGCCCCGGGCGCGTATGTTTTATTGATTCGGCGGGTGAAGGCAGCCAAATAGTTCAGGCATTCGAAGTCCGGCTTGTCGATGTTGGACCGCGGACCTTTGCCCCAATAGAGCACAAACGGAACGGGATTTCTTAGCGCCATTGATTTGGAAATGCTCTGCAACATTGCAACAGCATTATCAGGCTGCTCACGCTTAAAAGCCCAGGTATTAAAGGCTTGCAGGACCTTTTCTGGCACGATCTCCTTGGCTCGAGGAGGGGCAGGCACCGCAATTTCGATTGGTCCTCCAAATCCTCCGTCAACTGCTTTGTTGCCAAACGGTTTCGGACAAGCCGTTATTTCAGTGTTGGTTAATGGGTCTTCTTTCGAACCAACCGTATCGCAACCCGACATATGAACTCCGAAAGAAGATCTTTTTATCGCGGGGTTAATAATCGGTTATTTTTCTCAACGTCAACTCGGAAGAGTGGTGGCCCATCTATTAAGGTTAACCTTCCACGATCGGTTGCCGCTCAATGAAGTTAAGTCGCCCGAAATATCCGACGAGTAAGCCCTGCCGATAGGGGGCCTGTTTTCGGCATGAATTTACAAATCCTAGAGCTGCCAAAGCTGATTGCTGAGCGTCGAAGCTCGGCAATTTTCGGCCTGGTGATCATCACCATGATGTGGGCAGGAGTTGCTGTAAAATACTTCGGCGATGTTCGGGGGGACCAAAGAGAGGCGTATCGGGACGCTCATAATTTTGCGCTGGTATTCGAAGAGAATGTTCTTCGATCAATCGGAGAAATTGATAAGGCGCTCCTATACTTGCGACGGAGCATTGAGACTCGGAAAAATTCGGTTAGTTTTAGCGCTATTGCCAACACGACCGACGTGCTGAGCGACATCATCGTCCAAGTCGCCATTATTGATGACAAGGGAATTATGCGCGCGTCGAACAGTGGTCCTCAACCCGCGCCTGCCCTGGATCTAAGCGATCGGGAGCACTTTAAGTTTCATTTGAACAACATCGCGGATCAGCTTTTTATCAGCAAGCCGGTGGTTGGCCGCGTCAGCGGAAAATGGTCCGTGCAATTCACACGCCGCTTCGTGAACAGTGACCAGACGTTCGGCGGCGTCGTCGTGGCCTCGCTCAATCCGGACCATTTGACGAAATTCTACAACAATATCAATTTTGGATCGGCGGCGGCGATCGCCCTGATCGGAAGTGATGGCGTGGTTCGTTCGAGTGGCGGGAGCGCGGTCGGTTACGCACTTGGAGACGATCTTAGCGGAACAGAATTGCTCGACCAAATGCGAGCCGGGGTCGAAACCACATTTGAGAGCGTTGATCCTGCCAACAACGAGGCGCGTTTCATTACTATCCGCAAGGTCAAGGGCTATCCGTTGTGGGTCAGCGTTAGCTTGAATAAAAGCCAGATCTTGGAAAGCTCTCGGAACGCCCTCAAGTTGAATTCGTTGGTGGGCACCGTACTTACTTTGCTGGTTCTCATTGCTCTTGAGCAGCTTCTACGGATAGACGCGAAGGCAAGACAAAAAGCGAATCAGCTTGACCTCACGCTCGAGTATATGAACCAAGGAATTATGCTGGTTACCCATGATCAGCAGATTCCGATTATCAATCGTCGCTGCGGCGAGTTGCTCGATTTGCCCGTAGAGTTCATCCAGAACCCACCAAGAGTCGATCAGCTTGCCGAATACGAGACACCTACGGGTAGATTGACCGAGGCTTCTGTTCGGATCTTGGCAGATCTTGTCGCAGGAGAACTTGGCGTTAGCGAACGAACGATGCCGGATGGATCAATCATCGAGATTCGCAGGGAAAGTCTCCCCGATGGTGGATTCGTCCAAACCTTCACCGACGTCACGAAAAGATCGCGTGCTGAAGCAGATGCAGTCCGCCTTAGTTCTGAGGATTCACTCACCGGTCTCCCAAATCGGCGGATGTTCCGCTCCATGCTCGACCAGATGAGCCGCCGGCAACCACCGGCGGTAGACAACGGGCAGGCAGGGGCGGAATTCGCCGTCCTGTTTCTTGATCTTGATCGTTTTAAAGCTATCAACGATACGCTTGGGCATCAGACCGGTGACTTGCTCCTGCAGGAGATGACCCGGCGCTTAAAGAGTACGCTCGGTGCAAATGAAGTGCTGGCACGCCTCGGCGGGGATGAATTCGCAGTTGTTGTGCCGACGGTTGAGTCTCGACCAGCGATCGAGGCCCTGGCGAATAGCATGATCGAGGCAGCACAGAAGCCCTTTGAGATTGGCGGCCACCGAATCCGTTCTGGAATCAGTATCGGTATCGCCATTGGACCGTGCGATGGAGCAAATTGCGACGACCTTCTGATTGCCGCCGATCTGGCACTATACGCAGTCAAAGCCCAAGGTCGCGGCAGCTATAGATTCTATCATGCTGCAATGAACAGGGAGCTTCGGGAACGACGGCGGCTTGAGATGGATCTGCGCGAGGCGATCGAGCAAAATGAGATGGAATTATATTATCAGCCCATCCTCAATATGCGGAGCAACACCATAACCGGATTCGAAGCCCTGGCGCGATGGCGCCATCCGGTCAATGGCATGGTACCGCCGGCAACATTCATCGCGGTAGCGGAGGATACTGGACTCATCCAACCTCTTGGCGAGTGGGCGCTGAGAGAGGCGTGCCGCTGCGCCGCGCACTGGCCGAACGACCTTACGATAGCGGTCAATCTTTCTCCGATTCAATTTGCAGCTTCCAATCTCTCCGAGGTCGTGAGACGCGCCCTGGCGGAAACCGGACTTCAGCCGCATCGCCTTGAGCTTGAAATTACCGAGGGAGTATTCATGACCAATAATGAATCCACCCTATCTACCCTGCGTCAGTTGAAGCAACTCGGCGTCCGTATTTCGTTGGACGATTTCGGTACCGGGTATTCCTCTCTCAGTTATCTCCGCAGCTTCCCATTCGACAAAATCAAGATAGATAGGTCGTTTGTTTCTGACCTTGCTGAAGGCACCGAGCATGTTGTGATTGTGCAAGCCGTGGTGAGTATTGCTCGCGCTCTGGGAATGACCACGTTGGCAGAAGGCATCGAAACCGTCGGACAGTACGAATTTCTCGCGGCGCTCGATTGCGACGAAGGGCAAGGCTATCTGTTCAGTCCGCCTGTTCCAATAGCGAAAGTTCCTGAAATGATTGCCAAATGGTCACCCGGGCGCAAATTTGTCGCCTAGAGTTTGGGACCGCTCGTCTAGCCAGCGACTTTCTGAAGGCTGTATTCTCCAGTTTGTTCACCGGAGATCAACTTCTTGGTTGGTCGCCGAGCCTCGTGCACGAGCAGGAACAGGCCCGATGCAACAACAATGGCGGACCCGATCAGAAGCCAAAGCGTCGGTACATCGTCCCAAACGAAAAATCCGATCGCAAGTGCCCAGACGAGCGTCAGGTAATAGAATGGCGAGACGGCGGCGGCCGGGGCTAGGTGGAGTGCTTGCGTCCAAAAATATTGTGCCGCGGCGTTTGTAAGACCGCTCAGGGTCAACATGATTGCGTCAGCCGGCGCGGGCATCCGGAATCCAAACAGCAGCAAGAAGGAGTGAAAGAAGGTTACTGTAAGCATCTGCCACATCAACAGCGTCTTTGCAGATTCTGTTGCGGTCATTCCGCGAACGGCAACCGTGACGCTGCCATACATAACCGCGTTTGCCAGCGCAAACAATGCGCCAATCTGCAACGAATCTGCACCTGGATTTACCACAACGAGAACCCCGACGAATCCCGTTACCAGCGCGCTCCAACGCGCGATTCCGGCACGCTCCTTAAGCCAGATAAAAGACAGCAAGGCCGCCCACAACGATGCAGAAAAATTGATTGCGATCGCTCCTGCAAGCGGCATCAGACTAACGGCGATGACAGTGAACGTCTGCGAGATCGACTGCGACAGCCCGCGCGCAAGGTGGGCGCGGGGCCGCCGAGTGTTAAAGACTGACATGCCCGTTGCCGGCAGGATCAATGCGGCACAGAGGACAAACGCAGAAGCGGAGCGAAAGAACATAACCTCGCCAACGGGATAGAGAGCGGCTTGCCATTTCGATAGTGCGCTCGATAGTGCGAACATCACGCTCGCGGCGATCATGCAGTATATTCCGCGAACAACGTCATCCTTCCGCAAGCCGGGAATGGCCATCGGGTTCTGTGGATGGCCAGCGGTGTCCGTAAGATCGCTCATCATGCGTTCCATGAAATTGGAAAGATAGCGTCAGCGTTTGCCGCGGCACTATCGCTCGCGAGCCACCAACAAAAGTTGGTCTCACTTAGCTTAAGTCTTAAGGAAGTGTTATGGGTAACAGAAACAATTCTTGGTTAATTTTCGCGAAACATGGCGGCGTCTGATTGCCGAACAGCCGAGCCGAATACCCGTGCCCCAGGCAATTGCCGAGGAAATGTCTAAATGTGTTCATTTTCTTCCAACTAAATCTGGAGCCATTCGGGATAGGTTGCCGACACTGAAATCTGAATTGGGTGGGAGCGGCAATCGTGAAAGTTGAGCTTAACGACGTGCGTTCTGGCAAGGAAAGTAAAACTCTCGTCTCTTCCCACTTGATATGCTTGGACGGAACGTGGTGGGCAATTGATGTCAACGATCCAGATCTAGAAGCTCATTTGAAGCAGTCGGCTCGCTGCGGCGTTGTGCTGTCAGCTGTGCGTGAACGGAAAACCATTAATGGACCCGAACTGCCGCGCAAGGGGCGCCAGCGTCGATCGGCTCAAGACCGCGGTGGTCGAGGAGCAGAAGCTCGATGCGGTCGAGATCGTATAATAGGCGTTGATGGTGACCGTCGCCGCGCGCCAGGCGAGCTCGGCGAACAGTCGCGATAGGCGCTTATAGAGCACGAAACGATTGTCGCGGCAGGGCTTATTTGCCGAATCTGAAGGTCAGCCAGTAGGACGCCGCCGGCCCTTCTGGCCTCTGGTTCAGATGGCCATTTTGACAGTCGCACGCATCGTGCTCCTAAATGTTAGGTCCTCGTTGAGCGGGCTCCGTTCATTATCCGCGGAGCTTGTTGGGTCTCGCCGGAGACCAGCCAGCTGTCGTCAGTGCATGGATGTCGCTGCGGTTGTGACGCTGGATCGACGTGGAACAGCTCTAAGGTCGAGATAGGTTTCCAAGATGGCAGAGTTCCTATCATCTTCATAATCATGGTCTGATCCCCACTGCGATGAGATTGCCTGTCCCGATCTCGGCCTCCAGGAGCTTCATGGGGGCGCAGCGATCTCGGTGCGCTGCGGCTCGGGCAGCGAGTCCACGTGCGGCTTAGTCTATTCGATGAGGTTGAGAAGTCACGGAACGCCAGCGGTTGAAGCTGGTCGAAGACGTTGATACGGCTATTCGTACGCAAAGTGACGCGCAAATTATCATCGTGGAGTGGTTCGTTATTTGCGGGATGCCCTGCTGCTGCGGAACGGCGGCTTCGCGCCTCCGATGTACCTACCGATAGCGACCTAGTTGATCGATATCGGCCTTACGCTTGACGCTGAACAACAAGACGATGTGACGAACTTGGTGCAGTAGGGTGATATTGCAAGTCACATTCTTATCCTGGGATTATTCGGCTAGCAATGCCAGCGCCGCACACGGCGTCGCGCGGCATGATGGTCTATCGGTTTGCCCAAGGCGCTTCAAGCGGCAGGCGTCGACCATTGCTTATTTTGGTCGAGCAGGGCGAAGATGCGGTCGGCTGATACCGGCCGACCGATGAGATATCCTTGGACTTCATCACAGCTGGTTTGGCGCAAACACTCTAGCTGCTCGGCAGTCTCGACGCCTTCCGCGACCACGCCAATGTGCAGATCCTGCGCCAGCGTGATTATTGATTTTACGATCGCCGCGCTATCCGGCCGTGTTAGCATGTCGCGTATAAAGGACTGATCGATTTTGATGCGGGTGTAAGGCAATTTCAGCAAATAGGTCAGCGACGAAAATCCTGTTCCGAAATCGTCGAGCGCCACCGTAACCCCCAGTTGCAGGAGTGAATTCAGGATCGATGATGCCGGCCCGTACTTTGAAATCAGCATCGACTCCGTTATTTCGATTTCAAGGCGGCTAGGGGCAACTCTGGCCTCCGCCAGGACCTGCACGATTGTTTGCAGGATGCTGGTGTTATGGAATTGAGCTGCAGAGAAATTCACGGCGACCCTGAGATCAGAGGGCCAGTTCGACAGCGTTGAGCAGGCGCGTCGGACCACCCACTCACCGATCGGGTGGATCAAGCCGGTTTCCTCGGCAATTGGAATGAATTCAGCCGGCGAAATGACTCCCCGGACAGGGTGCTGCCAGCGCAGCAAGGCCTCAAAGCCGGTTACTCGGTTTTCGCGAATATCAAAGAACGGTTGGTAGACGAGAAAAAGCTCGTCTCTCCCGATCGCCTGCTCCAGATCTCGTTGCAGCGCCCTGCGATCGCGCGCTGATTTGTCGTCGCTGACCTCAAAGAAGCGTACCGTTCCGGGCCCCGCTTTTTTTGCGCGATAGAGCGCAAGGTCGGCATTTTTCAGGAGCTCATGAGGCGTATTGCCGTCGCGCGGGGCCACCACGATTCCGACGCTCGTCGTGCCCGCGACCTCGCATCTTTCGATCAGGAATGGCTCGCCGAAAGCGCCGACGAAGCGCTCGGCGATTTCCAACGCGTCTTCTACTTTGGCCAGATTGGTCATAATCAGCGCAAATTCGTCCCCGCCGATCCGCGCGACATTATCGGTCTCACGCGCGCATCGCTGCAGTCTCGCCGCGGCCTGAATGAGAAACTCATCTCCTGCGGGGTGGCCGAATTTGTCGTTCACCTCCTTAAAGCGATCGAGATCAAGGAGAAAAACCGCGAATCCCTCGCCAGATCGAGCCAACCGGTTGAGGGCAGCTTCGAGGCTTTCGTTGAAGGCGAAACGGTTCGGCAACTGGGTCAGGGCATCCCGCCGGACCCTCCGTTCGGCTTCCAATTGAGCAATGGTGCGTTTCGTGAATTCGAAAGAATGGGCGAAAACGCCGCGCAGAAGCACGAAGCCATAGGCCACAACGAGGATAGCGACGAGCAGATAGACGAAATCGCCGTTTCTGCCGAGGCAGATTGCCGTACCCACGAAAATCGGAGCCGTGAATGCAACGGCCGCCACCGGAATCGTAGCGAAGGCGAATGCTCCGCCCGCGAGCATCCCGGAGCAAAGACACGTGATCACGAGTTGGCCGCCATTCGAGGCGTCGGCGAAGAAAGCTACCGGAACGACCGCCCAGGCGGTTCCAAGAACGAGCGCATTTCGCACCAGCCGATGCATGGCCTGTCGGGAGACGAACTGCGGCTTCGTAATCCGTCGGGATAAACGCGCCTTCAAGCCTATCGATAACGCGCCGCAAACCACGGCAGCTGCCCAGATCAGGGCATAGTTTCTGTTGGGCGAGTGCCAGAGGGCAATTGCAAGCACCGTCGCATTGCAAGCGTTGGCCAGCATTATGGCCAGGGAATAACCGAGCACAAGGGAGATCTGCTCCGCGCGAATGTGCCCTGCGACCGCTTCATCTGTCGCAGGGCCGCCGAAAGCCGCCAGGTCCCCCGCGAATAGCTTCGAGAGATACGAGCTCAGATATGTCCTCATCTGGGACCCCCGCAGGACTGGCTCTAACGTTGCCGCCAGTACTGGAAGGTCGCGGCAAACATTTGAGAAAAGATAAATTCTTGGAGTTCGCCACGTCCGGCGCGGCATGGGGTGGCCGAACTCATTATTTAGCGTGGCTAAGGCCGGGCCGAGAGCTGGGCGACCCCCTTGTCCTCCGTCACCCGCAAATGCGGGGGCACAGTTCTGTACGTTGCGTACTGACCTATACCTTTAATCGATCGCCGAATTCAGCTCAGCGGCCATGATGGCATCTTGTGCGCTAACCTGCGGTTGGCCGGTATGAGATCGACGGTGCTCTAACGCATCGCAAGT
This sequence comes from Bradyrhizobium zhanjiangense, assembly GCF_004114935.1. Classification (NCBI taxonomy): domain Bacteria; kingdom Pseudomonadati; phylum Pseudomonadota; class Alphaproteobacteria; order Hyphomicrobiales; family Nitrobacteraceae; genus Bradyrhizobium; species Bradyrhizobium zhanjiangense. The sequence goes on from NZ_CP022221.1 coordinate 1,979,754, forward strand.
TACGGCCGCCTGCGCCGAGGACTTTCTCTATCGATGAGATCGGTAACGCAGCCGATCGTGGTCGCCCGACATTTCGCCGCCTTCCCGCGCCATATCCGATAGAACGAAGCAATGCTGCGGGTTCACCCCAAAAAATGCACTATACGAACGCAAGGGCAGCTCTAACGTCGCCGGCCAATAGAGGTGATGTGTGGGGCACGACGATCTCCGCATCCCTCTAACGGGTGTCCCATTCCCGAGACCTAAGTACGAGCGCTGGCGGCAGAAGGCGCTCGAGGCGGTGGCCGGCTGTTTTCTCGTCGAGCCAAGGCGGGACTACTGCCCTCGCTCCTACTGAGCAATCGTGGGTGTTTCATGCGCAATCGTGACCTCGTCTCCGACAGCTTCCTGACAGTGACCGCGGTCGGTCTGGTGGTGCTCTGCTCGAGCCTGCTTGCCTTTGCGTTCACTTAAAAGCGAACGCGCTCGTTGCGTTTCGCGCCTTGACCATGATCTTTTCGGAAAACAGGTGCCCGGATCACACTCTAACCTTCGCGGGAGCGGTGAGATGAGCAATTTCAGCCAGGAAAGCGTGCTGAGCGTCCATCACTGGACCGACAATCTCTTCAGCTTCACCACCACGCGGAATCCATCGTTCAGCTTCCGCAGCGGCGAGTTCACTACGATCGGGCTCAAGGTCGACGAAAAGCCGCTGCTGCGTGCCTACGGCCTCGCCAGCGCCCGTTACGAGGATCGGCTGGAATTCGTCTCGACCAGGGAGCCGAACGATCCCTTAACCTCCCGTCTGCAGCATTTGAAGGAGGGCGATAAGATCACGGTGAGCCGCAAGGCGACCGGGACGCTGGTCATCGATAATCTCGAGGATGGGCGCAATCTCTATCTGATTGGCACCGGCGCTGGACTTGCTCCGTTTCTGAGCGTGATCAAGGATCCTGAAACCTATCTGCGATTCGGAAATGTCGTGCTGCTGCACAGCTGCCGCCGCGTCGCCGAGCTTGCCTATGGCGAAATGATCACCGAGAAGCTACCGAGCGACGAGCTGCTCGGGGATTTCGTGCGCTATCAGCTGATCTATTATCCGACCGTCACCCGCGATCCGTTCCGCAACCGCGGCAGGATCACCGACCTGATCGCGTCAGGCAAGTTGTTTTCGGACCTCGAACTGCCGGAACTCGAGCCGCAGCATGACCGTGTCATGATTTGCGGCAGCCCTGCGCTGGTGCGCGATACCCGCGAGCTGTTGGTGGGGAGGGACTTTGTTGAAGGCAGTCACGGCAAGCCGGCGCAATTTGTGGTCGAAAACGGCGTTTGAACGGTAGCCCATCGCGTGAAATCGAGCCAGGGCCTGAACTGTCACCGTCGTGACCCTGAAAGGGTGCTTGCTCTTTACCCACGCTTGCAGGCTCGGAAGTCCGGCACCTTTGGCGATCTGGCCGCGCACTTTGCTCACGCTGCACTCGCAGAAGAGTCCGCTGTCATGTGGCCATGCCGCCGTCGCTATCACTGCCCCTCCTGTCGGGTACTCGTTTAACTGGTCTAGTCGACCCAAGGGGCACGATCAGCAGAAGTCGAGGCCCTGCAAAAGAAGTCTAATCAGACTTGGTCACCGGGCAATGCCACGATAGTTTTCCTCGCCGTGCGACAACTTGCTCAACATGATCGCGATATTTGCCGTGTCAGGCACCGTGCTTCTGGGCTTGCTAGCCGCCAAGCACTTTTAGCTTGGCATCGCATCCGGCGCACCGGCGCACCCGACTCGTCTAACCGAACATAGCATCTCGCAGCCGGCTTGCCGTTCTGGTAGCGCCGCGCGATTTACGCCAGCAACTCCCGCTGACGCGCGTCACGTTGCGCTTTGAAAGCAGCGACGAAGACCTCAAGGCTGGCCGAGGTTAAACCGGTCTCAGTGACGAGACCCAGCCGCATGAGGTTGACCGTCTCGATCAGGCTGTCGCCATGCGTGGAACCTCCGCCGAACAGCTTAATGACAATTCTCTGCTCTCTGCGAGTCAGGTTGTTCCAGAGCGTCAAGTCGGGCATCCCGATGCCTCACGCGAATCGCTGCATGACACTGATGAATTAGCGATCGCCCAGAGGCGAAATCGTGGCAGCGGCCTCAACGCTGTGAGTAGAGGCCAGGTTTTTTGTAGTTGCCCTGATGGTGCCGAGATCGCAAGGCGACGATGATGGTCGTGCACGGAGCCGATTGGGCAGGAGCTTTTTCAGTCTTTTCTCGGCCCGAAGTCGTTCGCCAGGGACTGATCTTGTGTCCACTGCCTCAGCGCATGATCGTTGAGTGTCGAGTTGACTAGGGCATTCCAGTTGTTACCTGCCTCTTTCCATTTCGTTTTGGTCCCGCAGTAGCCGGAATGCGCTCGTTGCAATCTTGCTTGCCTCTTTACCTTCAGCAGCCTCGCGGATCACGTCCTTGAACATTTGCTCGGGAAAGATCCACCCGGCGCCCGTGAAGCGGTCGGCAAATAGGTATTCGAATGAGGCCCGAAACGTGACGGCAGCTAAAGCATCCTCGTGTTCCGTGCCTGCACTACGCACGTCAAACCATTGCAGCAGCCTCCGAACAGCGGCAGCGGGAGCAAACTGGCGATCACCGAGAGTCAGAGATACGAACATGTACGCGATGTCCGATTGAAGTTCGTTGTCCAGGGACACATACCAATCTTTGATAGCCTGAATAGGTGACATGAAATGATCCCAAGAAGGCCTAGGGAGATAGGGGCGCGCGATCTAGCACTCTTGTTCACGTACTACCACGGCTCTCAATGCAGCTTGATGGTCTCGTGAGATCCGCGGCTCACGCACCGCTTCGTCTTTGCTGTGCTGCATCGACGGTGATGCCTCGGCAGCCCGATGCGCCTCGTTTGTCGCTGCAAAGCCACAGGCTCTGAAGAGAAAAGGTGTGAAGACGGGGAAGAGGTGGTAAGTCCGACCGATGAAAACATTTCGGGCGGTTGTCCTCACATCCGAGGGCGAAATCATTCTGACGATCGGTCTAATCTGCGCCACCGAGGACGACGCCAAGGCACGCGCTGAGGATCTCCTCGAGGACGACCCTGTAGAGCTCTGGGATGGCCCGCGCAGAGTAGCGCGCTTCGAACCGAAGCAACAACCAAGTGTCTGCAAACTGTCGCCACGGAAGCGCTGAAAGTTATTGCTCGGGACTGGATCGGTAAGGCGCTGGTCGGCCTGCCGCACCAGCTCTTCTATCAGGGCGGAGAATAGGCCGATGTTCGGGCGCCCGTGCGGCTCAGCAAGACGCACCATTTGGAATGCAACCTCGCGAGAGCGATTTTCAGTCGCCGCATTGCGAGAAGATTGAAAACTACCATACGCGCGTGAATATATCGGCGCCCTTCAGTTTGCTAGGTTTACCTTTATTATCAACGTAGAACAGCGTCCAAGAGGTTGGCATCTGAGACCCCTTAATTTTTCCAACCCAGCGGGTAAAGGAATTGCACTGGGAAAAAGTAACAACAAAATACAAGCCGGTTACACTAACGGATCCGGATGCAGGATACGGGATGCCCTGGCATGCAAATCCTTGAGCATGGTTTGTGAAAATCCCCTGTATTGCTCCGCGATTGGCGGACCAAATATACAGTTCTGAACCTCGCTCATTTTTCCAGTATGAAGGAGCGGGAAGCCCCTGCGCCATGGCCTCGGCGGAAAACAACAAGGATTGGACGATGAGCAGAAGTCCCAGAAGTCTCTTCATATTGAAGCCCTAAAAGATTCGCTTAAAGATCATGTAATTTGGTGCAACTTGAGGTAACGTTCGCTCTTATCTCACATTCGCACACGGAATGCGGCGCATATCCGCCAAGTCGCGCTGGATCGCGGCACAGTCCGAATCGTCGAGCCCCGCCCTCCCTGTGAAATTATTACTGGTGGGCCCGGCAGGATTCGAACCTGCAACAGACCGTTATGAGCGGCGGGACATCGACCCGCTTCGTTGATTTTCCTGCGCCTTTCGTGGAGTTCGACCACGTTCGCTGCGGTTCGCGCGGGTTGTTTCTGGTGCGAAACTGGTGCGGTTCGTCTGCAATCGAAACCCGGACCTAGGGCATGTGCCTTGTGTTCGTGATAACGTGAGAAGGCAAGTCAGTAGCGGCGAACGAGGGCAAGCGAATTCCCTACGCCGTCGTACCGGCTGATCGCGGCGGCCTGTTAAGGTCAGCGTCCACGCGGTTCGCGATGCACTATCGGTAGCGAGCCGAGGAGTTCATGAAAAAGCAAGCCAGGCGAAAAAGATCGTGAGTTTCTTCGAGCGTCTAAAGACAGAAGCATCCGCTGAGTGGCGAGCCTACACCGAGCATCCCTTCACGAACGGATTGGCAGACGGCTCGCTCCCCGAAGCGGCGTTTCGTCACTACCTCGCTCAGGACTACCTGTTCCTCATCGAGTTTGCTCGCGCCTACGCACTCTCGGTCTACAAGTCGCCGACACTTGCCGACATGCATGAAGCAGCGACCGGCCTCTCGGCCATCCTTGATGTCGAGATGAACCTGCATGTGAAGCTCTGTGCCGGTTGGGGTCTGTCCCCGAGCGACCTTGAACAAACCACTCCGGCGGTCGAGATGCTGGCCTATACACGCTACGTGCTCGATGCAGGAATGCGCGGCGATTTGCTGGCACTCAAGGTGGCGCTTGCCCCTTGCGTAATCGGATACGCCGAGATCGCAATGCGGCTCGCCTCGCGACTCAATACGGACGCTGCGACGAACTCCTATCGCGCTTGGATCGCCGAGTACGCCGGCGTGCCGTACCAGGAGGTCGCGGCGAAAGCGCGGGCGCACCTGGAGCATCTTGCCGATCTTTACGCCACGCCTGCCCGCGAGGCAGAGCTGATTGCGATCTTCAAGGAAGCTACCCGGCTCGAGGCAGACTTCTGGGAGATGGGCTGGCGCGCGGGCCAGCGTGTTGAATAACCCTTTCGGCAATCGTCAGGATCATAACCTGAAGGTGATAGGTTCAAATCCTATCCCGCAACCAAGATTTCAAAGTGAAATCAAATAATTAGCCCGCCTCTGGCGGGCTTTTTCATGCCTTACAAATCACTCGCACTCTGTTCGAACGAAAACCATTGTTTCGCAATGGGGTAGAGAAATTCCGGTTCGGATTCCCAACCGCTCGCAAGAATTCCACGGCACAAAACTGGCACAAAACGGCACAAAATCCTTGTGCAAATTTAAGCGTGCCAACCGTCCAAATAGGCGCGCTTCCGTTGCGTTCGTTGCTAGACTCTGTTGCCGCAAAGGGGGCCATGATCGTGTCGGAACCGCGAAGCAGCCAGACGAGAGCGATGCGTCTCCTGAAAGCGCTCTACGATCATAACAAAGCGACATCGGAGCCCACGCTTGTCGAGCACCTAGCGAGCGTCGCTGGATTGACTGAGCAAGAGGCTCAGCGCGCGTGGAGCTATTTGAAGGACAAAGGCCTGATTGAGACCTTTAGCATTCCGCACACGGCTCGCATCAACGCGCATGGGATTGATGCCATCGAAGACGCCGAGCAGCATCCCGATCAACCGGCACGATCATTTCCAGCGGTCACGTATAACGTCGTAAACAACACCACCAATATCGGAACGGCCGTCAATTCGCCTGTGCAACAAACAGCGGGAAGCTCCCAGCCAGAACATTCCGAAAGTATTTCGAAGAAGAAAACATTTATCGAGCGACTGACAAGCCGTACAACGGCGTTGACCGCGCTGCTTGTTGCGATCGCCGCCTTGTTCGGTGCAATTCCGCCAATTCGCAAAGCGGCGACTGATGCCTATTGCAGCATAATCTCCTGTCCAGCGCCTTCGCTAAAGCCGCCGATGCCTACGCCGTCGCCAACTGCTGCGCCCCCAACGAGCGATGCACCAGTGACAAAACAGTTTCTTTTCGACACGTTCGACACGCTTGATGGTAGCCGCTCAAAATCCGGCACCATCAGCCAGATAAAGGTTTCGGTCGTCGACAATAAGGGAAAAAAAGCTGACACCTACGTGGCTGAATGGTCGTGGTCAGGCAGCGGGGGAACGCAGAATGGCTCACAGACAGTTGTTATCGATCTGAAATCAGCAACCGGTGCGACTGTTGAATCCCTGACGTTTCCGCTTGACCGCAGTCATTGCTACTACCCCGGCAATCCGCAGCGTTTTGCAGGCGATTTGAAGAATGCCGCAAGTCTAGTGTCAGGCATCCAGGTCTCGGTGACTGCAGTGGAGGGCCGGCAGGGCCGCTGTTGAGCTGGCCAAGATCGGTTCGTGTCTCAGTTTGGGATTTAGGCGGTCTTTTTATTGGGGCCGTGAACAGCCGGGACCGGGTTAGCTCGATCAGGGCTCGCGCGTTGAGGAATTATCAATGGGAGACGGGTTCAATTTTGAAAATTTGAAGACCGCAATCTTGGCCCTGAGTAGGGCAACAGACTGGGCCACCGCCCGACGCGAATGGGTTCTTACCGGCGTTTACGAGGCGGATCAGCCTGAAACGTGCCTTTGCGAACATTTTCCCATCATAGAAATATGCGTCATCAAAAATACTATTACTCAGGCTGTCGCTGAGGTGGGCAATGTATGCGTGAAGCGGTTTCTCGGAATTAGGTCTGACCTAATCTTCGCCGCGCTGAAGCGGATCAGGAAAGATATCACCAAAAGCCTGAACGAGGACGCAATCGTTCTCTGTCTTAAAAACCATCTGATCAATCAGTGGGGATACGAGTTCCTTCAAGATACCAAACGCAAGCGCTCATTGAGCGAGAGGCAAATGTCCAAGCGCATGGACATCAATAGAAAGGTCCTAACGGCGATGGCTCATCGGGGGTTAAGAACCTGAATTTCAAACTAAGAGACCGAGTATGCCAAAAAACGATTATGACGATCCTGAACTTCCGTTTCCAAGGCTGGAAGCCCGAATCCGGCTCTTGGACAGTGAAACATACTGGCTACAGGTCTGGTTTCATAAGGAGCCTGGCGCGCCTCGTGAGGTGCTGGCCAATGGCAAGCGTGCAGGCAACGCGTGGGATGCCCACGAGCATTTGAGGAAATTGAAGGCCTTAACTAGCGCCCGTTGCGATCCTGACGATATTACAAACGCAGAAATTTCAAACTGAGACCCCCTTTGATTCCGATGACCCATCAAGTCGTGACAGCGGCTCCACGCAGCATGGAGCGGTAAAGCCGGCGCCATGACGACCGGGCATGCGAACACACCGCCCGGAGGCATTTGGACGAGTCGGAACGAAATCCTGGTTCGCAGCTCGCCGGTCGCGGCGGCTACGGCTTGCGCCAACGGTCCGGCCGCCCGGCCAGAGGCTCACGACCAGGCTCGAGCTCGCGAGCCCGATCGATGGCTTCCCGTTGCGTCTCCAGGACATCGCTGGCGCGTTCCGAGCCGCCGCGCCGCACGGCGTAGTCGCCCTGCGGGCGCCGCTCCACAAACAGCTGCTTTTTGCTCATAGGTCTTCTTACTCCTTAGCCCCCTCAGAGGGGGCACTGATCCATTGCCAGCAGGTTATCGTTCCAGACGCCATCGGCGTAGGTGCGCACGTAGGCGGGCCGACCATGCGGCCGCACGACGCCGATGTCCGCGCGTTTGCCAGTGCGCGGATCGCGCGTGAAGAAGGTGTTGGTCTTGGCCTCGATGCTGGCGATGACCCGCTCCCGGGACCACTTCCAGTTCTCGCGCGGATTTCCGAGCTCCGTGATGTGCTCATGGGGGCTGTCCGGATGCGGTTTGGTGATACAAGTAACAAGAACGTCGGCCATTTCATTTCCCTTTTGGGTTGCGGCACAGAATTGTGCTCTAATGACCTATGCTGGGCGGAGGGCCCCGCCGACATTGGGCGAAAAATAATTTTCGAGCGTGTCCGCGACCGCGTCCGGACACCGCATAAGCGTTTGAGGGGGCGAACGCGTGCCTGCTGAGACTGAGAAGACATTTCGACCGCGCGCCGAGATTGAGGCCACCATCAAGGGCTTCTTCACGGCCGACTGGGCACGTCTTCACAAAGTCGGCAGGATCTTTGCCTCAGGCACCGATTGGGACTTTGAGGACTTGATCCAGGAGGCACAGTTGCGGACCCTCCGGGGAACGCGCAATTGCCCGGTAGATGTGGACGTCATGAAGCATTTGATCGACACGATGAGCAGCATCGCCGACAGCGAGCGAAAGAAGGCTCGCAATCAGATGCCGCATGTGGCGATCCTGCAAGGCGCCGCTGAAGCCGGCGACGAGGACCCCGTATCCCCTGATTGGTCGGCCGAGGACAATGCGGTATTCGAAGGGGCGTATAAGGAGCTGCTCGCCTTATTCGATGACGACGAAAAGGGTCGAGAGCTAGTCGAGGGAATTGTGGCCGGCTTCGGCACCGATGACCTCAAGGCGCTGACAGGTCTGCAGGGTACAGCCTACGATAGCAAACGCACGCTGGTCCGGCGACGCTTCCTGAAATTCGCTGCGGGACGGAGGGAAGATGTCTGATCCTGAAGATACAAAGGCGGGCCTTCGCCGTTTGAAGCAGGCCATGGTCGACGACGTGCTGAAGGCGTCCGACCAGGAAGTTCTGGCGCAGTTTGCGGAGGACCTTGGCTCGGCCGAAGCGAACGCGAAACATATGCGCGAAGCCTTCGAGAAAACGATCCTGCTCGCCAACAAGGACCGTCTTCATGCCGCGCGCGCCGGTGTGGCGGCGGGTAGGGTTCCGAGCTCGGCTCCTGCCATTCCCATCGCCGAGGCCCGCGCTCGGCTGCGGCAGGTCTTGGCGGCACATGCCGATGACGAGACATTTACCCTGGCGGCGCGAAAAGAAAGCGAACTCACGGACGCCGATGTGCTCGACATGCTTGAAGCCATGCGCGACCTGGGCCTGATCGAATGAGGACGACACCGTGACGCCGGCGGAAATGCTTCTCCAGGAGCTTGGCGTCACTGACCCGGGCGAGATCGACCTCGAAGCCATTGCCCACCACGTAGGCGCGCGCGTCCGATATCGCGCACTGTGTGGCTGTGAAGCCCATATTCTTGGATGCAATGGCGCCGCCGTTATTACGATCAAGAACGACAGTTCTCCGCGTCGCAAGCGATTTTCCATCGCGCATGAGCTGGGGCATTGGCGCTTTCATCGCGGTAAGACGCTCGTCTGTCGCGTCGATGACTACAAGCCGCGTGATGCGCTATCGCCGGAGAAGGTGGCAGATAGCTACGCGGCAGATCTCTTAATGCCCAGATATCTCTTTCAACCTCAGGCACGCGGCCTTGGAAAACTGACTTTTGATATGGTCGACAAGTTGGGCGGAATTTTCAAGACGAGCCTGACCGCGACATCGATTCGTCTCATCGACCTCGATCACGTGCCGGCCTTCGTTATTTGTCACGGCCCGCGTGGTCGTAAGTGGTTCGCCAGGGCGGCCTGCGTGCCGCGTCACTGGTTTCCACGTGAAGACCTCGATCCGGATAGCTTTGCCTTTGGCGTCCAGTTCGGCCGCGGTCCCGATGACCCGGCGCCTCGCAAGATTGACGCTGACGCTTGGTTTGACCGTTCCGATGCTTCCCGGTTTGTGGTGCGGGAACAAACGGTGCGTATCAGTGAGGATGAAACCCTTAGCCTGGTCATTGTCGAGGACGAGCGCATGCTCGAAGGTTAGGCCTCTACACTTTGTGACGCGAATATACCGCCAGTCGTCAGCCGAGTTTTCATGCGCTTTACGAAATCGGAAATTCTCGACGAGTTTGCGCGGCAAGACCGATGTTATCGGCTGGCCATCATCTCGAGCCACTGGCTCCAAGGCGGTGCTCGGTATAAGCCAAGTGCTGTCGAAGAAGCGCAAGGCCTAAAGATGAAGGTGCTCGACACGTGGGTGTCTTACTCCGATCTTGCAATGCTACTTGAGCAAGACGCGTCGAGGTTTTCGATCACTACTGACTTTGTGCTTAACCAGCTTCATGCACTCATTCGTGTCCCGTTCGAGCTGCTAAGCGACTATTGCGAGGATTTTGATCGCGCGGGCCCCGGAAGTGCGATGGTCGAAAAGCTTCGCGACGCGGATTGGTACCAATATGCGCGAGCCATCCGAAACACGGTATCGCACAATTTCCGTTTCGATTTTTCGCGATACAAGCCGGAGAAATTCCCCATCACGTGGCGCTGCATCTCTCTGACTCCGGACCTCGATGGGAAAACCATCACGTTCGAATCGTTCTGGCACAAGTCCGGCTATGAGCTCTTTGTTGCGATGCGGGACTTTGCCGAGGCTTTGCCAGAGTGATGATTTGACCAGTTCATGATCGTGCGAAGGCGATGAGTGGCCCGAGATCATGGTTGTCGGCGGCCTGAAGCGCTGCAATGTAGGCCGTGCGCGTGGTACCGGCTGTCTGCAAGTCGGCGCCGCCCCATGTAAAGCGCCGGCCGCCAAGCTGCACGACCAACACATCAGCAGCCAATCGTGACCAGCGGCCGTTGCCGTTTGGAAACGGGTGTACGGATACGAGGCGGTGATGGAAGCGAACGGCAAGTTCGTCCGGTGGATACGTGTTGTTCTCGACCCAATACCTTGCGTCGTCGAGTACCTGATGCAGTGAAACTTCGATCAAATGCGGCGCGACGCCGAGATTGCGCTCCGTCGTTCGGAATTTTCCAGCCCAGCGCCAGACACGTTCGAACATGCGCCGGTGCAGGCTCTTGAGAAAACTTTCTCGCGTTGCAACTTTCCGGCGGCTGAATGCCCAACGGTTTGCCGTCGCGATGTTCTGCTGCTCGAGTTCGTTTAACTCGCTGCGCAAAGTAATGTGCGTTGGGATAAGATCTTCGCGCTCCTGGGGCGTCAGCGGTGTCGCGTGATCGTCGGCGGCGTGCAGATCAGTATCAGTCATTCATCATCCCAGAGACGCGCGGGGCGTTTCAATAAATCCTCGATCGCTTGCTCCCGAAGCGCGCGGGCAGCCTGATTGTCCTCCACGGCCTGGTCCTCAAGCCGCATCGTCTGCTCGATAGCTCGTGATTGCCGCTCAGCGACCTCGGCAGCTCGCTTGGTTACAACTTCTTCGAGGGGGCGCTCGGGTACAAGCACATAGACCAACCGGCAGCCGAGGGCCTCAGCTGCGCGTTGAAGCGTATTGAGGGTTACACTGCCGCCTTGCTCGGATTTTTCAAGTTCCACAATGCGTGGCTGCGAAACGCCTAGCCTCTTGGCATATTGGGCGGTGGTCATGCCGAGTGCGTCGCGGATCGCGCGAATCCAGCCCTTGGGAGGGCGCTGGGCGTGCGAGAGCGCTCGGAGCGTGGCAAAGCGGTTGTCGAGATGGCGGATGGCGTCTTTCATACGATAAGATATAGCATATAGTTGGTTGCTAAATCTATAAGATATACGTTATTATAATTCTGTATGTCGATAAGGTATGCCTTATAGAATATGACTCGTGAAATAGCGCGACCTTTATACCCTTCAACCGATCAGCCGGGAGCTTAGCCCTATCACAGCCCATTGCAGATGTTCTTGGAACGTTCTAGAAGGCTATTCCCTCACTGACCACGCAATGAAGAAGGCCACCCCGAAGAAGAAAGCCCCTGTTCAGCTCACTGCCGGAACCGGCTTCCGCAATGAGAACTGCATCGCTGCGCGCCTTCTTCTCGATCTTTTGGCGAGGACCAACACGCTCGGCGCCGATTTCGGCAAGATTGATCGCTTGCAATGGCAGGGAAGAGACCTGGGCTGGCTTGCAGACGATCTTGTCGTGGAATGCACTGTTCCTACAGGCAAGCGCTCCGCCGGAATTTCGATCAAAAGCGACCGGCAAGTCACGAGCTCGGGCTTCCCTCCTGATTTTGTTGGCACCGCATGGGCGCAGTGGTTCGGCGTCAAGACCGAGCGTGTCCTTCGCGGCAGCAACGACGCTGTTGTCCTGATGGTTGGCAGTCTCGCCCATGATGTCGAAGACGCCTGGTCGAATCTGCTCAGCGACGCCCTGCGCACAACGCCCGACCGCATGCTCGCCCGACTTGCCGAGCCCGTAGCCGCCGATGGTTCACAATCCTCTGCGCTTCAGCGGGCACTCTTCGCAAGTCTGCGTTGCCCGGAAGAGCTTCGAAACGAAGGTGACGCCAGTGACAACGCCACGATGCAGCTGCTTCGCTGCATACGGTTGATGCGCTTCGACTTCGAGACCACGCCATCGCGCGATCATGATCTCGCGATGCGCGACTGCCAGACCGTTCTGCGGTCCGGCGACGCTGACGAGGCAAGGAGTCTTTGGTCTCGCCTTGTTGTCGTGGCGGACGCCAACCGGGCGGGCGGGTCGATTGATCTGGCAAGCTTGCTTGTTGAGCTGCGTGACGAATTCGATCTGCATGACCATCCCGACTATCGCCACGATTGGGAAGTTTTGGATCGCTCAAGCCGCGAGCTTATGGCCGATGTTCGCAGCCAGGTTTCCGGCTTGCCACCGCTGCCTCGCGATGAGGCCCGCGCCAAGGTGCGCGATTGCCTCAACCGGGACCGCGCGTGCTTTCTCGTCGGCGAATCCGGAAGCGGTAAGTCCGCCTTGGCGAGGCAAATCGGCGAGACGGATTACGGCCGGTGCATATGGTTTGCCGAGACCACGATCGACTGCGACACGGAAGCTGCGTTTGAGCGCGATATCGGCATCGCCCATCCGCTTTGCGAGATTCTGTCCATCGCATCCGAGCCGTGCTTGATCGTTTTCGACAGCTTTGAACGCTATTCGCCGCGTGCGCAACGCCTCGCGCACCGCTGGATGCAGGTGTTGCTCGCCGAAAATGGTCCGAAGCACATCCACGTTCTGATCACGAGCCAGATCGAGCCTGCGCCCAAACTCATCCGGAGCTTTATCGAGGTCGGCCTGCCACGGGCTCGGCACCACACGACGGAACTCGATCTGCCATCGGCCGACGACATCCAAAGCCTTGTCGCGCCGATCTCAGAGTTGCAGTGGGCCTCGTTGCGGCCCGAGCTTCGCCCCTTATTGACGAACCTGAAGATCCTGGACTGGCTGGTCGCGGCTGCGCGCAGCGGGAAACCACCTGAGCAATTGGCTTGTGAGCGAGGGGCTCGATGTAGGGGAACTATGCGCAAAGGAAATAGAGCGGTTTCAGCGCAGCCGTCATGAAGCGGGTTACAGTTTTCTTCGCTCTATCAGAGCGATGCAGCCGATCCTCAGTTACCTGCGCGGTCTTGGGATCGCACCTGCGGCTTTGTTGCCGCCGGCCAGCGGAGTGCTTGAAGCGGCCCTGGCGCGATACCGAGGTTACTTGATACTTGAACGTGGCATCAAGGATGCGTCAGCGTCCAGGTATATCGAACTGATGCGTCCCTTCCTTCAAACCAGGGTCTTGCCGGACGGCCTTGCTCTGGACCTTCGAAGCCTGACAGCGGCTGTTGTCATTTCCTTTGTGGTGACAAAGTGCTCCCGCCTCAGCCCTGGGACGGCCGGGCTGACGGTGACGGCCCTTCGATCACTACTCGGTTTTCTTTACGTCGACGGCGCTATCGATCGGTCGCTGGTGTCTGCGGTACCGACCGTTCCCGGTCGGCGATTAACCGGATTGCCGAAGGGATTGGCCTCAGACGAAGTGCAGCGCCTTCTGGCGTCCTGCGACACCAGCACCCGAAGTGGCTGTCGTGACTTCGCGGTCCTGACCATGCTTGTTCGCCTGGGCCTGCGGGCAGGCGAAGTCGCCAAACTGCAACTTGAGCACATCGATTGGCGAGCCGGCGAGATCGTGATTGCCCACAGCAAGGGCAATCGCACCGAACGATTGCCCTTGCCCGCGGATGTCGGCGAAGCAATCGCGGCTTACTTGCGTCACGGCCGTCCCGCAAGCACGCAAGGCCGCACAGTGTTTGCACGGATCACGGCTCCGCATCATGCTCTCACCACTGGCGCGGTAACGCAGATTGTTCGCCACGCTGGCGAACGGTGCGGCTTTGAACCGATCCATGCTCACCGGCTGCGTCACACCGCGGCGACTCTGATGCTACGCGGCGGTGCATCGCTGCCCGAGATCGGACAACTCCTGCGCCACCGCAACGCTATTACGACATCGATTTACGCCAAGGTCGGTCGCGATGCTCTGCGGTCGATCGCCCGCCCTTGGCCGGGAGACGTCGCATGAACGCTCTCCGCAAGGCTCTCGCAGACTACTTTGTGGTTCGCCGCGCCCTCGGCTTTAAGCTCTATCGAGCCGAGAAGCTCCTCGGTCAGTTTCTCACCTTCGTCGAGGATCGCGGCGAAGATCATCTGACAACCGAGGCGGCGCTCGCTTGGGCGACACTCCCTAAGCGCGGTCGAACCTGGGCGTTTGCCCGGCTTTCCGTTGTTCGCCGCTTCGCTAAGCACCTGCGCGGGATCGACCCCGCGACCGAGGTGCCCTCGACACACTTGCTGGTGCAGCAAAAAGGCCGAGCCACCCCCTACCTATATTCGGAGTCGGATATCGCGGCCCTCATCGCCGCAGCCGGGACGCTGCGGACACCGCACCGAGTCGCGACATTTCGGACATTGATCGCTTTGCTTGCAGTGACCGGAATGCGGGTTGGGGAAGCGATCGGCCTCGACCGCGACGATTTTGACCCCGTCATTGGACTACTCATCATTCGGAACGCAAAGTTCGGCAAGTCTCGCCAATTGCCGCTGCATCCGAGCACCGTAGCTGCACTGGTTGATTATCTGCGTCGAGACGACCGTCCGAAAAACTCGTCGAATACGCCGGCACTGCTGGTCACTACGGTTGGCACCAGGCTCCACTACATGAGTGTCCAGCCCGTCTTTCGTCAAATTGTCGACCGCGCCGGCCTCAAGCCGCGCTCGGCGTCATGCCGTCCGAGGCTGCATGACCTACGGCATGGATTTGCCGTCAATACCATCCTTGACGGATATCGAGATGGCAGGGAGCCGGGGAACCGGATCGCGTTGCTGTAGACCTACCTCGGCCACGTCGATCCTGTCAGCACATACTGGTATCTCTCGGCTGCGCCAGAGTTGCTGACGCTGGTTGGTAATCATTTGGAGCGGCACCTCGGAGGTGCCGCATGACCGCACTTGCCCCAACCCTGCAAGCGTTCTTCACGGAACGCCTGATACGTCAGCGCCAGGCTAGTCCCCATACACTTGCGGCTTACCGGGACACGCTGCGGCTGCTGCTCGTCTTCGCGTCCGCGAGGAAGGACGTCGAGCCGTCGAAGCTGGACATCGACGATCTTGATGCGCCGCTCATCGGCGCCTTCCTCGACCATCTTGAGAAGCAGCGGGAAAATAGTGCGCGCACCCGCAACGCTCGACTTGCGGCCGTCCGTTCGCTGTTCCGGTACGCAGCGCTTCGACATCCCGAGCATGCCGCGGTAATCGAGCGCGTGCTCGCCATTCCACGCAAGCGATTCGACCGAAGGCTGGTCACCTTCCTGATCGAACCTGAACTCGATGCGCTGTTCCGCGCGCCCGACCGCTCGACCTGGACCGGGCGGCGCAACCATACCTTGCTTACGCTCGCGGCTCAAACGGGTCTGCGTGCGTCAGAATTGATCGGCCTTCGCATCAGCGATGTTCATCTCGGCACTGGCGCGCATGTCAGTTGCATGGGGAAAGGACGGAAGTTGCGGATCACACCGATTACCTCGGGCATGGTCGCCCTCCTGCGTGTTTGGCTCGTCGAGCGCGCTGGTCAACCGGGGGAGCCACTCTTTGTCACCCAGTCGGGGACGTCACTCAGCCGTGACGCCGTTGAACATCGGCTTGCCAAATACATTCAGATAGCCACCCGCGCCTGTCCATCTGGGACAGAAAACCATCAGCATGCATGTGTTGCGTCATAGCGCCGCGATGCGACTGCTGCGGGCGGGAGTTGAGACTTCGGTGATAGCACTTTGGCTCGGCCATGAGCAGGTCGAAACCACCCACATCTACCTACAAGCTGATATGGGAATCAAGGAACGCGCACTGGCGGCGACAGCTCCAGCGGTAGCCACTCCCGGTCGTTTTCGACCGAACGACAAGCTTCTCGCATTTCTGGAGGCACTGTGATTATGCCGACTCCATCGCAGCGATCGCCGCCGCCTGAGCCCGTTCTGAGCCAATGGTCGGCATAATCCAGAGGTCGGCATAGTAAAGATTGCACATCGGTCAGGATTCGGTTCGAGGGTGGCGCGGCTGCCACGTCAACTGTAGCAGAGTCGCGGATGGACGCCGGCCCGCCATGGCGCATTTGCGGCAGCGCAGCCGGCTGGCGAGATCGTACACGAAGGTGGTCGGCGGGTGCTTCATCGCCGCGAGGTCCACGTCGCTCGGCGTCTTGCAGCGCACGCACCTGATCTCCAGCCAGGGGAAGCCTCCGTTCACGGCTTGATCGATGGTCGGCGACGGATCGATCGGTTCGCCGTCACTCCACATCCGTTCATTCCAGCTTTCGCAAAGCAGCCTATCGGCTTGCTGGATCATCGCCTCGCCTTTGGCCCGCATCTCCGCCGATTGGGTCGCCAGGATGTTAGCCATTGCGCGTGCCTTGCCGAGCTCTTTCGCCAGAGCCTTGCGATCGCCGCCCGACAGCGGCGTGGGGTGATACTTCGAGGCCATCCGGACATCCAGGCGCAAAGAGAACGGATCGGCAAATCCAGAGCGGCTACAGCGACTCGAACGCGGGCCAGCACCCGTCTTCTTCATGCCTGCCGGTGCGCTGCTGGCAGGTGTTGTCCAGCAACCGCTGCGCGACGTCCTTCCAGAGCGCGTTGGCGCCATACAAGCGGACGGCATCGGCGGTCTGGATTTCCACGGTCCGCTCGCAGCGGCGGCAGGAGACACGCAGCACGTGACGCTGAATCTCGGAAAGACGTCGCAGCCGCATCTGGCCCTCGATCGTGCCGGCGCGAGGGTCTTTGAGGACCGATTCCCAGTATTCGGCCGGGAGGGAGGCGTCGGGATCCGCAGCGGAAGGGCTCGGCCTACGGGCGGCTTCAGCGGCCAGCTTTTCCATCTGCTTTGGGGTCGGCATGCGCCAGCTCGCGAGTCGGTCATGCCCGAATTAGAACATAACAGGAACAAATGTCGAGTCCGTCCGAGGGCCTGGATCAGAAAAATCGGCCTGTCGGACGGATCGGGATGTCGGAACCAAGGCAAGCCGTCCGGCATCAGTAATGGAGTTCCCCCGCGATGGCCCCCCGCGCCAACTGGAAAGGCTTTCTTCGTCTCTCCCTCGTCACCTGTCCGGTCGCGCTCTATCCGGCCATCTCAGAATCCGAAAAGGTCTCCTTCAACCAGCTGAACAGAAAGACCGGCCATCGGATCAAGTACGCCAAGGTCGACGCCGACACCGGCG